>JBAWVO010000244.1:0-9760 GCA_037147235.1 Planctomycetota bacterium | reverse complement strand
CAGTCAAGAAAGTAAGTTCTGTAGGCTACCCTTTACTAAGCAACTCATGGCAGGAGACTTTCGGTCGGACGTTTCGGCGGGGTCAGGAGACCCGCGCCGAACCTAGTTACACCGGGAAGTGGTGATCGAAATCGGTGTGCGCCCCGATCCAATACCAGACCATCGTCTCTCCCTGTTTCCGCGCAACCGCTCGATAGTTCCGGCTTACCCGCACTGCCCATGAGTCGGGATCGCAACGCAAACGCTCGAGTGAAAGCCCGGGATGGGTCGGGTCCGCAGTAAAAAGATTGAAAGCGTCGCGTGCCTGTGCCCGTACCTCGACGGGCAGCGCATGGTATAACTTCCAGAATCGCTTCGTCGCTACAGAGTTCACGTCAAGTTGTCCGGATCGAGAAGCGTGGTTTGCCCGCTAAGGAACTCTTCCAGAGCCTCATTACTTGCTTTCAAGAGTGCCGGGCGCGGCCGAGGATCGCAAACCAAAACATTCCAAGGATCGGGATCGAGTACAATGACAATCGCCTCGACCGGGCCTTTGATGTCTACCGGCTGCTCCAGGGTTACATTGCCGTTCTTAATAGTCGCTTTGACTGCCTGCATCCGCTACTCCCGTAATGAATATGTGACCTTTCTCTCGAATTATAGCAATTACCGCCCCAGCGCGTCAAACATTGCGATGACATTCTCCGGCGGGACGTCGGCCAGGATGTTATGGACCTGCTGGAAAACGAAACCACCGTTGCGGTTCAATATCTCGGCCTGCCGGCGAACGTGCTGCTGGATGTCCTCCCGCGGGGCCTTGGAGAGCACGAACCGCGTGTCACAACCGCCGCCCCAGAAGGTGATTTTTTCGCCAAAGTCAACTTTTAACCCAGCCGCGTCCATGCCGGCGCAGGTGATCTGCACGGGATTCACTGCGTCGAGGCCGGCTTCAATCAGATCCGGCAACAGCGGCCGAATGCCGCCGCAGGAGTGAAGCATGACCTTGATGTCGGCCAACTCCTTCGCGCGCTTCCATAAGCGAGCGTGCCGTGGCATGAACATCTCGCGGTACATGGCCCGCGACATCTGCGGCCCGTTCTGCATCCCCAGGTCGTCGCCGAAGACGATGATGTCAATATACGGGCCTACGGCCGCAAGATACTTTTCTAGGTTCGCCAGATGGATCTCGACGAGCCGATCGAGAAACTCATTGGCCCGATCCGTGTCGGCGGCCAACAGCATGAGGAAATTGTCGATGCGGTAAAGGAACTGCCCGACCTCCAATAAATTGCCACCGAAGAGGCCGACGATGGCCCGATCCGTCCGTGCCCGCAGGGCCTTGGCCCCTTCGGCAAAGAGCCGCAGCCCATCCGGCCCGGAAACCAACGGCCCAGGCGGTGACTGGATCGCACACCACATGTTTTCGGCCAATGCCTCCGGCAGCCGATCCAAGTCGTCGCTTTCCAGGAACGGCCAGTAGCACTGCTCGAAATAGAGTGCCCCGTCGGGCATCTTCGCCAGCACACGGCCGCTGCTTTTCGAGCGAATGACCCACTCACCCGGCTCTCGCTCGGGCGAGGCCCAAGCAGGCATCTGACAGGGGGAACCGTCCGGCAGGATCCAGTCGGCCCAATCCTTATCATCCAGCGCGAACCCTCGACCCAACTCGATCGTATCGACACGGAACCGCTCCAGGACGTCTTCATCGATGACCGCCAGTTGCTGCACCGGGTCGTAGACGCGGATTGGCCGCTCGGGCAACCCCAATGCCTTGCGCAGCTTGCGATAGGCGATTGCGGCAATGCCCGAAGAACGATGCGCCCCGAAATCGATCGGCACGCGATCAGGCTGCTGATGATTCAAGGCGGCGAGGACACGTTGGCGTGGGGTCATGGCGGTTTTCTATTAAAAATGCTAAACTGGGGGTGTGGCTCGGTCAGGAGACCGGTCACAACCACTATTAAAACCTTCTTGGCTAACACAAACCTAAGTCTTTATTGCAGATAGGCTTAGAAGAAACTATGTTTTGTCGGTACAGCACTGCGAGTCAACTATCGGTTGGCCTGTTTGGACACTACCCGAACCACGCCATGCCCGTCAAGATGTCTGCGTCGAAGGTGATCTCAGAATCAGCCGGTACAGTCCGGGTTCGGCCACCTGACGGAAGCCGAAAAAGCCAACGCAACTTCCCTACCTTGCCCTTCCGCAAGACTGCCTTCATTTACCCTGTCGGAAAAACCGATGGAACCGGTATGGAATCCCAAGTTGGCACCTGGCGATTGCTAGAACGGGTTAGGCATGGGCAGTGGGCCAGTGTCTATCGCGCTCGCCCTGTGAATGCATCCATCGGCGCGGCTGCTTATGCGGTCAAAATGCTGCATGAAAGTCGGCAGCAAGACCACGTGGCCATCGAAATGCTCTCCCAGGAGGCCCTGGTTGGCCGTCAGGTTTCACATCCGCACCTGATTGCAATCCTGGAATCGCACCTCAAGCACATACCGCAATTTCTGGTCATGCCGTGGTTGGAGGGTGCCACGCTCCAGGACTACACGGCAGCACGACGCTTGCTCGATCCGCCGGCCGTGTTGTGGATCGCCCGGCAAACGGCCGAGGCAATGGGTGCGTTGGACCAGGCGGGCTGGATGCATGGCGATGTCAAACCGAGCAACATTTTCCTTTCACCGCAGGGACACGTAACACTTTTGGATCTCGGCTTCGCGCGGCATCGCGATGAGAGTGCTGAAGTCTCGCGGACGATTGCCGGTACCGGGTATTACCTTGCCCCGGAGCATGTCCGTTCCACCTATCGTCCAGACATCCGCAGCGACATTTATAGCTTGGGCGTCGTGCTCTATCAGTTGCTCGCCGGGCGGTTGCCGTTGGAAGGCGCGACGCTCGAACAAATGGCTGTCGAGCACAAACAGACAGCCCCCCCGAATCTTTGCCGCCTGGCGCCCCATGTGCCGCCGCGCGTGGCCGAACTTGTGCATCGGATGCTGGCCAAGGATCCGCTACGGCGCCCGCAATCGCCGGCTGAGCTGGTGGTGGAACTGGTGCGATTGGAGATCGAGACGTTCAGCGAGAGAGCGGCTTGAGGAAGGGGGCTTTGATCCAGTAATAACGGATCTAGCGACGGGGTCCGTGCAAGAAGTACGAAAAGCCGCAAAAGTCCATAATTTATCACGTGCTTTGTTGACCACGGGTTTCCCTAAAGCTAGGGTCAATTAGGTAGGTTTGTGCGCACAATGATTCGGAGCGATAGATGCCGCCTGATCGACGGCTCGATCAGGGAACCGAAAAGGGATCCCGCTTCGTGGGAGGTAAACGTAGCGTTTCGCGTTATCTGTTGTCCGCGCAGGACAGGGGCACATCGATGAGAAAATTTGCTTTGGCCACATGGTCGTTTCTGGTTGCGGAAGACGGTCCAACCGCTGTTGAATATGCCGTCATGATGGCCATGATCATCATGGTCTGCTTTGTGGCAATCATGACATTTGGAACGAAAACGAACAGCCTTTTCCAGAATGCCGCCAGCTCGATTCACTAATTCTTCCCATTTTTCTGTCCCTAATTTTTCTGTCGGAAGATTAGTCTTGGCAGGGGGGAGGAAGAGGGCGAGTTTCGCGGGCATTTGTTCGCGGGCCTTGATCTTGACTAAAATTCCCCGGTTAGCTATCTTATGATCCTCGAAACTCGGCAATGGATGCCGGGTTTTTTCCGCGAGACACGCACGGGATTGCGGCAAAAATGGATTTGCTCTGGCTGATCGCTTATGTCTTTCTCGCTGGCACTGCTATCGTGCAGTCCCTGCTGGTGGCGATCAATGTCTACGAACACCGCCGTCGTGCCCTGATTCGGCTGAAGAAACTATCCTACTATGCGCCCACTGGCCGGGTACATGTGTTCTCGCCCTGCAAAGGACACGACACCAATCTGGAAGAGAACCTGCGGGCTTTATTGACCCAGGACTATCCGGACTACGAAGTCACGTTCATTGTCGAAGATACCAGCGACCCCGCTTGCCAGATGATCCGCCGGGCGATGGCCGCATGTCCGCAGACACCGGCACGACTGCTTGTTGCCGGCCAGGCCGAGGGCTGTGGCCAAAAGGTCCATAATCTCCGCATGGCAACGGCCGATTTGACGCCGGAAATCCGCCATCTGGCTTTCTTCGATTCCGACAGCCGGCCGAAACCGTATTGGGTCCGCGCGGCGATCTACAAACATTACCTGCCGCAAATCGGAGCGACTACCGGCTATCGCTGGCTCATTCCCCAAAAGCCAACCGTGCCGAACCATCTGGTCTGTGCGATCAACTGTAATGTGATGGCCGTGCTGGGCCGCGATTCACACCATATTGTCTGGGGCGGATCCTGGGCCATTCGCCGTGAGACGTTCGAGCAGTTGAATATCCACCAAGCCTGGGATGGAATGCTCAGCGACGACTTGGTGGCATCAAACTGTTTGCGTCGCAGTGGACTGAAGGTTCGCTTCGATCCGGCCTGCGTATTAACCTCGCCGGTCGATTTCGACTGGTCTGGCATGTTCGATTTCGTGCGACGGCAGTACCGCATTACGCGGCACTATGCTTTCCGCTGGTGGCTGCTGGCCTTGGCTGCGGCGACGGTCGGTAATCTGACATGGCTCGCCTCACTCGGGCTGCTGGCTTGCACGATGTTCGGAGAACGATCGATTGCCTGGCTGCCGACGATCGTGCTTGGATTGCTTTACGGCTTGGGGTTCTACCGTGGTTGGGCCATGCAAAGTCTGGCCGCCGTCTACTCGCCGGAGAATCTGCCTGAGCTGCGCGGCGTGCGGCGATGGCATATCTGGGCGAGTCCGGCCGTGGCTCTCGTCCAATGGCTCGGGCTGATCGCCTCGGCTTTTGGCAACCGTGTGAAGTGGAGAGCGATTGACTATCGGCTTGGCACGGATGGCCGTGTGCTTTCCAAGCGGATTCTTGTCCCATGAAAATTCTCCTATGGGATACTCACCAACGCGACGTTTCCAAAGATTTTGCAGGCGGCTTTGGTGTGGGCATGTACCGTGGGTTGGGCGGGCCGCGAGATGCAATCGTCCGCTCGTTCTACCGCCGTGACCGGCGGCCGGCGGCCTTGCTATTTGCCTATCTTGCGGCAGTCTTCGCCCGACTGGGGCATGGCGTGAGGTACGTCGTCGATCAGCCGCCGCGAGGGGCCGATCTCTATGTATTCAACCCGTCGCTGATCACGCTCGACTTGGAACGGCAGGTGATCGCCCGCCTGCTGGCTGAAGAGCCGAAAGCCCGGGTGCTGGTGGTCGGCACCACTGCCAGCACCCTGTCGCAGGAATTCGAGGATCTTGGCGTGACGGTGGTGCAGGGCGAGGCCGAGCAGTTGCTTTGGCGATTGGACGAAGTGCTCGAACATCCCGGGGGCAAGGTGCCGTTAGGCGTGATTGAAGATCTTGATCGCCTGCCGTTGCCGGATTGGTCGCTGCTCAGTCCCGAGCGTTTCCGCATTGGCTACGATTTCTGGCGATTTCCCACGGGATTGATCCAGGCCAGTCGCGGTTGCCGCTTCAAGTGCAACTATTGCCCCTATCTGGTGCTGGACAGTACCACGCGCTTCCGCGATCCGGATGCGGTCGTTGACGAAATCCAGCACGGAATCCGCCGTTGGGGCTTTCAATCGTTCAAGTTCCGCGATCCGCTTTTCGGTCTCAGTCGCGAGCGAACCGCCCGCATCATCGAGCAGATTGCGAGGCTGCCACGGAAGATTCAATTCTCGATTGAGAGCCGCATTGAACTCTTGCCGCCGGAAATGTTGCGATTGATGAAGCGTGCCGGTTTGACGAGCGTGACGGTCGGCATCGAAACCTCCAGCGAACCAACGCTTGAGAACTATCATCGGCAGACAATCGACCAGGACCGGCAACACGCCTTCATTGCCAGTTGCCGCGAGCTTGGTATTCGCACCGTGGCCGGGTTCATGATCGGGTTCCCCGAAGATACCGAAGCATCGATCCGTCGCGTCCGCGACTATGCGATCGCCCTAGGCCCGACGTTCGCCAATTTCAATGTGGTCACACCCTATCCGGGTACGCCATTTTTCACGCAGATGCGAGATCGTCTGGCCGATCTCGATTACAGCCGTTTCAACGTATATACGCCGCTGCTGAAGTACGACCACCTCACGCCGGAGCGGATCGAGTGGCTGCTGGCGAAATGTTTTCGGCGGTATTACTTTCGCTGGCAATATCTACGCGAGAATGCCTCGCTGCTCTGGCCCGGTCTGCGACGTCTGGGGTTCGGCAGGACTTGATCATAACCTTGCCAACTGCTGTCATTGCCGGGCAGTTCGCTCCACGCACTCCTGCCTTGCCTCGGGGTCGAGGTATCTGAAGGCACCGCGTGCATGCTTTTTTATCGAAGGCATCATCTTTTTGTAGACGGCCTTGCACTTCGCGACGGAGAAGCGGGGACGGGGATCGGGAGAATCGGAATCAGAATCCGAAGCAATACAACAAACCATTGAAATGAACCTCCTGATAGGCCGCCCGCAGGCGGCCATGTGATGAGAAACATGGCCGCTCCGCACAACGCGGACGGCACCAGGAACGCTACTGAGAAACGAAAAGAGCCCCAAACCGACCAAGATGGTCAATTCAGGGATCAAAAAGCTGATGAAGGTCATCCTTCAAAAGCGGTGAATTTCCTTCGAAGCGTCGGTGTGCCTGGACCGCCGCAGGCAAGCAGTCACGAAATAATTCGGATGCTGTGCGGCCATCGCCCCCGCGACACATCTGCTCTGGAGGCCCTGCTGCCCGATCGCTGGGTGGCCGCCCATCCTGAGCACCGCTTGGACCAGCGGGTAGAAGAATCGCGCGAAGCCCAAGCCCGACGGCGACGAAAACGGGCTGCGAGTCGTATCGCCACTGCCTCGTAAGTGACGGCGTTGGCAGACGTGGGGGGATGGCCTATAATCGAATGCTGACGCCTGATTTGCTTGGTTCGATGACGTTTGGGTCAACCGCACGATTCGCACACATATGCGATCGCCAATTGGGACCCAGATGTGCTTCTTCAGCATAGCATTCTGACACGGGAGGAAACGCATTGCGATTTGTAATCTTTGCGATCGGTCTGTCTACAACGATTTTCGCCGCCATGCCAGTGGCAGGCTCCGACGATGATGAACTGTCATTCTATAATCTACTCCCGGAGGATTCGGGCAGGGTCTGTGCCATTCCTTCTGCGACATCCAAGCTATACGCGCCGTTGTCACGCGTTTCTTACGACGAGGAAGACGATAACGCGATCACAGAATGGAACGACGCGGTCGAACGATGGCGTAAGCAAATAGCGGCGACTGGTCGCATGGAGATCGGCTCAGTACGGTTGGTTCTTTCAAACTATAACGCTAGGCTGCGCCGTCTGCCGATTGAAATCACCTGGGATCAGGAAATCCGAGACAACGTCTGGGATCCTTGGATTAGCCTTCCCGCCGACGAAGCCCGGTCGCTCAACGAACAATCGCGCCAGGGGAGGATTACCGCGGAGGTCGCAGTAGGCACTAGGGGTGAGCGGGGACAGAGAGACGAGCTCATTTTCGTCAATCCGCGCCTGAACATTGCGGGACGGTCTGTGCCGGTCGCCAACCGCATTCTCCAGGAGTTCGTGTTAAAGGGTAGGGAGTTCGAGCACTATGACGGAATCTACTCTGTGGCCATCAGCGCGGACGGCCATCGCGTACTGATTGGCCTGAACAATAGTGCCATTTTGTGGAATGCAGATAACGGCAAACGACTCCACCACGCATTCACCGGAGACGGATATGGTCCTCACGCCGCGGCCCTGAGTGCGAATGGTCGCCGGGTTCTCGTCGGAAAAGTGCTCTGGGATGCCGAATCCGGTGAGCGTCTCCGCACCTTCGCTCGACACGGAAACTGTTTTGCGGCGCTAAGTGCGGACGGCAGATTGGCGTTCACTTTCACCTCAACAGATGACCACACCGCCATTCTCTGGGATGCCAACACCGGCAAGCAAGTCCATGTGTTCAAAGGAAGCGACGGACGCAACTACCCCATGAAATGGGCGGCGCTCAGCGCAGATGGCCACCGATTGCTCGGCGCGGATGAGTACGGTACAGCAGTCCTCTGGAACACCGAAATCGGGAAGTCTGTCCGAACGATTCTCGAATGCCGTGATCGCCATGATTTTAGTCCAGACCCTCCCGGTGCTGCTGCGCTTAGTTCAGATGGCCGCATTGCAGTTGTGGGCTCCAATGTCAGCACCGCGACCATTTGGGACACCAAGACCGGCACGAGGCTTCGTGTGCTTAGTGGAAAAGGCCGAATCTGTTGTGTGGCAATGACGCCGGACGGAAGACTTATATTTACCGGCACAGGAGGCCGATCCTTTGTTGTGGCGTTGTCACCGGACCGAACTAGCGGTGGCTGGATCGCGAGAGACCCCTACGCAGGAAAAGAAGCTGAGTATGATGGCGACGGCACAGCGACTCTTTGGGACGCTCACACTGGCAAGCAACTTCTCTCATTCCGCGCCCCAGCAGGCCGTCCGAAATATGTGGCGCTTAGTGCCGATGGCCGTCGCGCCGTCACGGGGCTGGGGCGTCATGCGGCGATTCTTTGGGACGCGGAATTCTGAACCGGCGACATCGGAGGCCGCGGTGGGCCTTTTCGCCATCGGTCAAGTTCTTTGAAAGCCTGCTGGAGCCTCTCCGGGCATTCGGCCTTCCAACCGAATGCCGGATGGGGATTTATTGACGGTTACGATCGTCCGGCGTCGGCCAGCCCTGTGCGCCTGGTGGTGCGGGCCGGGGAAGGCTGGTAGCAAGGAGCCATCACCCCCCCTTCTGAGAACGCGTCGGTCACCCTGATCCGCCGCAGCGAAGCGGTTCGGCCGCAGTAAAAAACCCAGAAAACCGGCGGTTTTTCTTGACCCGCAGGAAATTTGACACTCGCACCGAACCTCCACTGGACAATATCAGGGCCGACCTGCCTCCAGGCCATCTTGGACGGCACGCTCGTACCTGGGGTGCGCAACGGTTGCGCACTCCCCTGCGAGCAAAAGTCGCTGGTCAACGAAAGTCGCGAGTCGCCCTTTGGAGGTGTGTAAATCCTAACCGCGAACCGACCCCACAACCCGCTACGCTTTCTTGGATTGCGTCTGACGGCCTCCGTGCGCAGGGTGCATTTGGCCAGTACGGACGGCGAACGCTCTAGCGGCGATCCTGGAGGCTGTGGCAGGCTGTCTTGGGATGAGCAGGGCATCAGGGGCTGATTGAAAATGTTTTCAAACGGCGGGACAACCATTCGCGGCTGAAGGCCGATTCTGTCTTTTGCAAGCACTGCTAGCACTGCCTGCCCGAATTGGGTCTTTGTTGCCGCCGCGATTCGTAGTATGATTCTCGCTCTGGAGGAATGGGTCTGCCAAAGTCACCGCCTTGAAGGGTGGTATGGGCGCTTGTCAGCGGGAGAAACCTATCTATGGGCGAATTATCGCAACGCACGATTGCCAAGGTAAGCGGGCCCGCCTGGGAACAGCTTCGCGGGCAGTTCATGCAAATAACTCGGCTGCTCTTGGCTGTTTCTCCCGACGCTAGCAGCGAGCTAGTCAACACTTATGTCAAGTTCACGACCAACAGTGAACCCAAAACCCGTATCTTTGCTGCGGTCTGGGTGAAAAGCAGCAAGCGATTGATCGTCGGCCTGGCCTTGCCCGAAGACTGCGAATCGGAGGAACTCGGGCCCGCCCTGCCAGGAACACTGTACAGGGGGC
>JBAWVO010000243.1:0-9764 GCA_037147235.1 Planctomycetota bacterium | reverse complement strand
ATACCCTGAAACACTACATGTTGTGGTCACGCCAGTCAAGGGGATACCCCATATGTCGAATTCGTCATTGCGAAAAATGGACCGAACGCGCTGATAGACCTCAAGGGGCAAGAGAACGTACTGCCTGTGCGTTTGCTCATCTTCCACCTGGACGGGTTGACGGGTCTTGTCCTGTAGTGCTTCACGCATTTCGTCGGTTAGTTTCGGCATTATGAAAATCCTCTTATAGATAACGTGACACCTATCTTAATTCGTATCCTGTTTCGGTTCTGGGCCGCGTTTCTGTGAGTTGAGGACACGACATGCCATTTCCTCCAGACGACCACCGCTCGTCGACACCACGCTACGGCCTTGATCATAACCTTGCCAACTGCCAGCCGTGACGGCAACCCGTAGGGTGCGTGAAGCGAACCAACACCCGGGAAATGGTGCGTTGCGCACGGACTCAATACTTCGAGAACGTCTACCCTGGAATAGACCGGTTCGCGTAACGCACCATTTCGCGGGCATCCGTGCTCCACGCACCCTACGTCGAGCTAGCAGTGACAGCAGTTGGCAAGGTTATGATCAAGGCCCCACGCTACTCCTTCCGCAGCTCGCGGAAGAGCGGTAGGTGCCAGTAGCGGAACTCCAGCGTCATAACGTGCATACTGGTCACGTAGTGCCGACCGCCATGGCTGCTCCACTTATCAGGGACCGGCTCGCGGGGACTCCAGCTCCCCTTGAGCGGACCGCTATCGATCTGCCCGGCACGTAGAAGGGGCGTGATCCGGGCTTCCCAGGTTTTCCAATAGTCGCCCTGCATGTGATACATGGCCTGAGTGGCGTAGTACCAGTAGTAACAATCGCGTTTTGCGGTTTCCTGGGTTCCCACTTCAGGTAGGTGCGTGAGCAAGTAGTCGGCTCCCTGGGCCAGCGAGGCGTTCTGGCGGTCCTGACCTAGATACATCCGCATGAGCATCGCCTGGGCGGTCATCGTGGCATTCGGGGCGCGGCCAAGTGGATTCTCACTATCGGAATTCCAAGGGTTGTAGACGTAGGTGCCGCGGTTGGGTACCTGGGCAAGATCGAGCCAATGGCTCACCTTGCGCAAGGTCTCCTGCGGTACTTCTAAACCGGCCATCTGGGCACTCTTCAACGCCATGAGTTGCCAACCGGTGACCGAGGTGTCGCTGCCGTCCTGCGACTTGTAGCGCCAACCGCCGCGACTGGGATCCTGTGATTTGACGATAAAATCGATTGCTTTCTGAGCCGGCTCGCGGAGTTCGCGGTCCTGGGTCATGCCATAGGCCTCGCAGAGGGCCATCGTGGCAATGCCATGACTGTAATAGTGCGTGGGTTCGGAACCTTGGTAGGACAGACTACCGTTGGGCTGTTGATGTTTCACCAGCCATTGCACACCACGGCGAACGACGTCGCGATATTTTTCATCTTGATGGTTGTAGCCAGCACCGAGATAGGTCAAGAGGGCCAAGCCGGTGGCAGCCGTGTCGGCGTGCAAAATGCCCAGCGAGGCGGGATCGGCGACGACACCCTCGGGCAACTCATGGAGGCTCCAGTGTCCGTCGTTGAATTGGGTGTGCGAGAAGTACTCTAATCCATTTTCAATGGCCGGCTCGGTAAGTTGTCCGCCGGCGGAATCGCCAAGGATCAGACCGCCATGCGCGGCACCTCGGCGGAACGGCTCCATCGGCTCACGAACCTGGCCGCTGATGACGACCTGACTGCTGGCGCGGCTGGGACGGCTAACGCCTGCTCCACCGCCGGACAGGATTTGATCCAATTCTCCGTCGCCTCGACCGCTACGGCCACTGACCCCCGACGACTGCGGCGAAGTGACGCCGGTCTGCGCGGCGATTTCCGTCGGTTCGACCTGGCCGGAAGGACGTGAGCCAATGCCTTGGCCGAAACTCTCCTGTCGCCCGATGCCACCAATCGACAAGCTTGGTCCAATTCTGGAGCTTCGTGACGTGCCGGCAAGCATTGGCCCGCTGGTCACGTTCGCCGTACCGGCAACAGGTCCTACGAGAGTAGCCGTCGGACGCGGAGCGAAACCCTCCGACCTAGCACGGGGTATGCTATCGCTAGCGTCGTCGCCTTCGGGAGTTCCCTGCTCGATGCGGCGTGGTCCGCCAAGTCCACGACCGACGGCCGCTGCCACGTTACCACGGGCGATCGTGTCGTTGCCGCCCAATGTGTCGCCTACGCCCACTCCCGACGCGGCGACTTCGCGGGATACACCTCGCGGAGTGCCGCTGCCTGCGGTGCGACGTATGGCAATACGCTGGCCGACATCGAGCGTACTGGTCTGTCCACCGGGATTGGATGCGGCTCCGCCGGCCCCGGAGAGGGTCGTGTTCTCGACGATTTTCGCGGCCGTGGGAAGATTCAATCCCATCTCTCCCTGGGTCCGCGGTAACCTAGCCGCAAAGCTGGCACTGGGGCCGGAACCGCCGTCTTCCGTTTGTGATGCGATTGCTCGGCGGGCTGGTGCGGACGGCAGGGAGAGACCTCGGCTGAGATCGGATCCAGGTGCTCCGGAGCGGACTTCCGAGGGATCCTCGGGCGAGTCGCCTTCGATCGAAGGCTGGGCTTTGCCGCGACCGCCAATTGCGCCGCGCCGCGATGGTAAAAGTGTCGATCCTCGACCGAAATCCTGGGCACCGCCCGAGGCAATCGTGGAACCCAGCGGTGCCCGTGAACTATCCGACTTCTCCACCGGAACGGTCGAAACGGCTTCCAACCGACTGGGCGGGGAACCGCCCGGAGCGGCAGGAGATTGGGCCGACAGACCGGCATCCGGGACAACGGTCGAAGGGAGTGGGGCACCGTCGCGCATGGATCGCTCTAACGTGCTGCCTTGTTGCGTAATTTGGTCAGCCGCTTCGGGGCCTGACAGGGCGTTGGAAGTTTGCGACGGTGCCAGTGAGGGAAGCTGGGCGACAACGTCCTTCGAGGGGAGCGGTTCGCCGGGCTGGACCTCGACCCGTGCCATCTTGTGCGGCGGCGGGAGCGGCTCATTATTTGGCGCGGCCGCCTTTTTGGCCACGGAGGCCCAATCAATCTTGTCCGCTTGGATTGGTGCGGAATCGGGGATTTTGGGCGATTCTTTAGGAGCCTCGGGCATGGCGACGGGAGCGGGTGCCTCCGTCTTGGGGAGCGGCAATTCGTCGCCCTTTTGCCGAACCATGGCCAAGGCCTCGATCGGCTTGGCTTCTTCGATCTTGGCAGCGTCTGGCCGGCGAATGTTCAACGGACCACTCGGTTCGGGAACTCCACCCACGCCAAGAGGCGTGATCTCGGCATTGGGTGCGCGACGGATATCGGCTGCGGGCGCGGGACGCGACATATTGTGCGGCTGGAGTTGAGCGGCCGGTGGTGCCTGCTCACGAAGGGTCGTGGCCACCACTTTTTCAAAGGCTTGTTCGGTCCCCTGCTCCTCCTGGGCCAAAAGATCGTCGGAAGGAGGCGGTTCATCATCGAATTCCGGCCTGGCATCACGCACCGCGTCCAAGGAGTTTGATTCGCTTAGTGGAATGGTAAAAAGATAAAAAGCACCCACCCCGGCACCCGCGTGCAAAGCAAGGCTGAGCACCATGGTCAGTTCGGCCGTGCGACGAGCCGCACCCTTGAGCAGCGAGGCAATGAAGATCAAGAGTACCGCCGCAACCGCCAAGCCGGCAAGATACGTGTAGCCGCTCAGAAACAGACGATCCTCGTCGAAATCGCTGTTGACGGCAACAACGACGCCAAGGATTCCCACCAGAATCATTGTCGCGCAGACGATCGGCCAGAGCTGCTCGTCAAGGTCAGCCCGCCGGGGTCGGTCGAGAGGTTTCAGGGAAGATGTTCTTTCCACCATGATCGAAGCATCCTTTAAGGTGGTTTACCATCCGTCGCGGCGTTCTTTGTGGTCACGTGATAATCGCGCACCTTGTTCTTTTTACAACAGTCGATGACCTGCACGACGAATTTCCATGGGCAACGTTCATCGGCACGCAAAGTGACCGGCAGGCGGCCTCGGCTGGTAAGCCAGGCATTGTGCAGCGCGATGTTCAGTTCGTGCAGCGAAGCAGGCAGATCGCCGATGAAATAGTGGCCCTTTTGATCGATGTTGATAATCATCTCCGCTGGCCGCACGGTGATCGCCTGGGCCTCGCCGGCATAGGGTGCCCTGATGGGGAGTTCCCTTTCAGCCTCGGCGACCTTGGTAGCCACAAGAAAGAAGATCAGCAGATTAAACACCGTGTCGACCAGCGGGACCACGGGGATCTGCATCATTTCGCTCCCTTTTTTGATCTTTACCGCCATGGTTGGGGACTCCTGGTGCGTGGGGGGTAGCAAGTACACAAAGTAGCAGGCACACTCCGTGTGCCGCCTGCCCGAAGCCAACGGTCTCGGTATGGGTTTCTCAAAATCATGCCGCTTGTACCTAGGGCGGACGGCACACGGAGTGTGCCTGCTACAATAATGCTCATGGTCGGCCCTCCATCTTGATCGGTTTAGGAGCAGGCAGAGGGTCATCATCATCATCATCGTCGTCATCGAGATCGTCATCGCGGGGCATCTCGATGCTCGTGACGGCTAGCGACGGCTTGTCACCCGCGGCCGAGTGGCGTGAACGCCCTTCAAAACGCTCGAGGTGCGGCACGAGCGCGCGAGCCAAATCCTCGATTTGCTGGAACATTTTCAGAATTCGACCTTCAAAATAGTGGGATAAAATGCCGGCCGGAATCGCTACGATCAGCCCGGCCAGCGTGCAGATCAAGGCCGCGTAAATGCCGGTTGCCAACTGGTCCATCTTGTTCAGTCCTACCGGCATGTGGGCCGTGGTGTAGAAGCAGAGGATCATGCCGTGTACGGTTCCGGCCAGCCCCAGCATCGGGGCCACGTTGAACGCCAAATTCTGCACCCGGACGTTGGTGTAAAGTCGACTGGCCTCATGTTCGCAGGCATCGGTCATGGCCTGCTCGACCTCGGGAAGCGGCCGCCCCACCTTGGCCAACATGGCCCGCACGACCACCGCCGCCGAGGACGGATATTGCTTGCAAAGCCGCTGGGCATGACGGAGATCAAGCTCGCCCTTGCGACTGGCCAAGGCCCTCAGTCCGGCAGCCAAATCAGCGGGCAGGATCTTGCTCCGCCGTAGTCCTAGAAGGCGTTCCACGGCAAACGCGACGGCAATGATCGAAACGAACCAGATAGCATAAAAGGCCCACATGTGCGGGCTGAGCCACTTGATATCGCGGAGAACCGATCCGGTGTCGGCCTCCTTGGGCGTCGAGGTTTCTTTCTTCTCCAAATCACTGCCGCTAGTGTCACCGGCAGCCTTGGCGGCGATTTCCTGCGGGGTCAGCAGACTGCCGCCATCAGCCTTGGCCGGAGGAGCCGCGGAGTTCTTCTCTGCCGCGGTTGCCGCCTTTCCGGCCGCCAGCTTGGGCAAATCAGGCCCGGTGTTCTGGGCATGAGCCGGCCGGAAGAGGGCATAGCCCAGGGCCACAACAACGCCAATGCCCAGCGTGGCGATCCAACGACCGGCCACGGTCCAACGAAGAAGATGATTACTGTACGACATGGGAAAACCTGGCTCTTCCTTCTCTAGGTATCGCCTGCAATTACACCGAGGCGGTCAATCTCTCTGGAGTGCTTCCAGTCGCGACTTCGCCGCGGTCACTTTGTCGCTTTGGGGAAACTTCTCGATCAACTCTTGATACTGTTTGATGGCTTGCGACTTCTTATGCAAGGCTTCAAAGCACTTGGCGGCCTCGAAGGCAGCGTCGGCCTGCCATTGCGGATAGGGGTATCCGTAAAGGACAAGGTAAAAGCTTTTCACGGCATCGCCATGCTTCTTCTGCTGAAACTGGATCTGGCCAATCATGAACTGCGCGCGCGCGGCAGGCTCGGCGTTGCTCTTGGTCAGGACCTGCTGATACTCGCCCATGGCCTCGTCAAAGCGGCCGAGATTCTGCAAGGCCCAACCGCGCTCGTACAAAGCCTCGGGCAGATAGGCCGTCTCGGGACTCTCCTTGACCAAGCGGTCGAGAATTGCCAACCCCTTCTGCCAAGTTTCCTTGCGCTGGTTCTCCTGATCGGGACGATGCATGGCCAGGGCCAGGGTGTCCATCGCCTGGGCACTGTGCAGCAGCGAAAGAACCTGGAAATCCGGCGACGACATGCCTTTCGCCCGCTCGTAAGCCGTCAGGGCATCACTGTATTTCTTTTGTTTGAAGAGGCACTCCGCCTCCATGAATGCGGCATCGGCGGCCAGGAGGCCTTTGGGCCAAGTGGTTCGCTGATAGCTAAATGTCTGCTGGGCATCGGCCTCGCTGCCAAGGCGATAGTAGGCCCAGCCGAGCTTGTGGGCCGATTTCTCGCCCAGGTCGCTCTTGCCGGCTTTTTCCATCGCCGCCGCGTAGGCCGCAGCAGCCGCCTGATACTTGCCGTCTTTGTAGGCCGCTTCCCCCACGCAAAACTGGCTCTCGCCCACATAGGGACTCTCGGGACACTGCTTGAGCAACTCGGCAAAGACGTCAACCGCTTCCTTTTCCTGGCCGGCCGATTTCAAGGCCCAAGCCAACTCGTAATAGGCCTTATCGGCCATGGCATACTTTGGATCTTCGCTTAACAGCGATCGAAGCGCGGCCACCGCTTCTACGGACTTCTTCTGGCCAACGAGACAAAGCCCCAGCACATAACGCGCATCGGACTTTTCGACCAATTCGATCCCGCCGGCAGCCAAAAGCGACTGGAAGTCAGCGGCCGCCTCGCTGAACTTACCCAAATGATGCCGTGCCAGACCGCGGGCGTAAAGACTGCGGAGTTTCAGCTTCTGATCGGGATATTTCTCGACCAGGGTGTTGAACGCATCTTCCGCCGCGGCAAACTCTTTCTGATCGAAAAGTGCCCAGCCCAGCCCTCGTAAGGCGTAAGACAGCAAGGGACTGGCCGGCCATTTTTCCACAAGTAGGCGATACTCGACCTCGGCCGACTTGAGATCGTTGGCCGCCGTGGCGTGTTCCCCGAGATAAAAGTGGGCGCGATCGAGAACCTTGCTCTGAGGGAACTCGGCAATCAGCTTCTTTAGGGTTTCATCGGCCTTTGCCTTGGCCGGGTTCTTCTGCCGGTAATAGGCTTGGCCCAGCACCAACAGTGTCTCGTCGGCCTGACGCCAGCGGGGCGAAGCGGCAATCGCAGCCTCGAGCAACGGCACGGCCTCGTCGAACTGTTTCTGCTCGGCCAGGCTGCTGCCGATAAGAAAGAGGGCCTCGGCCCGGGCATCCACACTCTTGATCTGACCGACCAGCGGTTGCAACAGGGCGACCACCTCGGGATACTTCTTCTGTAAATTGAGTGAGGTGCCCTGACGAACCTTCCAATTTTCAGCGTCGGGATGCTGCGGATACTTTTGCAGCAGTTCGGCGTAGAGCTTTTCCGCCTCATCATATTTACCCAGTTGCAGCCGGCTCTCAGCCGCAACATAGCGGATGTCGGGCACCAATTCGTGGGTCGGATAGGCGGCGAGGAAGGCATCGGCATACTGTAGCGCGGCGGCGTAATTCCCCTGGGTCATCGCTCCGTAGCCAGCCAGATAGAGGGCCTGGGGAGCTACCGGGTCTTTGGGGAATTTGCCAGCCAATGCTGCATACAAAGCAACCGATTCAGCCCGGCGAGCGGGAATGGCAGCCACGGCGTCGGCGCGATCCATGAACAAGGCGGCGGCCCCTTCCCGTTCTTCGGCACGCGGTAAAAGCTTCTCGACCAAGGCGATGGCCTCCGCCGGTTTGTTGTCTCGGATAAGGCCGCGGGCCAAGGCATGGCCCGTCTTCAGCACGACGGAAAATCGCGTTGAGTTGGGAAACTTCACGAAAATATCGGCCAGAATATCGCCCGCTTCCGCCTGTTTTCCAAGTTGAGCCAGGGCTACCGCCTGCCGTAGGGTGGCATAGTCGGCCGATTCAAAACCTGGCCGGGCGGCGGCGTTCGCCAGCCATTCGGCAGCAGGTTGGTACTGGTGGATCGCAAACAGGGTTTCTCCCCGACGCATGATGATTTCGCTGGCATTGCGCTGGGCGAGGTATTTCTTCAAATAGTCGTCGTAGGTCTTGCCGGCGGCCTCCCACTGCTTGAGTTCTTCCTGGGCAACTCCCAATGCGTACATAATCGCCGGCTCAAGCTTCTCGTTCGGCGATTTGGTCAGGGCCTGACTGTAGAACCGCACCGCGTCGGCTTTCTGGCCGAGGTGATACGCGCAGTCACCCCGAGTGTAAAGCACTTGAGCCAAGTTCTTGCTTTGCGGATAGCTCTTTAGCAGGGTTTCGAGCGTGGCTGCGGCAGCTTCGTATTGCTTGACGGCCCCATCCGCAGGTTCGATTTCGGCACGTTTGAACCGGGAGAGTCCAAGATATAGGTAGGTATCCTCCAGCAGTTCCAGTCTTGGTGCCGCCTTAATGACTGCGTCAAAACTCTGCTGTGCCGCGTCAAACGACTTGAGGGCCGCGTCGGTTTGCTTGGCATCCAACGCGCTGACGGCCGTAAAAAAGTGGCAGACGCCCTGGTAGTGCCTCGCCTGGGTGACACGCGAGTCCGTGGGATAAGCCTTGATGAAACTTCCCCAAGCGTCGGTGGCAAGATCGTACGCTTCACCGTTTTGAAGGCGAACGGCCACACTATACTGGCGGGTAGCGGCCTCATTATCCCCACCATAAAGAGGGGTAACGAAGCACAACAGCACCCCTAGCAAGCCGGCCCAACCGGTCCTCGACAGAGCCTTCATACAATTTCCCCTCATAAGATTCATCGGCCTTTCCCTCTATCATACCAGAATTCAGACCCGGTGGACAGCACCCCGGCCGCTTTACTCGGCATGTCAACGCCACGGCATGTCAACGCCTTGTTGTGGCCGGTCTCCGACCGAGCCACGCCACCGACCGAAGGTCTCCAATTTACCGGGAGACCTTCGGTCCGACGTTTCGGCGGGGTCAGGAGACCCTCGCCGAACTCGTTCCTTGGTTAGTCACGCAACACGTTCCCCCCAAGGGTTCGCACTTGATCCGTTATTATGGCTGGTATTCCAACAAGGCCCGCGGCATGCGCCGGAAAGCGGCTGCCATTCTCCCCTCGCCCGAACTCGGGAGAGGGGCAGGGGGTGAGGGCATCAACGACCACTCCCCAACCCCCCGCCGCGCGAGCCAGACCTGGGCCATGCTCATCAAGCGGGTTTATGAGATTGACCCGCTGGAATGTCCTAAGTGTCACGGCCATATGAGAGTCATTGCCTTCATTGAACCGCCGCAAGGCGCGGTGATCGAGAAGATTCTTCGCCACTGCGGCCTGTGCCTGGCCTGATGAAACGCCGAGAAGTTCGGTAATCTGAGGGCAATGGTGTGTTAGCCGTTTGTTGCGCAGGTTCGTCGCTGTATTCGTCGCGTAGCGACGTTATGATGGTAGCCGTGGGTTTCAACCCACGGGTTGGGGTGCCCAGCAAATTCCGCTCGTCGCGTAGCGACGATTGAGTTCGCGTTGGCAAGTTGGTTCGGTCAATTTCAGCCGTCGCTACGCGACGAAAAATGAATTTGGGGGACGCTTTCTGTGGGTTGAAACCCACGGCTACCGTCACATCGTCGCTACGCGACGGCCAAGTGCCACAACGGCAACATGGGCGCAACAAAAGTAACGGCAGAGGTTAGGCGTTTCAAGGAAAGAAAGGTGCCAGCCACGAATGGCACTGTCGCTTGTTGTGTAAGGAGTTACGGCGATGTGTTGCC
>JBAWVO010000242.1:0-9784 GCA_037147235.1 Planctomycetota bacterium | reverse complement strand
CCCCTCCTCACTCCCGCACGGCTTCTGCCGCCTCGCGCAGCTTTCGGGCGGTGTGAGAGAACTCCTCCAGACCCATCTCGCGGAGGAAAACCAGGCCGCGAACGGCACGGATCAAGGGGCTGGAATGCTCGGCAAACCATTCGCGGCCGAGGCAGGTCTTCATGACCTGATACTGCTGTACCTGGATCTTCTGGGCCAAGGCGCAGAACGGGCCATCCAATTCGTGGCTGGGGAACGAGGCGTCCCGCTGGGAGACGAACGTGTTCATGAACGCCGTCTCCATCACCGAGAACATGTTCAGCGAGACCGGGACATAGAGATTCGCTTCGGCCGGATGAAAGCGATACCAGACGTTACGGTAGCCGATCACGCGGAGGTCGCGGTAGCCGCTCTTATGGGCATATTGCTGCGTCGCCTCATTGACTGCCTGAAGAACCTTGTAATGGGTGTCCGGTCCGCTCGCCTCGGGATCGAAGGCGACGGAGATCACGTCGGGCCGCGTCTGCTCGAGCAGCTTGACGATCGGGAGTACGTCGCGTTCCACGGTCGGCGTGGGCGAGAAGATGTCGCCCGTGTAGAAGCCGAGCCGCAGGTGATTGATGTGCGACGACTCCCAACCGAAATAACCCCAAAGACACTCGGCCTCCCACTCGCGGCACATCCCCTTGATGCCCTGAATGACCCCAAGGTCTTTCTTGCCCGGGTAGATCGTGCGGAAGTAATGTTCCAGTTCCTCAATGCGATCAGCGATGACGTGGACATCGGTTTCGTCGTAGGCTTCGAGTAGGTTTCGGAGCATCCGCCGCGCGGCCCCTTCGTCGCGCATGTCCACATTGTGGGCGGCGATGCCGTCGAGATACTGCCATATATCGCGATTGCGGCCATGCAAGTTGTTCGGCTCGAAGTACCCTTCCGTATGGAGCCTGACAAATTTTGGCGTGCCCAGAAACGATTTCAGACGCTGGAATTGTGCCAGCATGTATTGGTTGGTAACGGCGGTGAAACCGCTCGTCAGCGTCACGAAGTTATGAACATTGGTCGCATCGCGGATGTTGCGGACGATGTAGGGGAGGCAGCCGAGCATGAGGTCGTCGTGGTGCGGCTCCGTGTGCAAAAATCGGACGTTCTGCTGCCGCTGACTCCCGGCCTCGATCTTGGCGACCAGTCCCGAGTAAACCATCGTCTTCAGTGTTTCCAGGCACTCCGGCCGACGTGCGACGGTCTCGCGTGCAATGGGGTCCGACTGCACGTCGGGCTCGGTCAGATCGAGGATTCGCTTCTCCCGTGCAACGGCCAGATCGACCAGGGCCCATTCCACCTGCACATCCTGGGCATGCTCGCAGCGCGTGAGCAACCGGACCTGCCGCTCGCGGAGATTGCGCGCGGCACCTTGGGTCAGATAGAATCGCGCCGCCGGCAGGCATCGCAAGGCACTGGCGGGAATCAACACGCTCGCGGGATCTTGCACGGCGTCGGCCACGATGCCCGCCTTCGCCTCGCCCGCCGCCATGATGATTGCCGCGCAGTTTGGGTTCGCGGTAAGGGTGCCTAATCCGATGGTGATCACGAGTCGGTTCCTCGCGACCTCCAATCCGCCCAGATCGGTGGCCGCGGCCGCCTGAGTCTCGTAGTTGGTGGCCATCAGCCGGGTGGTGGAGAAATGGTCGGAACCGCGGATATTGAAGCCGATATGCCCGTCCGGTCCGATGCCGCCAAGGAAGAAGCCGATGCCGCCGAGGTCGCGGATTCGCTGCTCAAACTCTTGGCACCACTGATCCACCCGTCGGAGTACGGCCTGCTGGGTCTTTTCCGGCCCGGTCTCCGCCTGGCGGGTCCGCAGGCTCAAATCGACGCGGCCCAGCGGCCAGACCGAGTCAAGCGTCTGGTCGCGCTCGAGCCCAATCTCCGCACAGTTCATCAACAGGGCCTTGGCCGGATCGAGCTGAAAGCCGTCCAGGTAAAACTTATTCACGTAGGAATAGAAGCTGTTCTTCTGCGAGGGGTGAATCGGATAGAACTCGTCGATCTGCACAAAGTGCAGCCCTCGCATCTCCGGCTTGCGGCTCGGGTCGATGCCCGACTCTTGCAGCATGGCTTGGGTGGCGGGTTCGTCCCATGTCTTGAGCAGATGGGTAACCCAATGGATGAAGTGTTCCGGCGTCTTGCCCGTCGGCAACGCGATCACGCCGCCCGGGTTCGACTGCACCCATTCCAGGAACCGCATGGCGACAAGTTTTCCCAGGGCGGGAAAATTGCCCACCGTGAGGACTGGAATCTTCTCGGTCGCCGGGTAATAGGGGCGATCGTAGGGCGAGGTGTTCAGGGCAATCTGCTCAACCGGCGAGAGCGAAGCCGAGTTCAGATCCATATCCATCGGAGGGGACTCAAAGTTGGTGCGCGGAAAGAGGGCCGAATAATCATTCTACCCATTTTAACCTCATAAAGCCAGAGGAAGGAAAAATGGGCTCTTCCGGTTCTAGGTGCGGAACGCGAATAATTGTAGGGTGGGGAGAGCGCAGCGAGCCCCACCAATTCCGTTGCGGTCCACTTTTGGTGGGGCTCGTTTCACTCTCCCCACCCTACTTCTGCACCTAAAACCGGAAGAGCCGAAAAATGGCCTTGTTATATGGCCGACCCTTGTTGTGGCCGGTCTCCGACCGAGCCACACCGCCGACCGAAGGTCTCCCTTTCACCAGGCAAGGTTCAAGGTTCAAGGGAAATTTCGGCCCCGCCCCCCGCATTTTTTTTCAAACCATTTGGGCTTATTGGCGCAACCGGCTATAATTAGTTGAGTCCATTTATTTCGTGGCGGTGGATACTCTTGTGACTACGTCCAAAGAAGATCGAATTCGTCGCATGAAGCTTCAGAATCAGGCGGAGGGCTACCTGGAGATTGGGATGCCCCAGCAGGCCCTCCATGCGCTTGGCCGACTGGGTGAGGCCGCCAATTCCGACGCGCGGACCTTGTATCTCCAAGGCGAGGCCTTGCAATCACTAGAGCGGTACGCGGATGCCGTCGTGCCGCTTCGCAAGGTGGCCGAGTTGGAGCCGGAGAATGTTCAGGTTCTGCTGGCCTTGGGGTGGTGCCACAAGCGCAGCGGGCGCATTGATCTGGCGATCAAGGCCCTGGAAACCGCCGTGGCCGCCGACACCGACGAACCGCTGATTCGCTACAATCTGGCCTGTTACCACAGCGTGGCCGGCGACAAACGGCCCGCCCTGGCCTATCTTGAACAGGCCTTGGCTCTGGATCCCAACTACCGCCTCCTGATCGATCAAGAGCCTGACTTTGAACCACTTCGTCGAGATCCCGAGTTCCAGGCCATCTGCGAAGGGTCGCCTTGAATGCCCAAAAAAACACCCTGGGCAGTCGCACTTGAGTACGACTGCCCAGGGATGGCGCGATTCTACTCGGAATGCTTACCAACTGAAGGTCAAACCGCCGAAGGCACCGTGCAAGATCAAACTGCCGTTGCGATCGATGTCGGCAATGGCTTGCGTGTCATTGCCATAGAACGGGATCTGGTTGTCTGCCAAACCCATGCCCGTCACGGCCACCACGCGATAGCCGAGTTGGGTCGAGACGTGCCGTGTGACCTGCCAATCCAGGCCCAGATCAACCTGGGTCATGAAGGCAAAGCCATCCGTCCCAGCATGTACGGGATAGTTCTGATTGGGATAGGTCTGCGACGATGCTTGGTATTGCGTGGCACTGGTGCTACTCACCGCGTAGACGTTGTAGTCCAGGGTCATGTGATTGTTGTAGACGCCAAACTTGGGCGTGATGAAGGCCTTCCAGCAATCGGCGAAACGGTAGCTGGCGTTGAAGCCCGCCTGCAAGCCGACCAGATCGTTGGTGATCCGGTCGTTCAGGTAGATCCAGTCGCCGGCATAAGCACTGCCATCGTTGGGATCTCGCTGCGCGCCGAAGACCAAGCCGTCCTGGAATCGGAACCAGCGAACGCCGACCATGAAATCGAGGCCGACGCGATTGCACTCGCCGCCGCAGAGCGTTCGCACGAGGTTAAGCTCCAGATTCTGGGCCTCGTAGTTCCGCCAGATATGGTGGTCGGGCGATTGGTCAAAATAATTATTTGCCGTCTGAACGCCACCGCCAGTGCCACCGGTCGTGCCGAGGATATCGGTCAATCCGAAAATCATCGGCGTTACATAGGGTTGGGTTATGCCCGGGTTGCCGTCGCTGCTCGAGTCGGCAAGCCCCCAGTAGGTGCCTTGCAGAGCCCAATCACAGCCACAGCCGAAGCGATAGCCGACCGAGGCCTGTCCGCCCCAGGTCCAGTTTGCGTCGTTGAAATATCCCTGGTTTTCCAGGTGGTTGGCCTCGGCCGAGGTGTAAACCTTGTTCGGCCGGTTGCGCGTCATATAGAGAGTGTCCAAAGAGGCAAACCACGGCGAGCAACAACCGCCGCCACCGCAGACGTCGCCGCGAACATCGCAGTTGCCGGCGTCCTTGATACAGCCGCCCGTCGGCAGCATGTTACAACCCGACGACGGGCTGACCGTTGCGTGAGGCTCGTTCAGCATCGTCGAGACCGCCGAACTTTCCGAGGGCGGTTGCGGAATGTTACCGTAGGGTGCGGGGGGTAGTTTTGGGCCTGAGTTGTCGACCGTAGTCGCATAAGACCCACGGCTGGCCACGGCGGGCACGTAAGAGGGCTGCTGGGTGTACTGCCCTAAAGGGATTGGATCCGGGGAGCCATAGGTCCCCAGTTGTGCCTGTGCGTCGGCTACCATCCAGCCGATCAACGCGCAAAACAGTCCCATGCGCATAGCGTTCATGTTCAGCTTCCTTTCCGAATGTTGGTCCTTATTCAAAACCAAATCGTATCCCGAGAAAACGGTTCGCGGAGCTTGTTTTTGAAATAAGGGCTAGTCAAATCCGTTATCACTCAGAAATTGGATCGTCGCACGGCTTATCAGGGATTCGATCAATTCACGCTTCCCCCGGCTATTTCCCAATTTGCCGGCGAATCAACCGGTGCCCGTGGCGCGAAACCTAAATGCCGTCTCTCACGATTGTCGAGGCATCTCGGCAAATCCAGAATAGGCACCCGTTGCAAGCGGCAAACACGCTACAGAAGGACCGAGAGTTCCCAGGGTAGGTCGAGGGGATATAATGGTGAGAATTGGCTCTCCGCCAAGTTTGTGGTGCGGGCGTCTCGCCTGCCTGGTTCAACCACTACATTTTGGGCAGGCGCGGGACGCCCGCACCACAATTATCCGCAAACCTGGCGGAGAGCCTGAAAATGAAATTGCAAAATGAAAAATGACTGCGAAAGGATGAGCCGCATGGAACGTCCAAAACTTGTCCTCGCCAGCCGCTCCCCGCGCCGTCGCGAATTGCTGACCGAGGCGGGCTATGAATTCAAAATTGTCGTTCCGGACGAATCTGCCGAATGCGGGGTTTGCAGCCGAGAAACGCCCGAAAAGTTCGTTGCCCGGCTCGCCCAACAAAAGGCTGCCAACGTCGCGCTGAAAATCTCCCAGGGACTGGTTCTCGGCTGCGATACCGTGGCGGAATGCGATGGCCGAATTCTTGGTAAACCGGCCAACGAAGCCCATGCGCGAAATATGTTGCGGGGGCTTAGCGGACGCGATCATCGCGTACTCAGCGGACTTTGTCTATGGAACGTGCCCGGCGACAATCCCAGGGTCCGTGTCGCCGTCACGCAATTGCGGATGGATCGCCTTTCGTCCGTGGAAATCGACGACTACTTGGCCAGCGGTCTGTGGAAAGGCAAAGCCGGTGCCTTTGGCTATCAAGACCGGTTGGGCTGGCTCCATGTTGTTTCCGGCAGCGAGACGAATGTGGTTGGGCTGCCGATGGAATTATTGGAAGAAATGTTGCTTACACAACCCTGTCCTTGAGGTTCTTTCAACCCAGTTGTGGCCGGTCTCCCGACCGAGCCACAGGAATTCACCGCGAAAGACCACAAAGTGCGCAATAGAAGGAATAATTCTTTGTGTTCTCTGCGCTCTTTCGCGGATAATCCATTCCTCTCAATATGCATCCTTACGCATACCCGTGCGGGTGATCCTTGAACCAATTCCAGGCGGTGGCAACGATGTCGTCGATCTTGGTGTGTCGTGCCTGCCAGCCTAGCTCATCGCGGATCTTCTGGGCGTTGGCAAACAGGGCGGCCGGGTCGCCGGGCCGCCGGGGGCCGTATTCCACCGGCACCGTCTTGCCGGTCACCCGTTCGACCGAATCGATCACTTCCTTGACGGAATAGCCGCGGCCGATACCCAGGTTGTAGAATCGCGTGTCGCCAGGCTGCAAGGCGTTCATCGCCACGATATGGGCCTCGCAGAGATCCTCGACGTGGATGTAGTCGCGGATACAGGTTCCGTCGGGCGTGGGATAGTCGGTGCCGAAGACGGTGACCTTCTCCCGCTGACCCAGCAGCGACTGGAGAATGACCGGAATGAGGTGCGTCTCGGGATGGTGGTCTTCGCCTAGACTGCCGTCCGAAGCACAACCGGCGACGTTAAAATAACGGGGTGCCACAAATGAGAATTCAGGGTTTGCCGCCGAATAGTCGCGGAGGACCCGTTCCACGCACCATTTGGACCAACCGTAAGGGCTAATCGGCGACTGCCGCATGGTTTCGACGATCGGCACCCCCTCAGGCTCGCCATACGTGGCGCAGGTCGAGCTGAAAACCAACCGTTTCACTCCCGTGGAATGCATCGCCTTGAGTAGGCTAATCGTGCCGGATGTGTTATTATCGTAGTAGGCAAGGGGGTCGGATACCGACTCGCCGACGTAGGCCAGTGCCGCGAAATGCATCACGCACTCGACCTGGTAACGGGTGAGAATATCGGCCAACTGCCGGGTTTCCGCCAAATCGGCCTGCTGAAAAGCGACCTTGGGGTGGATCGCCAGACGGTGGCCGCGAAAGAGATTATCGACGGCCACGACGCGATGTCCAGCCTCGAACAGCATTTTCACCGCATGCGAGCCGATATAGCCCGCGCCCCCCGCTACCATCACATTCATGTTTTCTGACTCCTGACGCGGCAAGTGGACTACTTGCCAAAATGGGATACGAACAAGTACATTTCACAGTATACTCAGGTCGGTTGTCAACCCAGGAGAGCCGGAAAAGCGGAAAGGGTGAAATGCAAGCGTGGGGTGGGGAGAGTGCAACGAACCCCACCAATTTTTTACGAAGCAATTTAGGGCAATTATTCATGGACATTCTCGTAACCGGTGCGGCGGGGCAGTTGGGGGCGGAGCTTTGTCGCCTGCTGGGGGCGGAAGCCACCGGTGTGGATATTGATACGCTCGATCTGACCGATCGTGCCGCCGTGCGGAGAACCTTGCGGCGATGGACACCTCGGGCCGTGATCCATTGCGCGGCCTACACGCAGGTCGATCAGGCCGAGACCGACGCGGCCCGCTGCCGGGCGGTGAATGTGACTGCGGTTGAATCGCTGGCCGAGGCCTGCCGTGAGCTGGATTGCCCGCTGGTCCAGATCAGCACCGATTATCTCTTTGCCGGCGGCCCGGGAATTGGAAGGCCATGGCGGGAAGACGACCCACCGGCCCCCGTGGGCGTTTATGCGGTGACGAAGTTTGAAGGCGAGCAGGCGGCGGCCGCCTGCCCCAAGCAGATCATCGTGCGGACTTGCGGACTTTACGCCCGACCTTCAAATCCTACGGCTCGCAATTTTGTGAAGACAATTCTGCGGTTGGCACGCACGCAACCGAAGTTGCGGGTTGTGGACGATCAGTGGTGTACGCCAACTTACGTGCCGCACTTAGCCCGGGCGATCGTCTATTTGCTGGGTTCCAAGGGGGCGATGCCGGCACCGTGGGGGATTTATCATGTGACGAATCGCGGCGGGACAACCTGGTGCGGGTTCGCCCGCGAGATCGTGCGTCTGGCGGGCCTTGAAGTGCCGGTTGAACCGATCACAACCGCCGATTTTGCCGCCCCCGCGCCCCGGCCTGCCTATAGTGTGTTGGATACAACCGCCTACCATCGCCTTGGCGGTCCGGTCATGCCCGATTGGAAGGAAGCCCTGGGCGAGTATTTTATGGAATTGAAGCAGGTCGAGATGTAATGTCAACATCCAAAATCGCACTGGTAACCGGCAGCGGCAAGCGTCGAGTGGGTAACGCGGTGGCCCGAGCACTGGCCGTGCGCGGCTACGGCATCGCGGTGCATTACCATCAATCGGCGGATGCGGCCTTGGAAACCGTGAGGCAGCTTCAGGCCGAGGGGGCGGATACCGCGGCCTTTGCCGCCGACGTCGCCGATGAGCAGGCGGTGGCCCGGCTGTTTAGTCAAGTGACGGACCGTTTCGGCCGCCTGGATGTCTTGGTGACCGCAGCGGCCGTGTGGGAATCGCAGTCGTTGGACGAAGTGACCGCCGCTGATGTTCGCCGCCAGTTCGACATCAACACACTGGGTACCTTCCTTTGTTGTCGGGCGGCCGGGCGGATTATGGTGGCTCAGCCCGAGGGCGGCGTGATCGTGACCCTCGGCGACGGGGCTTGCGAGCGACCCGGCATGAACCATGCGGCCTATTTCATCAGCAAAGGCTCGCTCCCCACGATGACCCGCATGTTGGCTGTGGAACTGGCGCGGCAAAACCCGCGAGTGCGGGTGAACTGTATCCTGCCCGGTCCCGTGCTGGTGCCCGAAGATACCGCGCAGCCCGGGGTTGCAGGGGCCGTGGCGGCAACATTACTCAACCGCGTTGGTTCGTCGCGGCACATTGCCCAGGCGGCCCTGTTTCTCATCGAGAACGATTACGTCACCGGCATCTGTCTGCCGGTGGATGGTGGAAGGATGATCGCCGGGTAAGGGGACTATGCACCTGTCCAGCATTAACTCCACGTTTTTGTGGTGCGGCCGTCTCGGCTGCATGCGCAGGCGAGACGCCCGCACCACAAGTTGTTTTTGGACGACTACTATGCGAAACTTGCGATACTACTTGATTAGCCTCGCAATTCACGCGGTCGTGCTGGCTCCTTTGGCTTACGCGCTTTTCTGGGGAACCTTCGCGCCGCCACAATTTTCCATCTGCTTGGGCGACGGCTCCGGGATTGACGGAGTGAATGACGGTGACGCAGTTGTCTTTGAAGGCGAATTCTTCCCTTGCAGCCAAACGCCAGAGCTTCGCATCAATCCGCTTCCCACAACGTACCCGGCGGCGGTGCGAAGCGAGTTGACTGAGGCCCAAACCACCGAGTCGGGGCGATTATTCGCACCCTCCGTCGAAACGGAGCAGATTGCCCGAAAGGTCGAGCCGCCGATTCCGGAACCACTCCCGAGTCCACCTCCTTTGCCGACTGCAAAAATTGCCCCGAGCGTCGCGGAGCCGGTGGAAGAACCGCCGCCAAGCCCGCCTGAGCCGCACCCTAACCGTGCGCGTGTCGATGTGGGTGAACTGCTGAGAGGATCCGCTGGAAGTCAGGCGGTATTCCGTTCCGCTGTGGGGCGATCGGATTCGCACAACAGCGAGCGACCCGGCGGTCGATCGGGCGGTGTGGGGGCGGACGGATTGCCGACGGGACTGAGCGGGAACATCAGCCCGCGCTATCCTCCTGAAGCAAAGGCCCGCGGTATCGAAGGCGTGGTGATCCTGAGGGTTGTGGTTGAAGAGGAGGGAGGGGTGCGGAGCGCAATAGTGGAAACTTCTAGCGGCGACGCCTCGCTCGACCTATCCGCATTGACCACGGTTCGCGATCGCTGGCATTTTGAACCGGCACGTCGCAACGGCATGCCGGTCGAGTGCGAAGTACTCGTGC
>JBAWVO010000241.1:0-9899 GCA_037147235.1 Planctomycetota bacterium | reverse complement strand
GGAGTTAGGAGTTAGGAGTTAGGAGTTAGGAGTTAGGAGTTAGGAGTTAGGAGTTGGGAGTTCGAACTAACTCCTAACTCCTGGCTGGATTCCCGCGTCGAGGATTTCGGCTAGGTGCATGATGCGGATGTGCCGCGTGGCGGGGTCGCGTTTCAACATGCCGCCGATGTGCATCAGGCAACTAATGTCGCCGGAAACCACGATTTCGGCCCCACTGCGGACGATGTTCTCTTTTTTGCTTTGCCCCATGGCAAGCGACGTGCCGGGCATTTTCACGCTGAAGGTGCCGCCAAAGCCGCAGCACTCTTCCATATTCGGCAGTTCGCAGTAGGTCAGGCCGCGCACCGATTGCAGCAACTTCAGCGGATGATCGAAGACACCCAACTCCCGCCGGCCATGGCACCCGATGTGCATTGTGACTTTATGCGGAAAGGTGGCCCCCGTATCCGTCACCCCGAGCATATCGACCAGGAACTCGCTGAACTCGAAGACGCGGCGGCTGACCGTGAGCACTTCCTCGCTGGAATCGACGTGCGGAAAGAAAACCCGGCACATGGCCGTGCAGGAACCCGAAGGGCTGATGATCCATCGATAGGGGGCAAACACCTTGCAGAATTGCCGGATCACCGGCCGCGACTCTTCCCAATAGCCCGAGTTGAACGCCGGCTGCCCGCAGCACGTTTGCTCGGCCGGAAACACCACCGGCACGCCGAGGCGATCCAGGATGCGGACCATCGCTTCGCCAATTCCCGGATAGAATTGATCGATATAGCAGGGGATGAACATCGCCACGGGTTCGCCCTTCCGGTAGGGAGGGTCGTCTTGGCGTGGGGCCGGCTTGTAGCGGAAAGTAGTAGTCACGTTTCTTTCACCCGAGGCAAGTCATTATGTGCAAACTCTGTTTATACCAATGTGGGAGACGATTGTCCATAATCCGTTTCGTAGAACGGAATTCATTCCGTTTGCCTGAAAACAACAAAACAACGGAATAAATTCCGTTCTACGAACAAAAAAATGGTATTTTCCGGCTGTGCGACGCTTGCCGAGTAGGGAAACGCGACGTAGAATTCCCAAAGTTTCGGGTATTTCCTTTAGCGGTTTTTACGATTCACCCCCTAACTAAGGAATCATGCGATGAAGAGTTTCGTGATGGCGTTGACGTTGGCCACGGTCCTGATGGCAAGTTCCAACGTGCTAGCCCAATGTAGGACCTGCGCACCTGTCGGGCCCGTGCCCGTGGTAACCTACTTTGCGCCAGCTCCCGTGGCGAGCTACGGCCCGGTCGTAACCACGTCGTATTACGCCCCGGCACCCTATTATGCCGCAGCCCCCGTGCCCTATTTTGTGGCATCGCCGGTGGTGGCACCCTTTTACGTCCCGCCTCCCGTGGTATTTGCCCCGGCCTATGGCTGGCCTGTAGTCATTCAACCCAGGGTCTTTGTACCTGGTCAGCCGGTGCGGAATGTGCTTCGTGCGGTAACGCCGTAGAAACTATCTCAAAAGATCTTTTTCACCGCGGAGGACGCGGAGGTACGCAGAGGATGAATCCTAATTGAGGGCCTCTGCGATTCTCTGCGTCCTCTGCGGTGAGTTCTGAGATAGATTCTTAGTCCTCCCAAAACAAAACCGCTCTGCGTCCCAAACTGGGAAACGCAGAGCGGTTGGTTTTTCAATTGCTTCCGTCATGCGAAAAGCAGTTGGTTCTTACAGCGAGTATCCCTTGCGGTAAACCGGCCGGACGATTTCCTCTAGCCCAGTGAGGTTCTTGACCTTGAGTTCCTTGGGATCCCACTCGACCTTTTCGCCCTTGCCCGAGGCAGCGGCCCACACGGCCAGGTTGCCCAGCAGGATGGTCTCGGTGAGCGGACCAGCGTAGTCGGGGAAATTCGACATGGCCGGCTCGCCGCCCTTGATCGCGCGGACCCACTCCTGGAAGTGGCCGGGCGATTTGACGAACGGAACATCGGGTACGGGTTTTTTGCTGATAAACTCGAAGTGATCGCAATAGTCGCCGGGGGAGAAGATACTGTCCTTCTCGCCGACGAGCAGAGCACCGGCACCACCCGGGTTACGACCTTGGAACAGTCCAACGGGTGGACGCTTGCCGCCGTCGTACCAAAACACCTTGACCGCCGGACGCTTTTCGATGGCCGGAAACTCGTAGGCGATTGAAGACCACTTTGGGTAGCTGTCCTTGTTATGGCCGGATGTCTCAGCCTGCACCGAAATTGGATCGCGGAGGTTGAGCGCGGCGAAGGGCATGTTGAAGGTGTGGCAAGCCATATCGCCCAGCGCACCGCAGCCAAAATCCCACCAGCCACGCCAACTGAACGGATGGTAGGCGCCATTGGCATACGGCCGCTCCGGCGCGGGACCGAGCCACAGATCCCAATGGAGGTTCTCGGGCGGCTTGGCCGCTGGGGGACGATTTCCGCCCTGGGGCCAGACCGGCCGATTGGTCCAAACATGGACCTCTTTCACGGTCCCCAGCGCGCCGGCCTGAACCACGGCGGCTGCCTTGCGCAGACCGCCGTTGGCCGTTCCCTGGTTGCCCATCTGCGTGGCGACACCATTCTCACGAGCCAACTGGCCGAGAACGCGGGCCTCGTGGATCGAGCGGGTCAGTGGCTTCTGCACGAAGCAGTGCTTCTTCATCTTCAATGCCATTGCGGCCACCAAGGCATGACAGTGGTCAGGCGTACTCACGGTCACGGCATCAATGCTCTTGCCCATTTCGTCAAGCATCTGGCGGTAATCGTTGAACTTCTTGGCCTTTTTGAAGCGGCGATCACCGGCCGCACCTAGCTTGCGGTCGTCAACATCGCAAATGGCCACCATGTCGCCCGAACGATTCGCATCGTCCGAATCACTCTGGCCCTTGCCCTCGATGCCAACGCTGGCGAAGGCAATACGTTCATTCGGCGAACGGCTCTCCTTGGCTTGGGCACCACCGGCCACCCAGTAGCCCACTCCGGCCGCAGCCGTAGTTAACAAAAAATCACGACGATTAGGCATGTTTCAGACTCCGTGAAGTTGGAAGGATAAAAAGGCAGGAAACCGAACTAGGCGGGACAGCTTGGATCACAAGCCGCCTAATGTACGGCTAGTTCCCTTAGTCTAATGTCCCGGAGAATATATTACAAGTCCCCTGACAATAGAATCTTTCGGCCCTCCGCCGGGTTTGCGGATAATTGTGGTGCGGGCGTCCCGCTGCCCAAGATGTTGTGGTTGAACCAGGCAGGCGAGACGCCCGCACCACAAACTTGGCGGAGAGCCATAAAATCTTTCGACAGGAATATGAGGGGCAGAAAAATAGGAAAGAAAGCGAGCTGGAGAGGATTCTAGCCGGAAAGTGAGCGGCCCATGAGTTACTTCGATCCTTCCCAGGGAACATGCCGCCGTGCGATCTCATCGCGCAGCCGGGCGGCACGTTCGTAATCCTCGGCGGCCACGGCCTCGGCCAACTGCTCGGCCAGCGTCTGGCCGACTTGATATTCCTTGCGGAGCGATTCCTCCAACTCGCGGAGCTGGTTGACCAGTTCGTCCGACTCGAATTGCTCTCCCGCCTCGGCGCGAGCGAAGATCTTTTGCATCTCCTCCAGGCCCTTATTGATCTCCTCGATTGCCACCTCCGGCCCCGACCGTTCCAGCACTGCCAGTGCCTGGGCCTGGGTGCGATGGAAGTAGACAAACGACCGATAGCGCTCGTGCGAGGCCGTCCAATCTTCATTGGGTGAATGGGCCGCGACAAAATCCATCAGGGCCAGCGTGTGATCGGAGTCGGCCACGGCACAGTCGAATTCTCGCAACGCCAGACAGCATATCCGCCGGTGATAATACTGCACAAACTCGCGGTCGATCTCAAAACACTGTTCGTCCGTCAGAACCTGCGGATCGTCCTGCTCGGCACCAAATTGGCTTCTTAGAAAATCGAGATATGTGTCCATGCCACCGGGACGTTCCCTATCGGGCCGGCCGGTGAATTCCATTTGCAGCAACCCCAGCTCAATCCGCATCTGAAGCACCTTGCGGCGGCCTGGAGCACGCACGATCCGTGCGCTGATCACCCCAGTCTGATAGGGCCAGTCTCGGAAAATAAAATCAATATCCTGATTTTGGACCATGAAACGTACTTTTTCTACAGGATCGACATGCACAATCCAGGATATTATAGCGAGCGGCTGAAAAAACTGGTATGGCCCGCCAGAAACAGCTCCCCCCGTTCGGCGTTCAACGCGGGTCTCACCCATTCGGCTCGGGGATCCCGACCCCGCTGAAGAGCCGGTTATTAAGGCTCTTCCGGTTCTGGGTGCGCGATGCGAATAATTGTAGGGTGGGGAGAGCGCAGCGAGCCCCACCAATTCTGTTGCGGTCCGCTTTTGGTGGGGCTCGTTTCACTCTCCCCCCCTACGTCTGCACCCAGAACCGGAAGTGCTGTGGTTAAACATCCCCTTGTAAGTTGCGATTTTTCTTGGCGGCCGACATTCGGCGTTTTCCCTGGAGCCGGCGTTCCACCGAACCCCGCGTAGGACGTGTTGCCCGCCGCAGTTTCGGTGGATGTGCGACGCACAGCAGCATCGTGCGGAGTTTCTCCAGGCAGTCTCGCAAATTGCGCGGCGCATCGCGAAAACGCTGACTCGTCATGAGCAACTCGCCTTCGGTTGTCAGCCGTTTGGCGTATTTCCGCAAAAACCGCTCTCGCACCGCTTCCGGGAGTGAAAGAGTGCCGCGAACGGCCCACCGCAAAATGGCCTTGCTGTTGACCTTATTGACGTTCTGCCCTCCCGGCCCGCTACTGCGAGTGAACGTGATTTCAAATTCCGCGAGCGGGATTTGCATTTGGCGGGTGACAATGAGCATCAGCGCGGACCCCGTTCAGGAAATGGACGTCGTCAGATCGGCGAATGCTTCTTTGGCGTGAGCCAACAATTCGTGATAGTCCAATGCCTCGATGTCTTCACCCAGCAGTTCCACGTCGAAGAAACCGTCGTATCCCGCTTGGCGCAACGCGCAAACGATCTGCCGCAACGGCACTACGCCATCGCCCAGGCGGCAGCGATTCTGCTCGCCCTGCGGAGGGCGTTTCGCGTCGCCAAGTTGGACCAAGGCGATCTGCGAGGCGACCCGTGGAATCCGCTCCAACAGGTTTGGGGCCTGACCCAAGTGGTAGGTATCCAGCAGCAGTTTCACGTTCGGATGGTCGATGGCCTGGATAATGCTCAAGGCGTCGTCGAGAGTGTTGAGGAAAGTGCATTGAGCTGCACAGCCGGGGTGCATCGGCTCCAAGGCCATCACCACGCCAAGCTCTTCGGCCAGCGGCACCAGTTCTTTGAGTGCTTCTTGCACGAGTCGCCGTGCGTGATTGAGGGTGTGGCCGGCCCTGGCACCACTACACACCACCAAGCACCCGGATTCCAAGGCTGCGGCCGTCCGCAGTGCGTCCGCTGTGTCTGCCACGCTTTCGCGATAACTGTGACCTTCGCTGCCCGTAAACCCCCCCGCCCAGAATAAATGCGAAACCTTTAGGTGGTGCTGCCGGATCAGTTGTTGGGCGCGGTCCTGCCCGCAATCAGAAAGCTTCTGCCGCCAGACGCCGATAGCCTCAATGCCCGCTGCGGCATAATGTGCCACATCGTCTTCAAACGACCAGCGAAAGGTCGTGGTTTCATTCAGGGACAAGATTGCCATCCGTGTCGGCTCCAGGAAAGAGAAGCCCTAGTATGGAGGATCGTCGGAATTTTGTAAAGCCGATCTGTCGTCACGAGCTAGCCTCGGGGCAGAGCCGGAACGGATTGCTCTTGACCCACACCCGATTCGGCGTGAAACTACCCCCTGGATAATGCGTTTTTCCGGCTCTCCGCCGGGTTTGCGGATAATTGTGGTGCGGGCGTCCCGCCTGCCCAAGATGTTGTGGTTGAACCAGGCAGGCGAGACGCCCGCACCACAAACTTTGCGGAGAGCCGTTTTCCCCTCTCACGATCCTCGCGGTGCAATCGTCCATGGCGATCCTGCCACGCTACGTTCTCGTCGAAGTCATCAAAGTCTTCGTGGTGTCCGTCACTGCGCTGACTTTGATGGTCGTGTTGGGTTTTGTCGGCCGCGAGGCCACGGCGCAAGGTCTGCCGCTGTTGCCGACCCTACGGCTGATTCCTTATTTTCTCCCGGAGACATTGCGCGTTACAGTGCCCATGACTCTGTTGCTGGCCTGCACCACCGTCTTCTCGCGGATCTCCGGAGCAAACGAAATCGTGGCCGTCAAGGCGATGGGTATTTCGCCGATGGTCTTGCTCTGGCCGGTGTTCATCTTCGCCTTCATGATCAGCCTAGTTACGGTCTGGCTCAACGACCTGGCCGACTCCTGGGGTCGCAGCAATATCCAGCGCGTGGTCATCGAGTCCGTCGAGGAAATCGCCTACAGCATGTTGCAGTCGCAGCGCCGCTATAGCACCACAACATTTTCCATCAACGTCAGGAACATCGACGGCCGCAAGCTGCAAGGCGTCACCCTGATCATCATGGGACGCGGCAATTCGCCCAAGATGACCATTACCGCCGAGGATGCCGAATTGCGTTGTGATCGGGTCGAAGGCGTGCTCAAGGTGTTTTTACGCAACGGCGTGATCGACGTGGGCGGGAAACTCAGCGTGGCTTTTCCCGATGTGCAAGAGAGGGAAATCCCCTTGGCCGACGCCAGCCGCGCCCGTAGTGCCAATATCTGGACGAATCTGCCGCTGCGGAGCCTGCCCGACGCGATCGCCATGGCGCAATCGCAGATCGAGCAGCAGGAGCAGATGATGGCCGCCCGGGCCGCGTATCAAATGACGTGTGGCGATTTCGACGAACTCACGAGCGACCAGTGGAGGGTGTATGAGAACGACAAGAACGAATTGTGGTCGCGATACTATCGCCTGGTCTCCGTGCCGCAGCGACGTTGGGCGGGCGGATTTGCCTGTTTATGTTTTGCGATGGTCGGTGTCCCCATGGCGATTTGCCTGCGCAACCGAGACTTCCTCACCAGTTTTTTTCTCTGCTTCCTGCCCATCCTCATCATCTACTATCCGCTGATGATCTACGGTGCCGATCGCGTGAAGAACGGCAATCTTCCCACCATCTTCGTCTGGGCCGGCAACGCCATGTTGATGCTCTGGGGCGTCTGGCTCCTGCGCCGCGTGATCCGTTACTAATTTGGGTTCGGGTCTTATCGCTGGGTCAGGCGCGGTAGTTCCGGAGGCATTGGGGCCAGATCAAACTCGACGGACGACTTGAGCACTCGCTTGGCTGGCGGGGCCGAAGGAACGTGAGCGACCCAGGGCAGACCCGGCGGCATCGGAGCAATGCCAAGATCCTCCTCATGCCGCATCGCCCGCTGGGGCATGGAGGCGGACGTCAGTACGATGTTTGCAGAAACGCTTGGTGGCATTGGGGCAATGCCAAAATATTCCCTATGCCGCGCTGCCCGTTGGGGCATGGAGACGGACGTCAGTAGGATGTTTGCAGAAACGCCCGGCGGCATTGGGGCAATGCCAAGATCTTGCGATACTCTTGGAACCGGCTTCAACAGTACCGGCTGTTCCCGTTGCGCGGCTGCCGAAGTTCTGGGTGGCATCGGGGCTTCGGGCAATTCAGTCGCCTGAGGAATGTCGAGCAAAACCGGCGACCTATCGACGTGCGTGTTTATCCGTGGTTTAGCACTCGGCATTGGGGCCAAGGGCAACTGCACCGAGCCGGCTAGACGCCGCGGCGACTGCTGTTGCCTCGCCGTCGGCGGTGATACCGTCGGCAGAGGTGCAGTCGGCGGCAGTACGGTCGGTAGCGGTGCAGTCGGCGGCAGTACGGTCGGCGGCGGTGCGGTCGGTAGCGGTGCGGTCGGCGGCGGCAGCACCGGTAGAGTGGCCGGTTCCATTTTTGGCTCGGGCGGCGGTGTTGCCGCAGGGGCCTGAGGACGCATCAGGCCGACGTCGGGCGGAGGCGGGGTTTGCGGTTCAGTTGACGGCGGCACCATCGGAGCGGAAACGGGCGGTGGCAACGTGGGCGGGGAAAAAGGTCTGGAAATGGTTGGCTGAATGGGGGCTAGTGTAGGAGGTGTGATCATCGGACTGCCGAATCCGCCGGGTGGCATAAGTCCTGCCGGAGGTGGGCAACCGATACAGCAGTCGGGCCAGCCCCGCCAGCACGTCGGACGATAGGCATAACAGGGTGCGCAAAAGGTGCCGCTTGCATCGTCGTAACGATGGTGAAAACTGGGGCTTGATGCAAAAGGATAGCCTAGGCTAGGAAACTTGCACGGATCGTCGATGCAACCGCCAATACTGCGGCCGACATCCGCCAGCAGAAGCAATGCGCCCGCCACCGCCGGAAGGAACCGCCTGCACGCCGCTTCTAAACCGGGTCGGTTGCGCTGCCTTGCCGGTTGCATAACCGGTCGTCGGCATGGCATTTTCGCACGAGTAATGTTCATGAGGGCCTTTCACACGAGGCTAGCGATAAATTATTGGCGTTCAAATTAAATTTAGAAATTCGATTGCGGATTGCCGCCACCCTTAAGCACCGGACCACTGAAGCGGGTCGCAGTGCCGACTCCGAATATACTGAAGCCCATGATCCGTTCGACAGGCGCCAGCAACTTGCCCAGTCCGTTGTCGAAGGCCACAAGCTTATCTTCCGCCACGAATACGCGATCGCCGGGCAGAATTTGGAAGTTCGTGCCGGCCGAGGCGTGCGAGGTGATGGCATCCCATTCGACGGGCAAGATCTGGCACTGACCGGGGCAGTCGGTCGGTCGAGCAATCCAAATTTGCTTTGAGGAAAGCTGGTTCATGCCGTTGATTTGCGAGATGGCGTCAAGCACGGTCTCGTTGCCGGTGACCGGGAATCGATAGACGGCATCGCCGAGTCCGGCACCTTGCGTCACGATGTAGTAAACCTTGCTGTTATACGCCCAAACTTCGATCGAAATTTCCGGCTCGTCGAGAAATTGCGTGAGATATTGCTCGATGCAGTACTTTGCCTGAGGTAAAGTCATGCCGACGACGCGGACGCTGCCATAGATGCCCAGGGTGACGGTGCCATCGGGACCGACGAGATGCTGACCGGCGATCTGCTGCTTGCCGGCGATTTCGGCCAGGCTGACGGTAACGATCGGGTCGTTGACGAATCGACGGAGGTGCTCACGGATGGCGTTTTCGGCTTCTTCGACGGTGAGGTGGGCCACGGCGACGGCACCATAGCGAGGTCCGAGGCGAACCACTCCGCCAGGCTCGATCTGACGTGGACCTGCAATCGGCATGTCGGAAGGCGTCCCAAGAACCTGTACCACGAGAACGTCGGCCGTCTTCAGCCGGTAGGGTGCCTTCGGCACGACACGCACCGCTTCGATCATGAGAATATCGGGCGGCTCGATGACGTAGGGCGGCAAGACCGTTTTGCACAGCTCGCGAGGCATGGTTTGGGGCTGCACGACCATCGGCTCGGGCGGCCGAGTTGCCGGAGTACGACAGCCGCTTGCCACCAAGAGCAATCCCAGCAACGAAACCATGATGATGGAGACGGAACGCGTCATGATTTGCAATCGGTAATCGAGGAACAAACGGGTTTAACGCCAAATTGCGGGCTTCAAGCACGCATGGAGCGTACCTTGCCATCTTGACTTTCGTCGCTCACGGAACGGCCCCTACAAAAGAACCCCCACGCATAATTGGTATTTCCGCCGATGGGTTTGCGTTGTATCGATGATCCCATATCTGCACGATTTAGGAGATCTACGACGTATGCCAAAGCTAACGATTGTAACGGCGAAGGCCAGCGAACGGGCCTTGATCATAACCTTAGGATCGGCGCATGAATTACTGTCGTGTTTTGCCCACTCGCCGAGCGGGGGCGGACGGCACACGGAGTGTGCC
>JBAWVO010000240.1:0-9926 GCA_037147235.1 Planctomycetota bacterium | reverse complement strand
CCATCGCCTCGCGGTGCTGCTGATAGTATTCCGTGCCTTGGTGGCCGTCGCCGTCCATGCGGAAGCTGTCTTCTCGCAACTGCCGGTATTGCTCCCATAGCTTTTCGTTGGTCGGGAAACTGTTTACCATCCGCGTACGCTCGCCCTGCCACTGCGGATTGCGGGCGCGATCAAGTATCTGGTCGGCCAAGTCGCCGTTGCCGATCACGGTGCAAGGGATAACTGCCGCGATCGTCTGACCGGGGCCGGCCATGCCTAACACGTCGCCACTTAGGATGGCAAGACGCTGCTCTGTTTGAATCTTGGAAAAGGCCGATTCTCTCGTCGAGGGGTCGTCGAGCAAAATGAAAGCTGGCCGGATGATCTCGCCGGTGTGGAGTACATGCGACTGGCCGCGAAGTGCGCCGGTCAATGCGGCCACGGTAAGCGTGCTTCCGCTGACCTTCCCCTTGGGGATGGTGGGGAAGGTAATCCGATTGCTGGACCAATCAATCAACGTCTGCTTGCCGTCCCAAAGCTGCCCCTTAGCTCGCCGGGCATTGTCCTCTAACTTGCGTAGCGGATAGGTGACCTCGGGGAAGTCTTCCCCCAGGCGATCGTTGAAGAGCAACTCGCGTTTGATATGCTCAAGCATTAGCTGCGCGGCGCGTTCGGTGGCTCCGATCAAACAACCAAAGCGGCGGTATCCGTAAAGCAGTGCCCAAAGCATCGACCTTTCGCATATCGTCGTCTTTCCGGCTCCGCGTGGCATGGCCAGCGCGAATAGACCGCCATGTCTGACCGCGTTTTCGATCTTCTGAATCACGCGAAGATGGTCTAGGCAGAATGGTTTTGAAAAGGCTTCCGGGAAGTAGGTTTTCAGGAATACTTGGAGAGACTTCTTGCACCGGGCGCGGCGGAATTGATTCCCCCACCCTGGCCAGTCGGCGGCGATGTCTCGGGAAGTGATGGAAGACTTAATGCTGCGGGCGCGTTCGCGATCCTTCTTAACCGAGTACTTATCGCCTCGGGTGAGTGTCGCGCCATTGGCCTTCCCCAGCATGCCCATTTAACGTCGCCTCAATTCTGTAGACCATGCTCGCATCTGTCGGCCTGCTGCTGCCGCGAGGGCCACATAGGGGTTGGCAACGGCAAACCCTGCTGGGCTCTTCACCACGGGGCCTAGTGCGTTCACCTGGGCCTCTGCCGCCGTCCATCGAGAATAAGCAAGGCAGTACCCTGCCAGCGCGTCAAGGCTGCCCTGGTCGGGCTCGCCGCGTTCTTCCAATATCGGATAGACTTCCGCCCATTTGGCGCGGGCCTGCTCGTCGAGGTGCTGGGGTGGTGCTGCTGGTTTGCTGCGTTTCATTTCGACGGTCCCTCCATTACTTCGTTCAACCACTGCCGGTGGAAGCTGAAAAGCTCGCGGTCGTGGGTCATGGTGATTTGTTCGATACTCGAGCAACTGCGAAGATTCGCGGATGATTCAACCGAGTAGGTGCGGCCGTCTGTGGTCTCGATTAAGAGAATCTTCGCGTGGATCAACCCGGCAAAAACGCGCTGGCCACGGCTCGTAAGCTCTTCGGTTAGTCTCTGGCAATTTTCCTTTTCGTTGCTTCGGAAATAGCAACTATAAAGGAAGTCCACCTTCTCGATCTGTCCGCTGTCGAGCATACCTAGCAGGTCCACCATGTTTGGTTGCGAGAATGACAGGGTGACCACGGCCAGATAGCGGATCGTCGCCGGATCGGCGTAGTGGAGCACGGCCGGGATAACGTGCGCCATGCTGTATTTCTTTTCGGTGACCAGGTGGAAAGCCTCGCCGGGCTCCGGCAGTCGGCCGAGGTGTTCGATGGCGTTGGCCAGTCGCCGCGCGTCGAGCATGACCGCCTTGTCCGTGCGCCGGATGTGTCGCCGGTCCGTCGAAAGCTGCCGGGCCTTGTCCGCGTCGGCAACGGCCGAGGCCGGAAATACCGGCCGGATCGCGTCCAAGTTCATCGTCGGTAGGCTGTCCGTCCAACTGGCTGTCATGGCGTTTCAATCCCGTGCTTAGGTTTCGCTCCTAGAATTTCCGATTTGGGCAACCAAGAGAATAATTACGCTCGATGGCCTGGGTGCGGACACCGGCATAATTCGATTTTACAAGGACCCAACCAACGGGGGGTGGTAGCAGGGTAGGTATAGGCGTTCATTGGCCGGATTTCTTTCGCGTTGCTGGCTTGGCAGTCGCGCGAAGTTGTTCCCCGATCGCCTCCACTGTGTCGCTGGCGTAATAGGCGCAACCGTTCACGGTATGGGCTGGCTGCGCTCCCACTTGCTCGATCGCCTTGCGGATCGCTCCGTACGATCGCTGGAATGTCTGGCATAGGTGGCCGGTCGTCTCGTAATGTACTGGCTCTTTTGTGTTCATGTTCTCCTCTGACTTGTTTGGTTTGCTCTCACCATGCTTAAAGTTTACGCGAGTGCCCTACGCTCAATTCCTAATCTAGGACTATTCCGAAATGATAAAGACTTTCAGCCCACACTCGCGGCATCGAGCGTATCGTAGCTGGCTGCCGTCGCCGTTGTCGCGTGTGCCGTCCGATGTGAAGCGAGTACAATCACACTCCGGGCACCTGGGCCTCTGCACTACGATCTGTGGGCGGCCTTCGTGGGATGGCGACAGGCTGGGGATGGTCATGGGTTTTTCTTTGCTGGTTGGTCGGCCAATAATCTGGCCTTCCGCGCCGCGGCGGAATGGTCGAATGGTTTACCGAACAATTCCAACTGTCTGGGCAGTTTTCCCCGCTCGATTTCCTCGTCTGAATCGGGCAAGTTCGTGTGCGCTGGCGGCCACTCGGGAAGCGGTTTCTTCACGATCGCGCCTCCGCTGGCTGCCAGAGACATCGTGCCGCGGTCGTCACGTCATCCACTACAAGCACGGGCGCGGGCCGTGCGTCTTCCGCGATCTCGTAGGGAAGCGGTTCCGACCAGCCATTGGGCACGGGTTCGGCTCCGTCCAAGTTGCCGGCGGTCACTAGTCCGCACAATCGCCGCGCTAGCGGCTCCTTATCGTGGATCGCAAGTTTGATCACGGCCTCGGAGTGGTCTCGCCAAAACGTCGTCCAGGTGGCTTGGCGGTCGTGATAATCGATCGCCAACTGTTCTAAGTCTTTTCGCGTCATTGGAAGCCCCCTTGGTCAAAGCTCGGATCGCGGGTTGCGGTCCGTTCGGGTTCGTAAATACTAAATTGAGTCCGGGCCGCGTCCCACAACGTGCGGAAGCGGGGCGTGCAACCTTTGCGGTTTTTGGCAACTTTCAATTCCGCGTCCCACACTTGGCCAGCGAATTTGTCTTTGCCAACAATCGGTTCCTCTGGTCGGTAAAGCAACAGCACGACATCGGAATCTTCTTCGATGCTGCCCGATTCTTTCAACTGCGATAGCCGGGGGCGCGGGTCTTTGCCGGGCATGTCTGCCGATCTGTTCAACTGCGCGGCGACAACCATTGGGATTTTCAATTCCCTGGCGATGGCTCGCAGGTCTTTGCAGATTTCCCCCACCTGTTCATGCCGTTTTTTGTTCCGATCGGGCGACTGCACCAACTGTAAATAGTCGATGAAAATGATCTCCGCCTTCTCGCGCCGTGCTGCGCGGCGAATCTCGAAAGGATTGAGCCTCGGGTAATCGTGAATGACGAGATTTCCGCGGCTGACGATTTCCGCCGCGTCAACCAATAGTCCGATGTCTGACTGGTCGATACTGCCGGTGCGTATTTTCTGATTGGAAACTCCTGAGACCGCACAGAGTTGCCGGGTGGCTAAATCTGTGCGGGACATTTCAATAGATGCCATGTAAACCCGTTTCCCTGTTTCCGCGACGTGGAAAGCCCATTGAGCCATGATGGCCGACTTGCCCTGCCCCGGGCGTGCTGCGATAACCGTAAGCTCGCTGGGAAACAATCCGCCGATGTCTCGGTCATAAGCGTACATGCCGGAAAGTATTCCAGCGCGATCTTTGCGGGTGCGGATGGCGTCGATCGTCTGCATGGATTCCATTACGGCGTCGGCAATGGGCGCGGGGTCCGTGGAAGCTGACCCAGTGCTGAGAGTCGATAGAACCCGTTCGCAATCTGAAAGCAGGTCGCCTTCCTCCATGTTGTAGGCTCGTTGGAGCATTGCGTTAGCGGCCGCAATCACTGACCGATGCTGCGCGGCCTTGCGGATGCGATAGGCGTAGTACGCGGCCTTGGTGACGGTAGCCCCTCGGACCCATTCGACGAGTAACGCGCCGTTTCCAAGCTCCTTAGTCCAAAGTTTTTCGTCGGATTGTAGCGACTGGGCAACGGCGTGCGCCGCGTCGGAATCCGGCCGGGCCATGTAAACCCGTTGGATCACGCGGAAGACGTTGGCATGGAGACCGCCATAAAACTCGTTTGGCTCCAAGCTGATCTCTTCAAGGCGGCGCGGATCGAGGAGGAGCGCGCCGAGAAGTTTTCCTTCCGCCTCGGCGTCATTGGGCGGAAGCTGATCGAGTACTTCACTGTTTGGGTTCATGCGTAGTCATCCGGTTGGGTTTGGGAATCGGGGGAGGCTGAGCCATTGTTCTTGGTCCAGTCGTATTTGCCTTCAAGGATTGCTGTGACGGTATTTGGGCGGAGGAACCAATCGGCGTCAGGTTTCCATCCGTCAGGGTCAGAGGCATGAAGAGGAAGTGGGAATCTCGCGAGTACCGCTTTCCAGTTCTCGCAAAATATCGGTTCTCCCAAGCGGGCCTTAAATGCCTTGGTCCGATTCTTGGGGTTTATGCACTTCCGTACCCCAGGCGTTGCGTTCCATGCTTCTTGGAATTCTGAAAAACTTAGACCATCCCCAGGCCGCTTGCGGCTCTGTGTGTTTTCATTGTTTGAATTGTTATTCTTGTTGTTTGTGTTCACCGGCTGTTCACCGGCTGTGCACCGGCTGTTCACCGGCTGTTCATCCGGCTGTTCAATCTTTCCGTCTGATTGCTGGTAAACCTCGTAATTTACGATAGAAACAAGGGAATATCGGTTGTTCGTTTTTATGGTCAAGTTTCCCATGTCTCTGAGCGTTTCAAGCATCCTCCACACTGTAGAGGGGGATTTTGGCTGATTTCGGCTGTTCAAATAAAAAGCGGCATGAAGAGCAAACCTTCCGGTAATAAACTGCCCTCGCTGTATCTCAACCGGACTGGCCAGACCATCAACCTTCACCCACCTGGGCCGGTGATTCGTAAGCAAAAGACAGAGGCACCAGAGGCGGAAAAGGGCGTCGTCTTGGAAGACCGCACTTTCTCGGATTTTGCGGTGAAGACAGATCCATCCGTTCATGCGCTGGCCCCCCCGATATTCTCAACAGCATCCTGAGCCAACTGGGCGATCACGTCGTCAACGGAAGCAACCTTCTGATCGACCAGCCAACTGACGTGATTTTTCCAACAAACCGGCGGTAACTCCTTCGCCCATTTCTTCAGTTCGCCGGGGATGTTCGTGACCGAGAGTTTGGCCTTGCTGACCATCTTGGCGGCCATACCCGATAAGTCGAGAATTTCATATAGATGCTCGGTAGCTGAAGCAAGCAATGCCTGATCGCGGTGTTCCTCCGCTGTCAGTTTGATAACCGCCGGCGGTGGAAGTAGTTTCTTGGCAAGCCCCAGGCCCTGCAACTTGCCTTCGATCCACGCAATGAACCGATCGGGGTCTTTGGCCAGCGCGTTCAACTCGATCCGCTGGGCCTTCCACCTGCGCTTGCCATCTAAGGAAACTTCCTCGCCGGTGAAGTATTTGCGCTCTGCTTCGCTCATCTTGATCATGGATGGGAGCGCGTTCTTTCGATAGAAAAACTCCGTTTGCAGGCCCATTGCGAGTGCTTCATCCAGTTGTAGGCCGATGTCGATCACGTCCAACTTGTAATTGGGGCAAGTAGGCGTGGCCTCGCGCAGAGTGCGTGCGATGTTGTAACCGTAGGGGTCGGCGTCATGTAGCGACATTGCCGTCATGCTCTGGGCCTTCGCTGCGGTCAGTAGTGTCTTGGCTGCGCGGTTCGCGTACCCCTCGGCACAGATAATCGCTAGGTCGTATTTCTCGGCCAGTTTTGCTTCGCGGAATAGTGGGTGAAGTCCCTTCTTTTCGATATAAAGAATCTTGTCGTAAAGAAGCTCGGGCATTTTGTAGGCGTCTGTCTCGCGGCTGCCAAGTTGGATCACCTTGCCGGTGTGCGGCTCGATTAGATAACCACGTGGATCGCAATACATACCGTGGATCGCGCCGCGCTCCTGCTCAAATTTTGTTACGATCGTTTGAAACCAGGCCCATTCCAATTTTTCGGCGGTGACGCTCTGGATCATCTCTCGGGTCGTGTAGTAAAGGTTCCGCTTGGGAAACTCATATCGACCGTCGCCCGATGTGGCCTTGCTGGCCTCGGGAATCACACTGAAGACGGCCTCCTGCAATGATGCCTTTTTGCTCTTCCGCGATTTGGAGAGAAGCTCTTTCCGCTGCCAGCGTTTAGCCGCCTGACGTTCTTCCGCCTTGCGGATTTTGCACCAGCGCGCCGTAACTTTGGTAACGCAATCGCGGATGATTTCGGCCAGTGCGTAGCTGAGAGAGACCGCTGATTTTCCACGGTCTTTATGCTGGATACCAGGCCTCGCCACGTGTACGAGAATCGTGACCGGTTCATCCTGGCCGGCCTTCTGTTCCCCAAGCAGTTCGTCGAGGCTGCTGTAATTCAGTTGGCGGAACGGATTGATAATTCCGGCTGACCAGTTCACACCAAAGATAATTTTCCGATTGGCGTCTGAAGCTGGATTAAAAGCAAAGGCTACTTCGACCACCACGGGCAGGTCGCCGTCCATCGTGGCAACTCTTCGATACTCAAAATAGCTCTCCTCCAACTGAGAATCGCATATTCCGAAGCGTTCCTTGATGTGGGCCTCCCCGATGATCCCTAGCGCGGCCGGCTTAACCGGTGTGCTGTTTTCCTGGCATGCGGCCAAAAGTTTATCTACCACGTCGTGGCGCAGTCCTTTGTCATCGACCAGCGCGGAAAGATTGGTGCGGGCCAAGCCGGTTTTTTCGAGGACGATCTTCTGCTTGGCTGAACCACTGAGGCCGCGAAACTCGCTGATAAACTCCCTGACGCTTCTTTCGGTGCCGTCGTCCTGGCCCTGTGCGATGTAGGCACCTACTAGCCGATTAAAAGCCTCGTGGCTGTACCAGTGGGGTGAAGTCGGATCGGATGGCTTCCACTTCGTCCAGGCGGGGTCTGTGGCCGAATCGCTGATCCCCACGCCAAACCAGTGAACGGTAATCGTAAGATGCGGATTTAACCAAGTGAAGGCGAGGGCGTTTTGTAAGAATTCGCTCCCTGAGTCTACGAGGGTTTGCATGGATACCGGCGGCCACCATACTTTTACAGAAGTTCCGTTTCTTACAATTTCGACGGGATGGGCGGTATGCGTTATGGCCGGAATCTGCCGGATTGGGTCAATTCGGAAGCTGATCTCGTGTCGCAGGCCCTGGGCGGTAATGTCCACCCGGCCGAGGTTGCCGTCAAGCACGTAAGACATTGCCAGCAGTGTTTGCAGCGCGTTCCCCTGTGCGCCGCGGGCTGGAATTACGTATGCTTCCCGGCTGCTCGTGCGGGTCGAAAAGTCGAGTAGGCTTTCGACGGTCCTCCAGGGGATGCCGGGGCCGTTGTCGCTGATCTCGATCCCGCTGTCGTCTACGGTGACGCTGATCACTGGTGCCGTGCCAGCCTCTTCGCAAGCGTCTGTGCCGTTGTCCGTCAACTCCTTTAGAATCACGAGCGGCCACTCACTGCGGGCGTGGCCGGTCTGTTTGACTAGTTCCTTCTCACTGCAAAAGTCGGCTAAGCGCGAGGTGGAAAACGTCGTGGGCGCAAGGGTAGGTTGCTTTTTTGCTGGTTTCGTGAGACAATTCACTGTCGGTTTTCTCCATAATTCAGCCGGTTTGCTTGGGTGGCGGCCGGCTGAATTTATGCGCTAGGGGTGGGGTTCCTGTGTTTTGTCGGCTGCTTCTGCTGCTAGTCGTGCGCGTCGCCGGCGATCGATGTCGATTAAGAGTTGGGCGAGGATCGGCACCACGTCGCCGGCCGGCTTGGCGTCGATGGCCACGCGGTAGCGGACCACGGGGTCAAGGGTAACGCGGGGGCTGGCGGGCGCGATCATCGGGCTGGCTCCGCGATGGTGGTGACCTGTTGCTTAGGGGTTGGGGCCTTGTCTGTGGGAATGGCTCGCCCTGCCCTTAGTAGTCGATCACGAATCCGCTTGGCCTCATCGGCCGCTGATATAAGCCGGTCAACCGATAAAAGAAAATCGAGTTGCTCTTGTACGTCTGCCATTGTTTGGCCCTCCTATGAGAAAGGGTCATGCGTAAGCAGTCGCGTAAGCAAATCTTGCGACAAGAAACGAAAAAGGGCGATTTTCCCGAGGAAAACCACCCAAAATTATTTTGAAATTCTCTGCTTACGCGTAAGCGGTGCGTAAGCTACCTTTCGTCATCCCTGACTAATGTGCCGTATCCCAATTCCTTGCGGTTTTTGCGGTCCTTCCAAAAGTCGGTTTGCCTGATCGCGGCGGGATCGACAGCCAGTAGCTCCCCCCATTGCACTGAATTGTATCCGTCGTGTCGCTGGTCTACCCTCACAAGATCTATCATGCGTTGTTCGGCGGTTCGTAATTCGTTTCTAGCAATCGCGAGAATCTTTATTCCATCCCCGTCGCCTAACAGGTGAAGCAATCGACCTACCTCCTCCGCTGAAGCAGCCTGGGGCGGTAGTGGTGGATCGGCCGGCTTAGGTTCCGCTGTGCTGGCCGTCGTCTGTTCTTCTGAATTAGGCAAGGTCTGAATTAGGCGGGCGTATTCCTGCTTAAGCGCGGCCTCCAACCAGTTGACGTGATCCATATCGAGGGAAAAGTCTGTCGCTTGGCCGTTCGGCCGCCCTTGGATTGCATGGGCAATTTCATCAAGATCGGCTTTGGCAAGCCGCTGAGAATCCGGCCAGCCCATTTCCTCTGGGCTGCGATTCCGCGGATTCCATGGTGTAATTTTCCCCCACGTTCGGTTGAGAACGTCGCGGACGAGAGTATCTAAGAGCGCATGCGCACTTGGGCCGAAATTACCGCACAATCTCACCGGTGCGTGCTGTGTCGAATCAAAACGCGAGATGTCCTCTTGGTATTCGCTCCATTCAAGGTATTCGTCGCGGAGGTAGGAAATCTGTTTTGCAGTGTTTCCGACTTTTGACCAAATACCAGAAAAGTCTTTTTGTCTTGAAACTGCATCGGGATCAAAGTTGCCGACGACAAATCCTAACCAGTTCAGTGTCCGCATTGCCATTTCATGGCACCAATAGATACTCTCGGGAATGTTTTTTTCGGGCGTTTCCATAATCTCATCCTTTTGTTAAGCCAGCCCGGCCGGCGGGGTTCGTGGAAGGATGAGGACCACGGCACCCGCCGGCCGCAAAGCCCGTCGCGTAGCTATCGCTTGGGGCTGGCCGGTATTTTGTTATTGTACCTTTTCCCGCGTGGCCAGTAAATCGGCGGCCGTAAATCGCAAAATACGGGGCTTTTTGTTTGTACGGTGGTGGGTCGTGGGATACTTCACATGAGCACGACGATGCCCTGGCCGAAATCGCCCAGCTTTGCCGCCAGAACAACTGGAAACTGGCCGTCTGGGACATCGCCAGCGGCTTGCAGATTCCGGGCCAGAACAACCCCACCGATGCTGGCGGAAGCGATCCTCTGGCCGCCATCCGGTCGATCAATGCCCTGGCAACGCCTGATAGTTCGGCAATCCTTGTTTTGACCAACTTTCACCGTTTTTTGTCGTCGTCAGAGGTTATTCAAGCTCTGGCCAAGCAAATTAGCACTGGAAAAGCCAACCGCACGTTCATTATCGTCCTGTCTCCGCTTGTCCAAATT
>JBAWVO010000239.1:0-9937 GCA_037147235.1 Planctomycetota bacterium | reverse complement strand
TCGGCGCGGGTCTCCTGACCCCGCCGAAACGTCCGACCGAAGGTCTCCCGGTAAAGTGGAGACCTTCGGTCGGCGGCGTGGCTCGGTCAGAGACCGGCCACAACAGCCCCAAGCCCCAAGCCCCAAGTCCCAAGCCCCAAGCCTCAATAATCTTCCCCAAAAAGTGAGGCCAGGGAACGACGACCGGCGTTTGAATTCGCCGGAGTCGTCCCTGGCCCCGATGTGGCGGAGAGACCAACGCTACGGTACCTGTGCGCGCTTGAATTCGCGCGCAAAACGCCACAAATGCCATGCCCAAAATGGGACGGATTACTTGCAAAAAGGCTTTGAGATCAAACAAAAGATGAGTGGACGCCGGGATATCATTCAACGCGGCAGAACCATAGGAAAAGCAAAACGAAAATCAACCCAACACAATCACAGAGTCTATTCTACACTCGGCTCAAAATCTTGGGAAGCGCGGTTCTTCAAAAATCATTCCTTGGGGAGAACTTCGACCGTTTTCTCACCCACGGCTGGCCTTGTTTGCCGGCGGCTGGTGGCCTCGACTTGCAAGGAGATCGGTCCTGGCTTCGATGTCCTCACCACAACCCGATAATCGATCATCGCCTTGGGTGGCAGTTCAGCGACCGGATCGAAGCGAACCAATTCCTGGTCAACCTGGTATTTGATGTTTGCATTCGGGCCGGTAGTGCCAAACTCGGCAGCCGTGCCTGGCGGGATACGAACCGTGACAACCACGTCGTTCTCGGCATAATCGCCCTGGTTGGTGACCTGGATCATAAACCGCTGATTCTCACCTGCTGGAACATTTAATTTGAGATTATCAACCCGCACATCCAGCCGCCCAGGGATCGCGACCGGCGAAATCGGCGGCGAACCACCCGCGGGCGGAACTGCCGCGGCAATTGCCGTAATACAAGAATCCGTGGCAGCTCGGGCACCGTCGTTGGCAGTAGCTTCCACGCGATGACAAAGTTCTCCCGGCCTGGTAACCCGAAAAGTGACGCCAAATTGGATCGACTGCCCGGGAGCCAAGTCGCTCACGGGACGCATAATGGGACTTCTTTGCTGGTGCTCCAAGCCGTCGCCAAAAGTGTCGCGGATGACGACGCCGGTGGCCGGCACCAGCCCGCGATTGGTCAGGTCGATATCGAAGGTCACGTTTGAGCCGACGACTGCCAGGGTTTCAGGCATGACCTTGAGTTCCAATATCGGGGTGGTCGCCCGCGTCGGGCCTGGCCCTGGATTTGGTATCATGGCTGGAGCCGGTATTATGGCCGGACTTGGTATCGTGGTCGGGCCGGGCATTATGGCTGGACCGGGCAGTGCGGCAAGGACATTCGTTTTTGCACAGTGGATCGAGTGTAGCCCACCGCTGCCTGCGACCTCGATGCAACAGGAAACAATCCCCGGTTGCGTGGTGCGAAAAGTCGCTTCGATGATCTGCTGTTGCCGTGGGGCCAAATCGCCCAGCCGCCATTGCAAGCGGCGACCTTCGACCACCGGTGCCGGATTGGATTGGAGGAAACTCAGCCCGTCGGGAACCTCTTCGGTTGCCACAACCTCCCTGGCCGGCAGATCGCCCGGGTTACTGACTTCGATGCGATAGGTGATTGTCTCGCCGATCGTCGCAGTGGGCGGACCCATTTGGCGAATTCCGAGCGAAGGGGCCGTCCAGGTCACCAATACGCTGTCTTCACGAACCATCAGCCGTTGGCCGCATTGATCGGCCGGGCGGAAGACCTGGATGCGCACCTGGTTCGTGCCGGGCGACGGATCCTTCTGAAAGATCTCCACGCTTGCCTGGCCACCCTCATTGGTCGGTACTTCGATCGACGTCGTGCCTGCCGGGCCAAAGACGACCGGAGGACCGCAGGCAACTTCATAGCGCACGATCCAACCGGGGCGAGGGCAGTGATTGCTTTGCCGCCAGACGGTCGTGGTCAGTGATTGCTTCGTTCCGGCGGGAGTAATCGCCGGAGTGGGGAAGCCAAATTGGGCATCGATCCAATAGATGATCGCCGACTTGGTGCGCTCGGCGGGAACGACCACGTCGGGGGCGACCACCGTCACATGGCTTATGCCTTCGACCGGTGAACTGACCGTGACCCAGCCTTGTCCGCGTGCGACAAAAACCGTGTTGTCCGGCCCGCCGGCGCGTTCGGCCACGCGGGTTGTGCTGCCAATGGCAAAAGTGCTGGAGACCACGCGCGGACGGGTGAAATCACCGACCAGGAAATCGGTGAAGCGGTTTTCGCCGATACCGGTGAACTGCCCCACACTGCCCGGCACAAGCCACCATTCGAGGCGGCGGTTGGTGCGCAGGTATCCATCGCCGCCGCGGACTCCGCCCAGGAGGACTCGCTGGCTACCCACCGGCATCACGGTACTGAACGGCGAGAGCATTACGGCCACGTCACTGTAGGGCGAGACCTGCTGCACGGCCGCAACAGGCGGCCGAGCCGTAGCGGCGGGAATTGGTATTAGGGATGGCGGGGCCGGGGCAATAACTCCGGGAGCAGCGGGCACCGGCACGAGAGTGGTGCCGGGCGGACAAGGCACCGCGGCCGGCAGCGGCGAGTTACTGATGAAGAGGTGTTCGCCTGAAGGATCGATGCGAGGTGGGTGAAACTCGGCGCAGCCTATCACCGCCAGCAAGATTGCGATGCTTGCCGAAGCGCAGACCGGAAATTTCATCCCCGAGCGGCACATGGCCCCTTCCTCAGCCCCGGATCAAAGTCTGATGCACAACGCGCGCAATAGACCACTTTAGAAAGGGTAGCATGAAAAATGGCACCGTGCGGACTTTTTTGCAGGAATACTTCAAAGTCCGGTTGAGGCAGCCCTACGTAGAACGGAATTCATTAGCCCAAGTACGGATTCATGGAGGAGCCTAATGTTCCGTTCGCCCCGGCAACTGCACAATACGGACGAGGTAAGCCACTTTCTGTGAGTTAGGATAGCTGGTTGACATTGAACCATTCCTCACGCACAATGAATGTTTGCTGAAAGGCTATCCGGAAAGTCAAGTCCACTCAACTCTCCATCCGAGGGGACTTGGCTGGGGCGAGGGCTGTTGGTGCCGCTCCCACCGGAGAAACCCTCACCCCCTGCCCCTCTCCCAAAGGGAGAGGGGAGTTGTTTTCGGACTGACCCTAAGGAACGTGCATGAGATACAGCCTTGCGATTCTTGTTTTCTGTGCGGTGGTTGCCGGGGTGTTCAGTACACGGCCCGCGGGGGCGGTAAAGCCTTTTCTGGAGCAGTTCAAGGCTTTGTACGTCAAACCGAAAGCGACCGACCACACGATGCAAATATTCAATGCGGCCGTGGAGAAGGCCGGCTGCAATCTGTGCCATCTGGCGAAGCCGAGGAAGGGATATAACGCTTACGGCACGCAGTTCAAGGGTCTTCTCACCAAACGAGATGGACAGGAGCCGAAGAAGGTTCGTGCCGCGCTAGGGAAGGTCTCGCGGATGAAGTCCAAGCCCGACGATCCGAATTCGCCCACGTTCGGCCAGCGACTCAAGGAAGGTAAGCTGCCAGTCGGCGAGATCCACGTGCGATCCAAGGACGATTCCAAGTAGATTGCCCTTCTCAATCTGCAATTCCACCCCAAGATCAAGTGTGTCCGGCCGGGAAATGGTGGGTTGCGCACGAAGTCGAGACGCTGAAAGCACTTACCGCTGTTCCAGATCAGTTCGCGTAACACACCATTCGATGCTTCACCCACCCTACTTCGAGCTAGCAGTGACAGCAGTTGGCAAAGTTATGATCAAGGCCCATCAAACTCATGGAACCGGTGAAGTGACGTCCTATTCGTAGACACCCCCCAGGAGAACTCAGCACACGGCTGTAACAACCGTCTCGTAACCGAAAGTATCGATCGCCTTGACGGCTACCATCTGTTCACCCGTCGCGGCGTGCGAGGAACCCGCGTTGCTCACGGTTTCGACGCACGGTTTCTTCCGCGTTCGATAGTCCTGCCAATGCTGCGTAAACGGCTTGTCGTCTTGCCAATCGAAGTCCACGGCCCAAAAATCAAGAAGTTCAATCCCAGTGCCCGGCTCTTGGGATCGGCGTGTGTCAAATTCTTCGGGAGCCACTTCGGCCGATTCCCGTAGGTAGCTCTCTAACCGAACATCCATCAGCTTTTCCCCCGCAGGCGCAATCGAGATCATCGGCTGTACCTTCAAGATCGCGGCTTGGAACCAGGGCACTTTTCTGCCAGGGGCATCGATTATCTCCCGAGGTATCTGAACCAACCGCAGTCGGACGCCATGCTTTTGCTCCAGTTCCTCGATCTCCGCCGGAAGGTTATGCGCAAAAGCCCAGGCCAAGCAGTAGCATTGATTGAAGTGTTCGGCGGTCACCCTTTTCAGCAAGTCTTCTGCCATCGCCCGTGTAAATGTGGCATTAACGTCGAGGACATGACATGGAACCCCCTGCTTTTTCCCGTCAAGGGTGGGCTGCTCACACCCTTGCTCTCCACTTGGCTCGGCTCCGAAGGATTCAAGAATTGTCTTGCAATAACTTCGTCGGTTGTCGCCTGCGAACTTTCCGTACCATCGGCGACGTTCGGCGTCTCCGAGTCCGTAGACTCCGAAGCTTCGATAGGCCGCTCCCTGCGCTTGGCGCACCCGCTGCAATTCGATAAGCCGCTTTCGTGATGTGTGCATGGCAAACCGGCCAATGTCCACGCCGATCCAGCGACGGGGCTCGGCATAATAGTAACGGAGCCGTTCCTTGCCTCCGATCATCTCGCGCTTCACCCGTAATCCTTCGGCGACGGCAAGCGTCGTCCCCGAACCGCAAAACGCATCGAGCACCAGGCTGTCGGGCCTGCTGCTTGCGTCTACCATGCGCTGAATAAGCTCGACCGGCTTCTGTGTGGGATAATCCAGACGCTCGGTACGGTCCGAAGGCATGATGGGCTGGATCAGCCACCAGTCCTCGGGATGCTTGCCGAGCACGTTTGGGCGATAGCCTTCATAGACTTTGTTCGAGCGATAGGATTTGTCGTAACGACTTGCCAGCGAAGCCTGCACGTCGGGCGAGTAGGGAATTCGGACTTCATCGGCGTTGAAGATGTATTCGTCGGATTTCGTGTACCGAAAAATGGTATCATGCTTGGCCGCAAAATCGTTCCTTGGGACGCCGCCGCCTCGGTAACACCATATCAACTCGTTCCGGTAGTTTTGTGGGCCAAAGATTTCATCGAGAATCATCCGAACATAGTGGCTCACGCGATAGTCGCAGTGGACGTAAATAGTGCCTCGCTCGCTCAGCAGTTCTCGCAACAAGACGAGCCGCTCATGGATCATTTGCAGGTAAGCTCCTTCCCCCTGCCCCCAGGAGTCTCGATAAGCGAACCTGCCGCGACCAGAGGCAGGCTCGTCGGCCGTAGCCCCCGACGGTGCATCCATGACGAAATCCGTTCCGACATTGAACGGAGGGTCGATGTAGATCAAATCGACGGCCGCGCGGAAATCTTTTGCGAGCCGTGGCAAGACAAGGCCGTTGTCTCCCCACACGAGTCGGTTGTCGAAATCGCCAATCGGCCCCTGGTCAGCGGCCAGAAAACTGCGCGGTTGATCCGGCGCACCGGCTTTGCGGGGTCGTTCGATTCGCTCAATCTCCAAAAGGGCCGACTCGCAATCGTCTGCTCGCACGGGAATGCGATTGCCCGCTAGGTCGTACTTCCCTTCCCAAATCAACTCGGTTCCGCATAGTACCATGACTTTTTTTCTTCTGACAAGCAGGGACGGAATGTCAAATTAAATATGGCGATAAATTGACCACTACAGGCCAGTCTTCAATCGCTACTCGATGCGGTACTCAAATTCGCCCTTGGACGACATCGATACTCCGACCGACTTGATGGGATGCCCTTCGGCCATGCGAGCGAGGAATTGCTCGGACATCTGAGGCAAAAGGCTGTGCGACAGAATATGATCGATGTTCCGTGCCCCCGTGTCGACCTCGGTGCAGCGGGCGGCGACGACATTGACCAAATCGGGCGAATATTCAAACGTCGCGCGGTACGTACTTTCCACCCGGCGGCCAATGCGATTCAATTGCAACTCCACGATCCGACGCAAAACCTCGTCGGTGAGCGGATAAAAAGGAACAACATTGATTCTGCCCAGGAAGGCAGGCTTGAATACCTTCAAAAGCTCGGGGTGAATGACCTCTCGCAACTGCTCCGCACTGGGGCGGGTTTCCGGGTCGGAGCAGATGCTCATCATCATGTCGGAGCCGGCGTTGGAGGTCATCATGATGACCGTGTTCTTGAAGTCGATATCCCGACCCTCGCCATCACGGAGCGTGCCCTTGTCGAAAACCTGGTAGAAGATGTCTTGTACCCCAGGATGAGCCTTCTCGATTTCATCCAGAAGTACCACACTGTAGGGTCGGCGACGAACGGCTTCCGTTAGCACTCCGCCCTCGCCGTAGCCGACATAGCCGGGAGGCGATCCCATCAGCAGCGAGACCTTATGCTCTTCCTTGAACTCCGACATGTTGATGACGGTCATGTTCTGCTCGCCGCCGTAGAGCAATTCTGCCAAGGTGATGGCGGTTTCGGTCTTGCCCGTGCCGCTGGTGCCAACCAACAGGAAAACGCCGATGGGCCGGCGCGGGTCGGTCAGGCCGGCACGCGACGTGCGGATGCTCTGCGAAATAACCTCCAAGGCGTGGTCCTGACCCACGATCCGCCGCTGCATCGACTGTTTGAGCGCAAGAACCGCGCGGATCTCGTCCTTCACCATGCGGCCGACAGGAATACCCGTCCAGCCCGAGATGACCTCCGCAACCGCCTGCCCATCGACGCAGACCTGCATGAGCGGGTTCTCGCCTTGTATCTCTTTCAACTGAGCTTCTAAGCCATGGAGTTGACCGCGGAGCGATTCGAGCTGTTCTTGGGTAAGTGAGGGCGATGGCGGCGTTTGCGCTGCTTGAGGTTGAGGCGACTTGGCAGTCGCGACGGCGGGAGTTGCCGCTGCCGGTGGTTGTACGGATGCTTCCAATTGCTGACGGATCGGCCGGATCTGCGCAACCAGCCCAGCTTCTTTCTCCCAGCGGGCTTCTAGTTCCTTTAGCTCGGCCTCGGCGGCCGCTTTGGTCGCTTCACGCTCGGCAAGTCGCTCGGAATGGTCGGTTCCAGCCGCAATTTCACGATTCAGAATTTCGATTTCCAGACTCGCATGTCGGATCCGCCAGCGACACTCTTCCACGGCGGGTGGAACGGTTGACTGGCCGATCGCCACCCGGGCACTGGCCGTATCGATGAGGCTGATGGCCTTGTCGGGCAACTGGCGACCACTAAGGTAGCGGTGCGAAAGCCGCACGGCCTGATCGATGGCTTCATCCAGAATGCGGACGTTGTGGTGTTTTTCCAGCGTCTCACACAAACCACGGACCATCTTAATGGCTGAATCTTCGTCAGGCTCTTCGATTTTGACGACCTGGAATCGCCGGGCGAGAGCGGCGTCTTTCTCAAAGTATTTCTTGTATTCGGCCCAGGTGGTAGCAGCGATCGTGCGAAGTTCGCCGCGGGCTAGGGCCGGCTTGAGCATGTTCGCCGCGTCGCCTTGGCCGGCTTGTCCGCCTGCGCCGATCAGGGTATGGGCCTCGTCGATGAAGAGAATCACCGGGCGCGACGACGCCTTGACCTCCTCAATGACCGACTTCAATCGGTTTTCAAACTCACCCTTGATGCCCGCGCCTGCCTGGAGCAGGCCGAGATCGAGCGTGCGGACCTGGACATTGCGGAGTGCGGGCGGAACGTCGTTCTCGACGACGCGGATGGCAAAGCCCTCGACAACCGCTGTCTTGCCCACGCCCGCTTCGCCGGTCAGAATGGGGTTGTTCTGGCGGCGGCGGGTGAGAATGTCAACAATCTGGCGGATTTCTGCCTCGCGGCAGCGGACGGGATCAATTTCGCCGCGGCGCGCGCGGGCGGTTAGATCGATGGTGTACTTATCCAAGGCACCACCGCCTTCAGGGCGTTTCGCCCCTTCCGTCGGGGCACCGGGAGCCGACTTCGATTCTTCCGCCTCCGAGGATCGGGCGGTAATCGAAATATAATTCTTGCGAAGCTCCTCGGCCGAAAGCTTATCAAATTCGGGCGAGGCATTGCGAATGACGCGGTTCAGAGTGTCGTCGGATAGAAGGGCCAGAAGGACATGCCCCGTGCGGGCCTTGGCCGCATCGAAATTGATCGATCCCACCAGCCAAGCTCCGCGGATCAGGTCTACGGTGTCCTGCGAGAACGCAGGGGCGCGGGCATTACCCGTCTTCAGACCGTCCAAAACGCGGCTGACGTCTTTGCAAACCCGCGAGGGATCGATTTCAAAATGTCGCAGGGCGGCGGCCACATCCGTGTCGGTCGTTTCCAGCAACTTGAACAACCAGTGTTCAACTTCGACGTTATAGTTTGTCCGTGACAGGCACAAGGCGGCAGCACCTTCCAGGGTGCGACGGCAAGTTTCGTTCAGCTTGCCGACCAGCGGCTTGAGATCGACGTGAAGCATTTTCTACCTCGGTTTTCCGTTAAAAAATTTCCGACGAAGGTGACGTTGGACCCTTAGGATCGGCGCATAAATAACTGTCGTGTTTTGCCCATTCGCCGAGCGTGGGCGGACGGCACACGGAGTGTGCCTGCTACCTTTCTTGCGACACTTATTGATGCGCCGATCCTTACGCTGATTTTCACACCGAGAACCACCGTTGTCAATCACCCGGCCAGGAAAACGGCTCAGTAGAACGGAATTCATCCCGTTTACCCCTGTTGTGGCCGGTCTCTGACCGAGCCACATCGCCGACCGAAGGTCTCCCGGTGAAAAGGAGACCTTCGGTCGGTCGTTTCGGCGGGGTCAGGAGACCCTCGCCGAACTCGTGTACCCGGTCAGGAAAACGAGGCCGCGACTCCGGTCTTGGAGAAAACCGCCTGCCATTCTATAATCAGTGCCTACCAAGGAGGGAACTATGCGATCGATTGCCATTATGAACCAGAAAGGTGGCGTGGGAAAAACGACCACCGCAGTGAACATTAGTGCGGCACTTGCGGAAACTGGTTTACGCATCTGCTTGATCGACATGGACCCGCAGGCCCATGCCACGCTGCATCTGGGGATCGAACCGCTGGCCGATCAGCCTTCGATCTACGACGTGCTGACCGGTAAAACGCGGCTTTCGGAAGTTCGTCGTCAGGTGGCCGAGAATCTCTGGGTTGTCGGTTCGACGCTCGACCTAGCCGCCGCCGACATGGAACTGGCCGGCGTGGTGGGCCGCGAGATGATCCTCCGCGACAAACTCAACACCGAGGAGCAGCCCTTCGACTACCTCTTGGTCGATTGCCCGCCATCGCTGGGCGTACTGACCCTCAACGCCCTGGTGGCGGTGGATGAGGTCTTCATTCCCTTGCAGCCGCACTTCCTCGCCCTACACGGCCTGAGCAAGCTGCTGGAGACAATCAACCTAGTTTCCCAGCGGCTGAACCCGCGACTGAAAATCAGCGGCGTGGTGCTTTGCATGTACGACGTCAACACGCGGCTAGCAGGCGAAGTCAGCGACAACGTCGAACAGTTCTTCCGTAGTGCCCGCGACAAGACCACGCCTTGGTCCGGAGCCCAGACGTTCCAAACCCGTATTCGACGTAATGTGCGATTGGCCGAAGCCCCCAGTTTCGGGCAGTCGATCTTCCAATACTCGCCCGACTCGCACGGAGCCGAGGACTATCGCCGTTTGGCCGAAGAGGTCAAAAAGGGGGGGTAGTAAGGGGACGATGATGTGCAGCGTGGCCCGGCTTGGTTCGTGGCTTCAGGCATCGATCAACTGCTGTCGACGTAGGGTGCGCGGAGCACGGATGCCCGCGAAAAGGTGCGTTACGCGAACCGGTCTATTTCAGGGTAGACGTTCTCGAAGTATTGAGTC
>JBAWVO010000238.1:0-9979 GCA_037147235.1 Planctomycetota bacterium | reverse complement strand
TGTTTGTAAGTCCTTGTTTTACACAACCTCCTGAAATCGCGCAAGGCTATTTAGTTCCTGGGCACACGTGCGGTTGATCTTTCCCGCCTCAAAAGCCTTGAGCACCCGCGGCTCCAGTTGTTTCGTCAACGTGCCGTTGAGACGATGCCCGATCCCCGCTAGGCCCAATGCATTGGCGATCGTCTTCTCGTCGAGCTCCTCGAGCGACTTGCGGAGCATTCGCATCTCTTCAGCAGCACTGATGTGGTTGATCATCCGGCTGGTTGTAAATGCCTCCCTGTGCTTCCAGACGAGGCAGGGGACGGTCTCCACGCCCATCTCCAGCAGAATCTCATATCGCAGATTGCCGTCGAGGATCTCGAAGGTGTCCCCCTGATCGTAGACGATCAGCGGTTCGATGAGCCCGACCGCCCGCAGGCTGGCCTCGATCCGTTGGTAATACTTCTTCGTCGCCTTATGTTTGGTGCGTGGCACCAGCTTGATGATGGGCAGATCCCGCCCATCGACTAGATTCCTGTCACTCATGGGTCTGTTCCTGGTTGGTTGGAGGTGTTTGGTCAACGACGCAGGGGATGGTTTGCACACCCATCTCCAGCAGAATCTCGTACCGCAGATTGCCGTCGAGGATCTCGAAGGTGTCCCCCTGATCGTAGACGATCAGCGGTTCGATCAGGCCGACGGTCCGCAAACTGGCCTCGATCCGTTGGTAATGCTTTTTGCTCGTCTTGTGCTCGCTGCGTGGCACGAGCTTGCCGACGGGCAGGTCGCGTTTACCCACACGACTCTCGTCACGCATGGACTGGCTCCACGCTAATTGAATGTGTCTCGTAAGCGAAGTCGCCCGCCAGGTCGGGACGCTCGGCGAGCTTCTCCTCTTGGAGAAGGCTGACGAGGTCAACGTCTTGCCACAGCTCATTGATCCCTGTTAGAAGCGTTAGGAATCGGCTTTCCTTCCCTTTCGCCTCCCGGACGTAAGAAACCTTCACCTTGGTGGCCTCGGCGATGTCCTGCTTGAGCTGATCGACGGTATATTGCTCGGCGGTCTTTTTCTTCTCCTTGCCGGCCCGCGAGCGGGTTGTGATGATCCGCCTAGCTTGGGCAAAGTTGTTCGTGGTCACGATCCCCTCGTCAAATGCATCCATGAGGAGATTCTGGAGGTGGCCGTTCTCCGAGGCCGACACCTGAATGGCAAACTTGATGGGAAAGACGCCTTGCTCGACCCCTTGGATCAGCCGCTCCTCGCCCTGTTCCACCAAGCGGATGTATTCCCGGATATAGTACTCCGTCTTGAGGGCAATGCCCGCAATCTTCTTGAAATCCCAGCCTTCGTCGTGCAGACGCTTCAGTTCCCTGGCAAAGCACATGCTCCCCGGCTTGGTGCGGGCGAGGTTTTCCACCAGGGATTGCAGATAGGCCTCCTTGCGGGTGCAGGTGATTACCTCGGCTAGGATTGTGGTTCGCTTTAGGCGTTGATGGGCTTGAAGCCGCCCTTCGCCGCAGATCAGCTCGTACATCTCGGTTCGATCGAGAAACTTGTCGTTCACGCGGATCGGCTTCATCAGCCCGACGTGATCGATGCTCTGGACATTCATATCGAACTGCTCGGCCTCGCGATTGCGAGGGTTGATCACCTTGATTTTGTCAGTCGGAACCTCTTCGTAACGCCGATTCTTGATCAGCACGATGGCAAACGAGTTTTCCATGGAGTTTCCTGTGGGTTAGAGTAACTGTTGCAAAAAGTCCAATTCGCAGCAGCCGAACAATTCGGTTCGCGACGAAGTGGCCGAGATGCGTAAAGTGCGTGTGCCGGCCAGCAGACGTGGTAATGCCACATAGCCGAGGATCTCAAAGTCCTCGGCGTCAGACAATAAAACGCCCAGCGTGAGGTCGATGACATTCCGGGTGTCGGGCCGAAACGGCCAATAGGTGGCGTAGCCGTTGGGCATCGGCACGGCCGGTTGCACCGAGACCGCCAGACGCTGGTCAAGCACCAGGAAGTCCGAGTAGGCCAGAACCTCGGGCACGTGCTCGCGAATCCGCTCGTGGACCATCGCCCGAGCCCGATCACACGGCTCGCGGTGCATCTGCTGAAAAGCCAGATCGAGGCCCCCAAGGCGGTGGGCAAAAGTTGCTGGCGACGGCACATTGGGCAAAGTCCGTATCAGGGACGCATGAAACAGCCCATACTGCTGGTAGATCGCCGCCAGCTGCTTGATCATCTCTTCCGACTGGTACTTCTGCCGGCGTTTGGCAAGTAACTCCTGGGCCTTGAGAAACTGCTCGTAAGGGATGATCCCCTCGAAGGCCGACGGTGTTCGCACCCACTGCTCGGGCGGGTTCTGCCTGGAGGGCGTTTTCAGCTTGCTCTGCGTCTTGTTATAGACCATCGTGCCGGCATACTTTTCGTTTCTGAGCCGATGGACGACCATGCCCGCCGACCAGCGGGGTGCGTTGGCCGACGGGATGCCGTCAAAGTTAAGCCCCTCCGCAATGCGATGTTCCGAGTAGAGCAGCTCGGTGAACTCGTGAAAGATGCGGTGGATGACGGCGATCTCGGCCGGATCGCCCTCCGTCAAAGTCACACGCTGGTTGTGGATGCTTTTGTGCTGGCCCGGTTCCAAGACTCCCACCGGCTCGCGTTTCTCGTCGAGCAGGAGGCGCTGCATTCCGTACGGTGCGGCACCGCCTGCCCAGTAGCCCTGCTCGGCGATCTTCATGCAGCCCCTCCAGACCTTCTCGCTCAGCTCCTTGCTGTATTGGGCGGCCCGGAATCGCTCGAATTGGACATAGACCGGTTGGAAGTTATCATTCTCCCTGGGCAGGCCCATGGTCGTATAGACCACCTCCTTGCCATGCCGTTTGCATTCCGAGCTGAAGGTAGCCGAGAGATCGAGATCCTGGAACCGGCCCCAGCGGCTAACATCCAGGCAAAGGATGTAGCGGAAGTCCCGGTCCTGCTTGACCCAATGTTCCATCATTTCAGTGAATGCCGGGCGGCCCTCGGCATTCAGGCCGGACTTGCCGGCGTCCATGAACTCTTTTATGATTTCCACTTGGTTCTTCTCCGCCCATTCGCGGACCTGGTCCCGTTGGATCGGGATCGAGTTCTCCTGACGATCTTGGGCGGAGTGTCGGTAATAGGCCACCGCCCGCGGCCTGATGTCGATTGGCTGTTCGGATGGAATTTCCCACCAATTTGCCATTGTCTTGTCTCCTTAGGGTTTGTATCTCCCGCGAAACAATCGCTCGCGGGTTTATGGACACAGCAGTTACCTCATGTGGCTAACATCCATCAAGGCCCGGCTGCAGGAAAATGAATGGAATTCCGTGAACTGACGTCGTGGAACATTATTCGTCTTGCGATTCTTCCGGCGACGATGGGCCGTCGGCATACTCTCGGACGATCTCGATGTCGTGTTCGTCGGCCCACTGGTGGACCTTCTCTTGCTGACTGGGAATCGAGTTGTCTGCCGAATCTTGGGCACTTTGGTGGTAATAGGCCACGGCCCGCGGCTTCCGTGGCACGATCGCGTTAGCCACAAGATGCGGAACATCTCGCCCAGCGATGTCAAGCCACTGCGACGGACACGATTCGTTTGCGGCAGTGAAAGTACCTGCGTCAAGGGCGTTCGATAGGCCACTAGTTCTGCCGCCGTCAACTCATCGCGCACGGCGATCACGGCCTGTTCGCTCATCCTCAGGCGAATCGCAGTGGACGGGTCGCTGTAAAACGACAGCCCATTCTGATCGCTGACGGCAGCCAGGAACAAGTACAACGCGATCGCATCGCGGGACAGCCGTGCGGCGTGTTCCCGTAGAAAACGGTGATCAACCCAGGACCAACCCTCACGAGGTGGGCGGCGCACGCGGTCGGGATCTAATATCTGTTTGTGGATCATGGGAAATGGCCTCCGTAGGAATAGTCAAGTCTATTACTGGATCGCTGTTGCACCAATAGACCGGGACTGTATGCGCCTTCGGGCTGGATCGAGCCAAGGACTGCCGCAGTGCCACGACGCCAGAAGCGACATGATCTTGACTGCGGCTATCCCACGCGGCATGGTATTCCAAGTGACGTTTGAATCGGCCCACTTGGGTCTTACGCCTCAACCACTTACGTTCGCGGTCCCTGGCCTGACACATGGCCGCGCAACAGTCATCGCCACAATACGACGCAGGGGCACGAGGAGAATTCCTGAGGGGTTCGTAACAGCCTGGACGGTCACAAAAAATCTCGGAAGTTTTTTTGCTGCGTGACCACGCGCAAGCCTCCGCAGGCGTGTCCGTAGCGGCAATCTGACTTTCAGGTGGCTTCTGGGGCTGAGATGCTCGCTGCTTTCGCCGCTGGCGCTCCGCCTCCGCGTGCCTCTGGCGTCCCTCGGGTTTGGACCGGCACTTCTGCTGCCGCTTTGCTGCATGCCAGCGTTGTACCTCCCGCAGGCACTCTGGATCTCGGCAGTATCGTCGGTTATACCGCCGCGCCTGATACCTCCGGCCACACTCCTTCCGCAAACAGTTTCGCCACCCCAGTCGCCCCCTACTGGTCGAAACACTCCTACCTGCCGTAAGATGCACATGTCTCATGGAAGTGCTGATTCCCTTGGGGCAGCCCGGGGGGGAGTCACGTCCTCCTCGGGCACTCCTTTATCTGCCCATGATTCTGCCTGCCGTGGCCGTAAGGCAACCTCTGTCCACACGTTCACAACCCACTCTACCGAAGGGCATTCATCTTCAGAGCATCAGACGCCCTCCTCTCATTACCAGATGTTCGACGGAAGCGAAGGAAACAAAGAAGGAAACGGTTCAGATATGCGAGGCCTTGAAGAAGATTAAGGAAGGAGATCTGCCCTCAAATGGGGCGGATAATCAAACTCAGGAAGGAGATAACCCCAAGAAGGATGGTTGCGACACGCCTTTCGCCGCTGGCAATGAGAATGTTGAAAGTGAAGGCGTTTTTCGCGCCGATCCCAGATTGCTTGTTTAGAGCGATTTGGGCGAGAAATACAAGCCAGAAACCGATAACTCCGCGAAAACCAGCAGAAACTTGCCTCCAACCCCATTTTTCTCGGGTTTTCAGGTTCCATTGAGGCTGGGTGGACCCAAGTTGGTAGCTGGGTGATTCTCAACATGATTTTATTGGACTATACTACTTGAGTGAGAGCGGGGTCATTCTGGCCCAACAAACCTTCAGATTTTAATGGGTGGCACATGCAGGATACACAACAAACGGCGGAGCAGAACTCAAAACTAGGAAAACTGATCGCGGTGGGCATGGTCCTTTTGCTGCCGGTACTTGCCCTGGCCTTGCTAATGCCAGCCGTTCAGAGCGCCAGAAGTTCAGCGATGCGGAAGAGTCTCGAATACGGCTCACGTGGCGGATCAGAATCAGCCCTTTTGACAGCGGATGAGGCTCCAAAATCCCAAGCGTCCGCTGGCCCCGCGTTGCCTCGTGCCATCGTGAAAAAGTATGACGCCGAGATCCGTCTCACGCCCAAGTTGAGCATTGGCACTGCTACGCCGGAGTCGATCTACGTGGCTGAGTTCAAAGCGACCATCGAGGCGCAGGCACCCAAAGACGGGCAAGGCAAGTGTCAAATTGAACTCCCCTTGCCACCCAAGATCATTTCCTTGGGAGATTTAGACGTCCGCATCAACGGCGAGCCTAGCGACAGCTTTAGCCTGGAAGCCAACCATCTGGTGTGGCAGGGGACGCTCGACAGCAAGCAGAGCGTGGAGATCACCGTCGTCTATTCCGCCACGGGCAAGGGAGTCTACACGCTCGAAAAACCTTCCGGTAAGATCATCGAACTTTTCCGCACAAAACTGATCGCCAACCGCAGCAACATCCGCATGCTGGAACTCTCCCTTCAGCCGAACAGCCTGGAACAATCCAGCGACAGCACAACCTATATCTGGGAGTACAAGCGGTTGGTCGAGGCTCGCCCCATCGCTATCGACGTGCTCGGCATCGCGGCACTGGACCGCCTCGGGGAGCTTACATGGCTTGGGCCATTGAGTGTGCTGGTGTTTGGGATTCTCATATCGCTGATTGCCTTGGCTCATGATCCAGAGAAACTTAATGTATGGCTTGTCATCCTTGTGGCAGGTTGTTTTGCAGCCGCCTACCCGATGATGTACTTCCTGCAAGACTTCATTGACCTCTATGCTGCCATTGCGCTGGCGACCGTGCTCGTGCTCGTGGTCATCGCTTGGCGAATCATCAGCCTATTTGGCCTGTGGCAGGGAGTGTTGGGAGGCATTATTGTGCCCCTCGTTCTCATGGGATTGACTATCGTGGCGACAATTCAGGCAAAGCCTGCGACTCAGGGTGTAGCAATGACGATCATGGGAGTCTTTGCCCTCGTTACCGCGATGACGCTGCTGCCGCGAGCCCAGGCGAATCTGCTTCGCCCGAAAACAAAGAACTGAGGCTTTCTGCGGAGAACACTGGCGGCTTCAGCGATGCCGTTTTGGGCATAGTCAGACGAGAGCACCAAGGAAACCAAGCAGCAGTAGCACGGCAAAGGCCAAACAGAACAGGATCGTGGCGATGTTCAGGAAAAACGCCGTCCAACAGCGCCAGTTGTCGCCCCTGCCCAGGGGCGTATCCCTCTGTCCGAGTTTCCACAGCAACCGCATCGAGTAGAATCCGATCGGCGGAAAACTGAAGGCCGCAATCACGGCAGCTTGCCATGCTCGCCGAACTATTGCCTTACTGACTTCGCTCCGTGTGTCTGAGTGGATATGAGAACACGGATCGCTCGGTTCTGCTGATCCTTGCGGCCGGGACTCCCGGCTTGACGAAGGTTCAAATTGCCACAGTACAAAAACGAGGATAACGACACAGGGCGCGAGCATCAATGGCGGTCCCCAGCCATACATGCACAGCAGTATTACCAGCCCGACAACTGCCACCGCAGTGAAGAGCCTGGGTACGTTCAGCCATATTTCGGCGTCGGTAGGCGCCAAGCAGAACCGTATCCTGAATACCTCGGTCTTGGTAGCGGCCGAGAGCACGGTTAAGATTCCCGTAAGCTGCGTGGAACGCGGCCGCTGGCGTTATCGTTCGCGACACTTCGGTTCCAGCGGCTATCACTCCTCGTCCGGGCTGCGTTACCTCTTGGCATGTTCCGTTACCCATTCGGTAGAGGCGGAAACTGGCCACCGTTCCGATCAAGGGAAGGTGTGGGCCGAGGTCAAGAAGCAGCAGCAAGACCTCGGTGTTGCTTCCGAAACCGTTGCCATGTCCGACACCTTCACCAGCCGAAAGAACAAGATCGACGAATTCCGCGAAAAGCTCGCCTACGTCGAGGGAGCGTCCGGCCTGGTGGTGGCCGTGGGCCAGAAAGTGTTAACACTCGACCTCTTTGACAGACCCGACACGTGCTCCAAAGCCTGGGGCCGCCTCTTGAGTGGATTTGCGTTGGACGCCATGCGGAGTTGTCCGAGCGAAGACGATCGCGTGCAACCGGCGGAAGCGCAGCGGTTGGTCGATCTCTTCGGGAGCGTGTCGTGGAAGCAAGCCGCAGCCGTGGGCGAAGGCGAAGAATACCGAGCCTTGGTCCAATCCGGCGAACATGCATTCAAGCTTTGTCTGGCCGGATCGGTCGTCCATGCCAGCGTCCTGGTCAGCGCATAGTCCACACACAATTCAGACGAAAGGACACGGCCATGCGCACATTCGTGATTGGCGATATTCATGGGCATCTGACGGCGTTGCAGCAAGTGAGCAAGGCTGCCAACCTGCGGTACGATGATCTACTGATCACACTGGGAGATTATGTCGACCGCGGACCAGATTCCAAAGGCGTCTTGGATTGGATTGTACAGCGATCCACTAGCGGCAAGGTGATTCCGCTGCTAGGCAACCACGAGCAAATGATGCTTGCAGCCCACAGTGATCATGATCCTGATGCGAGCGAATTGTGGATGCTGAATGGAGGCCGCATGACCCTGAGTTCCTATGGAACAAATCGAAAAAGAGGGAGCATTGAGGACGTTCCCAAGCAGCACTGGGAATTCCTTGAGAGGAAGTGCCGGCTAATATACCAAACCGAGCAGCACTTCTTTGTTCACGGTGGAATCGATCCGGAGCGCGGGTTGGAGGAGCAAACTGAACTATCGCTCCTATGGACGCGGTTTGATGATGCAGTCCCGCACCCATCGGGCAAGATCATGATCTGCGGACATACCCCGCAGGCGTCGGGAAAACCTCGGGATCTCGGATACGCAATTTGCCTCGATACGTGCGTGTTTGGCGGCGGTTGGCTCACCTGTCTGGATTTGGAGAGCAAATGCTACTGGCAATCGGACTCCCGTGGAGAGGTGCGCCGCGGCCGCCTCAGGACGGGGAGCACCAGCCATGGGACCGGCGTAAAGAAGGTGCAGCGCCGCGATACGCGATCAGACGTTTGGCGCCGTTCCACAGGGCAGTTATTCCTGGACACCAGTCCCTTGGGATTCCCAACGGCAGCCGAGACCCCTCGCTATTGACACGCATCATGGCACAGTATACCGTAGCTATGCAGTACTGTGACGTTACCGTCCAAGGCTTCGAGGGCTTCCGTGGCATGAAAGCCGAGCGGCAGCGGGCCATAACACTCGCTGAATCTGTAGAGGTCGGTCAATGAGCGATCTTGTGAAAGAACTCGGCTATCTGCTGCTTGCCGGCTTGGCCCTGGGCAACGGTCAAGGTGAGATCAACCAACCCCTCTTCATCCCCTTGAATCTCGATATCGTTGAGTGCCAGAAAGATGACTGCGCAAGCGGCGCCGGTGCGCTTGTTGCCATCTACAAACGGATGGTTCTGGACGATGTGGTAGAGATAGGCCGCAGCCATCTCAAACAAGTCCTTGTGGAGGAACTCCCCACCAAAGGAAGCCTTTGGCATGGCAATCGCAGAATGCAGAAGACCGACATCGCGTACTCCCTCAGCACCCCCGTAATGCTCGATCAGACTGACGTGCGTTCGGAGGACGTGTTCAACGTCCAAAAACAGTGGGTGCATGGCCTGATACTACTCCGCAAGGCGTTTCATCGCACGGCCAAATCGCTTGTGGACCATGTCGAGTGCGTTCTGGAACTTCGTTTCGTCCACCGATTCTCGGATCGGTGTCAGAACCAGGCATTGTCCGTCAGTGATGATTTCAAACGATGTTTCGGGCGACGCGTGAAGCAATTCGAGAATTGGCTTCTCGATCACCAACGCGTAACTATTGCCATGTTTGGTCAAAGTCTTGATCATGATCGACCCCTGGGTGGTTGTCACTCTGTATCACCATTGTATCACCTAAAAGCCGGTTTGGCAACCCCGATTTTCCAAACTGGGAATTGTTCTTTACAAAAAGCGCGGCGATGGATACGCTGCATCATCTCGCGGTAGGCAAAGTGGGTAAAAAGAGATCGTTGCGAAGGAAACGAGTCCGACATGTACCAAACTAGATCGTCCTTCTTGTTTCTTGTTACCGGTGTCGCCTTGGGTTTCGCACTCGGTTGCCTAAAGGCCGGGTTCCAGAGGATGTCGTGAAAGGCCCGGGCGACCCGCCAGGCACCGAGTGCATGGAACAAGACTGTATTGGCGTCCTTGGACTCGTTGGAATGAAACTCGTGGAACAGATCATGCCGGGGATAGCCAGGGTCGAACAGCGGAGTCAACTCTTCACACAGCATGTCCACCTGCTCATCCGTCAGAAGCCGAAGGCCGGAGACATACCCCTCGCGGCGGTAGAAGTCCAACTGTTCTTCTGTGAGGGCATATTGCTGCCACTCGCCAGACGAGCCGGGGACGCGGAACATGGAGGTGACGGGGTGGTGGTATAGCGACAGGTCTTCCATCGGTTGCTCTCTCCGTAACGTGGGGTTGGTCGTGGCCTCACTGTGGTCTACTTCAGCTATAACTCAATCTTCGTCCCCAGCACTTCCAAAAACTTCCGAATCCACTCGGGATGCCCAGGCCAAGCGGCTGCGGTCACCAGATTGC
>JBAWVO010000237.1:0-10007 GCA_037147235.1 Planctomycetota bacterium | reverse complement strand
TGCGCTTCGGGCTGGTATGGATTGGGACAATCTCAACCGCGGACAGTATAGCTAAGTCCTAGTCCTAAGTCCTTAGTGGCAGCCGCAGCTTCCACAGCCGCCGGCCTTGGCGACGTTGGGGTTGTCGATCGTAAAGCCGCGACCCATTGGCCCGTCTTTGAAGTCGATTTGCGTGCCGTCCAGGTGCAAAGCCATCTTTTTGCTGGTGATTACCGCCACACCGTGTTGCTCGTAGCGAGCGTCGACGGAAGGTTCAAAATCATTCGCAAAAGCAAGGCTATACTGTAAGCCTGAGCATCCACCGCCGGCGATTCCCATCCGCAGGGCAAAGCCCGGCTCGACCTTTTCGGCTTCCATGTAACGCTTGACTTCGGCCGCAGCACTCTCAGACAACTCAATGGCCATAGTTCCGATTCTCCAAAAGTTTAGTTGGTTCGTTTCGTAGCAGCACAATTCTACCACCCGGGCCGTTACCGGGCAACTTCTGAAAGGAAATTTACAAAGTCCGATCAAGGGTGAATCGTGCAGTTCGGTAAACCCTTCTGAAGTTCTTTCATCCCATCGCCGGTGACATGGGTGTTCCACAAATAGAGCGATTTGAGCCCTGTCATCCCTCGGAGATGCTCCATCCCCGCGTCGGTGATCTCAGCTCCCCCGAGGTACAGCGATTGGAGTCGGGTCAATCCTTTGAGGTGAACCAATCCTGCGTCGGTGACCGTGGTTTCCAATAGGTTCAATGATTGGAGTTGGGTCAATCCTTTGAGGTGAACCAATCCCGCGTCGGTGATCTCGGCACCCCCCAAGTACAGCGATTGGAGTTGGGTCAATCCCTGGAGGTGCTCCAACCCAGCGTCAGTGACTTTCGTAAACTTCAGATCCAGCGATTGGAGTTGGGTCATTCCTTTGAGGTTTGCCAACCCGGCGTCGGTCACCTTGGTTGCCCGCAGGTTCAGTGATTGGAGTTGGGTCAATCCTTTGAGGTTTGCCAACCCGACGTCGGTCACCTTGGTTGCCCGTAGATTGAGCGATTGGAGTTGGGGTAATCCTTGGAGGTTTGCCAGCCCGGCGTCAGTTACCTTGCTTCTCGCAAAATCGACGGAGTGTGCTGACTTGCTCGAACTCTTTGCGTCCGCAAGGATCTTGCCCCCCAGCTTCTCGATTTGGGCAATTGTCTTCGTTTGTTCCGCAGTCGTCTCGCTTGCCCAGCATACGATGGGGGCCAGCGACAGGCCCAGCATCAGCATCAAGGATGGGAATTGGCTCATGGGTTCCGCCGTAAAGAAGGGTTAGATGGGAGATCTATAGTATTATGCATTATGTCGAAAGCTTATCCATAATGCAACTGGCTCGAATAATTTTCATAGTCGGCATGTTTTTCCGGACCCCTAGAAGTGGCCGTATTTTGATAAATCCGAGCGCGACGAGAAAAATTTACTTGACGCCCCGGGGATGCCTGTGTTATCATTTAATTAGCGGTTGACAGTAACCCGAACACTCGAATCGGAGGGCCGTGAATGCAAGATCCGCCCGCTTGTTTGTTTTGAGGAGTGGCATGTCCACTTCTCGTAGGTTTCGTTGTTTTTGGCAGCCATTAAACCTTTAACCATGCGCGCACCCCGCTTCCAATCGAGGCGGGGTGCGTCGTTTCTTGGGATCCGGCTTGCCCGACGCCCTTGTCGCGTTTTTGTGGTGCGGCCGTCCCGGCTGCATGCGCAGGCCAGACGCCTGCACCACAACTTGTTCATTCGCCGGTCCTAGCGATTCGGAACCACCACCAGCACGGCCGCCGTCGGGGCGAAAGGCTCGATGCAGATCTCGTTTGCACCCGGCTTGAGTTGGGCCGTCACGTCCAATCGCAGCGGCCGCTCGATGAACCCACCCGCGTACTGACCGTTCACGCTTACGCTGGCCGCCTGCTCGGGGACGATCCCCTGGCAAACAAGGTAAACGCGGGTCTTCGCAAAGTCAACGCCGAAGGGCAACTCGCAACGACCAACCAGCGGATTGGCTTTGACGGGACTTGCACAGAATGGCTTGCGTTTGTCGGCAGGCTTGTTGGACTTCACTGCCAACGCCTCGGAGGCGGCCTGATCGCGGACCACGGGAATCGCTTCACCGACGGGTTGTCGATCACCCTCCAACCGCACGGGTAGCGTTCGCTTGGCGGCCTGGAACACCAGCAACACGCTCTCCGACGGTTCCAGTGTGAGATCGAGTTCCACGGTACCCGCGTCAATCCGGCGATAAGCAATCGAATTGACCTCGCCACGCATGGGATCCCAGCACTCCGGCTCGCCGCTTGCCGTGATGCGGAAGGTGAATCGGCGTGCCGATCCCTGGTGATCCTGATTGCAAACGAAGAACAGATCGCGACCGGCCTTCTGGCGATGGAGTACATGCAGCCACTCCGCTTTTCCGCCGACAACCTCCAGCGCGGGATGGATCTTGGCATCGCCGGCCAATATCTGCCGGAGCTGCTCGGCCGAAGGTTTTTCAGGCAGGAAATACGATCGCCCGCCCGCAGAGCCGGTCTTGCAACGGGAGAGGCCCGCAGTGGGTTTGCCGAAGATGGCCTCGCACAACGTGGCGATGTCGCGAGAATCGTGACCGAGCGTGGCCGACTTTGTTGGCAACGTTCCGTAGGCGACAACCACGCCGCCGTTGTCAAAAAACTGTCGGGCCTTCGCCAGCACCGGATAAGGAATCACTTCGGCGGCCGGCAAAACGAGGACCTGGTACTCTTCCTTGTGCAGCTTGATCCGGTCTCCTTCCAACTTGGAATCGTTCTCCCAGGCATCGTACAGCAGCCAATCGCAATCGTACTGGGCATCTTGCAAGCTGCTGGTCAGTTCTTCAGGCCGGATGGTCTTGCCGACGTGATAACTTTGCCCCACATGAAGGAAAGCGATCGGGCAGACGTGTCGCCCGCCGGTGAGCATCAGGCTCAGGCGATTGGTGTAATCGGCCCAGACTCGATAGAGCGGCCAGCGCGGCTCGTAGCCGCCGTTGTTGAAGTAGGGCGGAAAATCGGTGTCGTGCGGGGCGCGAGGGTTGAACGAATGGGGCACCAGGTAGTTCACGCCGCGAACTTGTTCCCAATCGGCCAACCACTTCATCTGGGGGTAGGTGAGTTTCTGGTCGTAGCCGCCGAATATCTCGCAAAAGGCGAGGTCATTGTCCATGTTATACGTGTGCGAGATCGAACTGGCGATCTTGGGCATCTGGTAGAGTCCCATGTTCCGCTGGCCGGGATAGACCTGCTGGCAAACTAGATCGATGCCGCCCATGCCGCTGAACTTCTGCAACTGCATCATGTTGCCACCGGACATCGTGCGGCTGAAGATATCGTTGCCATGCTCCATGAAGTGGCCCATCGAGACCACCTTGTGCTCGCGGCACCAGCGGCTCATGCCGCCATACATCGTGCGGCCCCAGGATTCGGCGAAGCAATCGAGGTAACTGTAGTAAGCCGCCGTCTGCTCCTCGCCGGCGAGCTTGAACTTGTACGCGACAAGAAGCTTGAGCAGATCGAGCTTTCGCTCGGCGATGACCCGCGGCACGTCGCTACCCCAGTCGCCCTGGGTTTCCGGCTCGTCATAGAAGTAGCCGACGATCGTCTTGCCAAAGTCGTCCTTGAAGCGGTCGTAATGCGGCTGATAGACCGTTTTAATGAACCAATCGACGCAATCGGGGCTGGCACCATCAACGGAGACATAGCTCTGCTGTCCACCCCGCTTCCCTTTGAATTCCCAACGGAACTTCATGATCCGCCAGTTGCCTGTTGGCGCGTCCCAGGTGAGCTTGCCGTCGTGGACCAGGGACGTGAGGTTGACCAGACTCTGCCCATCGATCGCGCCCCCTTCCACTTGCTTTCCGGCCACGACGGCGATCAGGTGCGCATTCTGGTAGCCAGCCTCCTCGACCTTAGCAGGGCCGGTGACGCTGACCCCCACCGCTTGCATAAGCTTGCTGCCATACTGCGGAGGCACACGCCCCCCCATCATCTGGCTCGGCCACCACCAGTCGTCGTAGATGAACATGGTCAGGTTATTTTTGCGAGCAAAATCGAGGCAGATCCCCAAGTCGCGATACCAGCCTTCGCCCAGCCAGTCCTTATGCGGCCGAGGCTCGGTCGTGAAAGTGCCATTGTGACCCTCGACGACATTTTGCAACTCAGCTTCCAATTGCGACCGGCTTTCATCGCCATGCATCCAGAACAAAGGGCCGGTCATCCGGCGTGCCTCCATCGGCATCGTGCGGAACTGTTCTTCGAGCTGAACAATGCCCGAGGCTTCGGCCGCAAAGGCAGGTGATGCAGCCAGAAAAACAGTCATCACAAACAAAAAAGATAGATTGCGGTTTTGCATGGCAATAAGACCTCAAGGAGTTCGACGGCTCAATACTTTGCCGGCACGATCCACACGTTTCGGAACTGCACGGCATCGTGGTCGCCCTGAAGGACAATCGGCCCTTTCGATACTTCGCCCTTGTACTGCCCGTACTGGATGCCGGTCGGTCCCTTGAACTCCTGGTCTTGGTGGATCAGGATGCCATTCTGGTACACGGTGGCTCGTGCCTTTTCCATAACTTTGTTCTTCGTGTCGAACCGCGGTGCGCGGAAAAAGATGTCGTAAGTTTGCCACTCGCCGGCGGGCTTGGAGGCGATCACCTTGGGCGGCACTTGGCCGTAGAAGGAGCCGCACTCGTGGGCCTCGGGCTTCTTGCCATAGGAGTTCAGTATCTGGATCTCGTACCGGCCGTGCATCGCGACGCCGCTATTGCCGCTGCCCCTCAAAGGCTCGCAGAACTCCACGTGCAGGTAACAGTCGCCGAACTCCTGCTTGCTGCTAATGTCGCGCTTATTGGGCGTTGCCACGCCCTTGTCGCTCACGGTCCAGCCGGATGGGGCCGTGCTCTGCCGCGAGTACCAGTTGTCTCGCATCTGCTCCGCCTTGCCATCGAAAAGCACAATCGCCCCTTCGGGTGGATTCACCGACAGCGTAGGATTGACCGGGATCTTGTCCTTGGTCTGAGCACCCACCTGCTGGATCGTCGTTGTAGCCACGATGCCGCACAGAGCCAATACCACTGTACGAAGCCAATTCCTGTTTTCCATGTCGAATTTCCTCCCTTAACCGTTTGATGTGATGACTAAAACCATAGGTTTTCCCAGCGAGACGCACGGGTGTCGCCTGGGCTAACCTCCCCGTTGCCTTCTACTATAGTCACAGGGGGGCGGTCCTGCAAGTAGAGCGGAACGGCTGATAGTCATCAAGGGCTTTGACCCCACTTGATGGGATGCGATTAACAGAATTCATTCGAGAAGTGATTGTCGGGCGTCTTCGGTCGTGATACCATAGTCTCTGTTGGCTGCGCTCCGGTCTGTGCGACGTTCGCATGTAGAGACGCGAGGGGGCAGAATCCTCACCTAAGTCGGGCCTTTCCCGGCCTGTAGATCACCATGAACAAGTCTATCTCCCGTCGAAAACTCCTCCAGGCCGGCGCAGCGGCGGCGGCCACCGTGCTGATCGGCCCCGCGGCCATGGCCCGCACCTACTCCGCCAATGAGAAGATCCGCTTTGCACTCATCGGCATCGGCGGCATGGGTGGCAAGGGGGTGGGCGTGGCCTCGGGCGAGCAGATTGTTGCGGCGGCCGACGTGGACGTCCACCACGCTGCCGGTTCGATCAAAAATATCAAGAGCCGGTTCGCCGATGCAAAGATTTATAGTGATTACCGCAAGCTCTTCGATGAGCAGAAAAATCTCGACGCCGTTTGGGTTGCCACGCCCGATCACAATCACTTTCCCGCCTGCGTCCGCGCGCTCGACGCCGGGTTGGCCGTCTACTGCGAGAAACCGCTGTGCCACGATATTTACGAAGCCCGCAAGCTGCGCGAGCTTGCCAAGGTGAAGAAGGTCGCCACGCAGATGGGCAATCAGGGCCACTCCGGCGAGCACTTGCGCCTGCTGTGCGAGTGGATCTGGCAGGGGAGCCTCGGGGACGTGACCGAGGCCCACGTCCGCCCGCCTTACAATGACATGGATTACGGTTCGCGCGGTCCCGGTCAACCGGTTGCCGTGCCAGCGGGCTTCGACTGGGATCTCTGGCAAGGCCCAGTCAAGACACGAGAGTTCCGCAGCGGTATCCATCCGGCCCATTGGCGTGGATGGATCGACTACGGCACCGGTTTGTTGGGGGACTGGTTCTGCCACAACGCCGACGGTGCGGTGTGGGCGTTAAAGCTCTACGAGGCCGCCTCGTGCGAGGTCGAGTGTGAGGGAGATGCGCCGAGCGAGACGAACTGGCCACACGGTGTCCGCATCTCCTGGAATTTCCCCAAGCGCGGCGACATGGTCCCATGCATCATGCGGTGGAGTTCAGGCACGTACAACAACAAGCCGATGCCCCCGACGGTCGATCCCCAGCGCGTAGCCGCCGTTGCCAAACATCCCAGTGCCTACTTCGGCTCGAAGGGCACGGCCGTCTCGGGCTGGTGGATGGAAGGCGTGCGGCTCTTCCCGGAAAGCTTCATGCAGCAGGTCGGCAGACCCAAGGCCGTCCTGCCTCGCGTGAAAGGGCACGAGGCCGATTTCCTCAATGCCATCCGCACGGGCCGCCGCTCATCGGCCGACTTCGATTATTCCGCGCGTCTTACCGAGATCATGTTGATTGGCAATGTTGCCTCGCGCGTCCGCGAGAAGCTCAGCTACGATTTCCTGGAAGGCAAGTTCACCAACAGCGACAAGGCCAACGCCCTGTTGAAACGCGAGCCGCGCAAAGGGTGGGAATTCGGATACGCATAACCCTGATAATTCGGGTTCGAGTGAGGGCTGTTTGTGCCTGCCCCTCTCCCAAAAGGGAGAGGGGAGCTTCTGGATAGCGTCTCACTTGCCCTTAGTTGGCCCTTGCCTAGCAGGCATGATCGACTGAGGGGAGTAAACTGGGCCGTGCGCCAAGACGCAGGCCAAGTGCATCAGCAGCTCGGTCTTCATCTGCTCGCGGACGGCGGCGTGCTTCGCGTCCGCATAAAGGTTTTTCCACTCGTGTGGATCCTCTTTCAAGTTATACAACTCGCCTTTCGCCTGCCCAACGCGTGCCATGGCATCGTCCAATCGGCCGGGCAGGAAGAGAATTAGCTTCCAATCCTGCTTCCGCCACATATAGATCGGCGCCAGCGGGGGTTTCTGTGTCGTGCCGCCGTGAAACTCCGAGAAGGAACCCGTACGGCGTCGCTCCCCGAGCAGGTCCAGACCCGGCAGGATCGGATTGACCGGCTGGCCTGCGACTTGCTGCAAGGTGGGAACCAGGTCGATATGTTCTGCCGGTCGATCATCGATCGTTCCACGCTTTTGCTCGGAAACCACCGAACCTGCGAGAATCAGAGGCACGCGAACGCTACTTTCAAAGAGGCAATACTTGCTGAAACGGAAGTTCCGTTCGCTGAGCATCTCGCCATGATCGGAAGTGAAGACAATCAAGGCGTTTTCCAGCCGGCCCAATTTTTTCAGCTTGTCCAGCACCTCGCCAAAGCAACTATCCAGCCACGAGCAATTGGCATAATAGCGCAACGTCGTGCGTCGCCGCTCCAGCGGCGTGAGCTTCTCCCATGCCTCGCGCCAGTTGCGGTAGCGTTTGTCCGTGGAGGGATCGGCTTCCACCGCGGCCACATGCGTGTCCGGTTCCTCCCGCCAGGGCGGCTGGGCAATATCTGGGATCTGGTTGATGTCGTAGAGATCCTCGAACTGCTTGGGCACATTCAGCCCGGCGTGCGGCTTCATGAAAGAGAGGTAAAGAAACAGCGGCCGCTTCGGATCCGTCTCTTTATCGAGGAACTTTAGGCATTGCTCGGCAACCCAGCCGTCGCGGTGGTTGCGCGTGGGCACTTTCGTAACGCCACCGAGATATCCTTGCACGCCTTCCTCACCGGGACCATACGACGCAACTTCCGCCTGGTACTGCTTTAGTCCCGCGGGATTGTCGTCGCTCATCATCACCGCACCCGCCTCATGGGCCAGGCTGTTCCGCGACTCGCCGATGGCACGGACCTCAAAGCCACGTGTCGAAGGCAACGGCTGTCGCCAGTGCGTCTTGCCGAAGCCGGCCGTCTGATAGCCGGCCTTCCGCAAAATCTCCGCCAAGGGGCTCGTTGGCAAGCCCTCGTCCGGCAGACTATCGCCGTTGGTATAGACGCCCGATTGCGAAGGATACAGGCCCAGCATCATGGCATAGCGGCTGGGAACGCACATCGGCGCCTGACACACTGCCTGGCGAAAGACGATCCCCTGGCCGGCAAGCCGATCCAGATTGGGGGTCTTGATCCGCGGGTTGAGCTTGCCCAGGCAGTCCCAACGCTGCTGGTCCGTCATCAGGAAAATGATGTTCGGTGCCTGAGCAAGCCGCTGCGGCACCTCTTTGGCCGCCAACGATCTGCCGCCGATCAGCAGACCGACCATGATCGAGAAAGCAAAATGGAAACAGTTGCTGTACTGCACGATGTTCCTACTTCCCCATCTTCCGCATGTTCTCGATGCACTGCTTCACGCTCTCCAGCGGCGAGCCTCGGTAAGACTCCTGCTCAATGACGTACCACTGCGTGCCTCCCACGGTTTCACAGACCTGGAAGACTTCCTTCCAGTTGACCTTTCCTTCGCCAACCGGAGCCCCCCCCTTGCCGCCATGCTCTTTAAGATGCAGAGTCAAAGCACGGCCGGGGAACTTTTTGAGTACGGCGACCGGATCGCCGCCGCCGTCCAGACAGTTGCCCGTGTCCAACTGCATGACCACATCGGGGCCGGCACTTTCAAAGAGTAGATCCCAGGTAGACTGGCCGTTGATCTTGTGGAAATCGCCCCCATGGGCGTGGTAGCCGACGTGCATCCCTTCGGATTTCACTTTCGCGGCAATGTCGGTGAGCAGCTTGGCGGTCTCCTTCGTGGCCGCGGCCGAGGCGAAGTACTTGTGGGGGAGGCTCGGCACGATGAGGAACGGATTGCCCAGGGTCTTGTTGTAAGCGATGGTCGCTTTGAGCCTGTCGCCGAGCAGCGTGTCGATGGACGTGTGCGTGCCACAGCATTTCAGGCCGTTTTGGTCGAGGATCTTGCGGAGATCCGCTGCGCTTCGGTTGAAGTACCCGGCGAACTCAACGCCCTCGTAGCCCATCTTCGCAACGGCCGCGAGTGTGCCCGGCACGTCCTTGCCGCAGATGTCGCGCAAGGAATAGAGTTGCAAACCGATGGGGATTTTCTTCGTAGTTGCTTCCAGAGCACTCAACGGAATGGTGCTGGTGGCCCACAGGGCGGCAGTGCCGGCCCCAAATTTCAAGATATCTCGACGAGAAATGTTCATTATGATTCTCCAAGGAGGGGGGGGTAGGTAGGATGAACGTGTCAGCCCCTATCTTGGCGACCCCGGGGCCAATTGTCAAGGATCGACGGATTTAATTTGAAATTCCGTCCCATAAAATCGCTGCCGAGTGGGGGCGGACGGCACACGGAGTGTGCCTGCTACTTTTCTTGGCTCTTCCGGTTCTAGGTGCGGAACGCGAATAATTGTAGGGTGGGGAGAGCGCAGCGAGCCCCACCATTTCTGTTGCGGTCCGCTTTTGGTGGGGCTCGCTTCACTCTCCCCACCCTACTTCTTCGTAGAACGGAATTCATTCCGTTGGGGCGATAGCTTTACCATAGCCTTTCAACACGATCGACATCACCCCCAAGAGAACTGCCCGCTACCCACTGCCCGCTGCCCTCTCTCTTGACTTCCCGGCTTTCCCGCCCGACAATTCCGTCATCCCTTTTACACGAATCCCACGGCCGCGCTCTTGCCCTCGTGGAAAGAGGAGCCGCTGCCCAAATGGACTGAACCTTACCGCTGGGAAAAGGGTTCGCTCCGCAGCGTCCGCTATCTATTGACTTTCTGCCCTTGGAAGTTCCTGCCCGCAGCGGTACGAAAGGCCTAGCTAGTGTCTGTCGGAAAAAGCGTTTGGAGCCGCGTTTTCCGGCATAAACC
>JBAWVO010000236.1:0-10020 GCA_037147235.1 Planctomycetota bacterium | reverse complement strand
CTGCATTGGCATCCCCACATCCACACCCTGGTGACCTGCGGGGCGTTTACGCCGGGGGGCGACTTCCTGGAAGTTCCGGAACTCGACATGGATCGGTTGCACGCGGCTTGGCGGGAAGCCGTGTTCGCCCTCAGAGCACGGGGTCAGGCTTGAAATATCAATTATTGATTTTTCCGTTCGCGCTTACCTTGGAGTCGCAGGGCAAGCTCGTTTACAATAGGGAGAATGTTTTGCCAGTCCTTCTGGACCTTCCGATGAATGGCGCTGACAGCTCCTGATCCGAGACAATAGAAATCCGGGTAGAGTCGAGAAGTGGCGCGGTGGTTTAGGTGCAGCCTATCTATTGCTGGCTCTTTCGTCTGCCAGTGCCTCACTAGCTTCACCATGCTCCGTTTCCACTTCCCGCTCATCGAACCGGACGGGCGGATTTACCGCATCCGGCTCTCCGACGGGCTTCACCGTCAAGCCCACGATCACGCCTGAATCCAGCACGCACAGCACGCAGCACGGGGTCAGGCTTGAAATATCAATTATCGATTTTTCCGTTCGCGCTTACCTTGGAGTCGCAGGGCAAGCTCGTTTACAATAGGGAGAATGTTTTGCCAGTCCTTCTGGACCTTCCGATGAATGGCGCTGACAGCCCCTGATCCGAGACAATAGTGTTCACCGATTGCCCGGCCGCTCATGTCGGCTAAGCGACATGCCAACTCCACGGCTACCGCTTTAGCAGGCCCGGTTCGATGCAAGAACTGATCCTCAACGTATCTGCTGTTTTGCCCACTCGCCGAGCGGGGGCGGACGGCACACGGAGTGTGCCTGCTACTTTTTACTGATGCGCCGATCCTAAGCGATCACAAAGCCCGATGGGCTGCTGCCATCGACGCCTTGTCCTTACCCACATCTTTTGGCCAGCCGAGCGTCTTCATGGCCATTTATGGTCATTCCCGGCGCAGCCGGTATTCGGCCCGTGCTTTAGCACGGGTTTTGGGATGACCGTGATCGACCGCCCCCGCGTCCCGACCGCCGTAGGCGGTCGGGACGCGGGGGGAATGGGAGGTTTTGGTCGTGTTACCCGTGCTAAAGCACGGGCCGAATACCGCTTTGCGGATAAGGGTCGTAAACGACCCCCGCAGGCATTCCTACGTGCAGTTCAACGTGCTTGGCGGTGGTGGCTTTCCCGCCGCAATCGTCGGCGCGACATGAACTGGGATCGATTCCAAAAGCTACTGAAGCGCTACGGCCTTCCGTCGCCGCGGATCGTCCACTCCTACGTCAAGTAGCGAAACCATGACCCGAGGAGCCGGATGCTCTAATGTGTGCATGTACGGATCCGTGGGATCAGGGCGGGCAACCGCCCAGGGCCACCCGGCCCCATGTGCGACGAAGTAGACCAAGCCGGGCGTGACAGATCAGCGGTCTACTTCTTGGCTTCACCTTTGTTTGGCTTCCAGTGCCTTCAGCTTCGCCTCCAGGTCGCTGAGTCTGGCATCCAGTGCCATAGCCGGGGACGGGAAACCATGAAATCCAGACATCGGCGTCACCTTCTTGTCGCCCTTCTTGTCGGCCGCCTTGAGGAGGGACTTCAGAGGTTCGGGGGCACCGGCGGGAATCTCGTCCTCGGAAATCACCCCGTCATGGTTGGCATCGAGAAGCCGGAACTGCATCTCGGGACCGGGAGGGCCGGGGGTCTTTGACTCTTCTGCTGCCAGAGTCTGCGGCAGAACAACGACAGCGACAACGGTCGCGATAATCCACACAATCTTGCGCATCTCATCTCTCCTGTGTAAATGGGTTGTGGGTCAGAATTGGGAGACTCGCAGCAACTCCCTACCGTATTAGTAACGATTCTGGCCAAGAACCGCCACAGAAATTCCTTCGCTGACCGGCTGACCGTGCCTGACGAATAGAGAACACCCCTCGACAGGCCGTGTAAGGCCAGGGCGCGTGTGGACCGCGCACCGTCCTACCGGTTGGGCGTTTCTCGCCAATCCAGTTATTCGTATCGCAGGGCTTCGATGGGGTCCAGCCGCGAGGCCTTCCAAGCCGGATAGAAGCCAAAGGTGATGCCGACGCCGGCGGAGACGATCACGGCGGCAACGATGGTCGGCAGCGATGCCTCCGTCGGCCAATGGATATTCCACCTCACCAGGATGGATACTCCTCGGCCCAAGAGAATCCCCATGGCCCCGCCAACGATGCACAACACGATTGCCTCGACGAGAAACTGTCGGAGGATATGATGGCTTCGGGCGCCGACGGCCATCCGAAGCCCGATCTCCCGAGTGCGTTCGGTGACGGAGACCAGCATAATGTTCATAATACCCACGCCACCGACCACGAGAGAAATCAGGGCCACAATCAACAGCAACGCGCTCATTGACTGCGTCGTGGAAGAAAGTATCTTGATGATCTCCGCCATGTCGCGAACGCTGAAGTCGTCCTCACTGCCCGTGCGGATGCGGTGGCGCTGGCGCAATAGCGCGGTGATTTGGCTAATCGCCGACTTGACTTCACTTTCGGAGGCCGCCTTCGCCAGGATCTGATCCACATTCGCGAAACGGACTGGTTGTGGAGTGTCGGCGGTCTGGATCGACGACCGACTGGGATAAAGCGATTTCGCACTGGGATACAAGCTGTTCAAGGAGTTGACCGCATCGGCGGTCAAGGATGCACTGGCGGCGGTGCTGCTGCTCTGATTCGTATTGGTCAGGCTTGCGCCGCTGACACGGTATTTGATCGTGGACCATGGCGCAAGCACGAGATTATCCTGATCCATGCCCATCATGTCCGCTCCCTTGCGGCTCAATACGCCAACCACCCGAAACGCGATGTTGTTGATGCGGATTTCCTTGCCGATGGGAGACGTCTTCTGGAAAAGACTCCGTCGTACCGTATCGCCGATCACGCATACTTTATTGCAGTTGCGGACATCGCGGTCGGTGAACATTTCGCCTGTTGCCATATTTTGCCAGTCGCGGACGGCCAAGTAGGACGGTGTTGTGCCAGTGATCTGTTCAGGAACACAATTGCGGTTCCTGTAGACGATCTGTGACCTGGCGCGGACGACCGGAGCGACGTCGAGCACAGCGGAACACTGGCGGGCGATTTCGTCGGCATCCTGCGGTGTGAGCGTAACGGCCGTGCCGGCACCGAGGTTCACGCCGCCGGTGTTGGTCGCTCCGGAGGAAATCATCAACGTATTCGACCCCAGGCTGGCGATATTCTTTTGCAACATGGCCTTCGACCCTTGGCCGATTTCCGTCATGGCGATGACCGCGGCCACGGCAATGATCACGCCCAACGCCGACAACACGGACCGCATTTTGTTTCGCCGCAGAGCCCCTAGCGCGGTTCGCCACGTGGCTGGCAGCAGTGCCGGGACAATCGGCTGCCGGGACTTGCCCGGTATGTCGCCATAGAAGGTAGAAACGTCGCCGGGCGGCGATACGGGATCAAGGCCATCGGGCGCCATGTTCATCTCGTCTCGCTCGACCATTCCGTCCACGATGCGAATGATCCGATGGGCGTACGCAGCCACGGTCGGGTCGTGCGTCACCAGAACAACGGTAATCCCCTCGGCATTGAGTTGCTGGAATACCCGCAGGATTTCGACGCTCGTGTGCGAGTCGAGGTTTCCCGTCGGCTCATCGGCCAGCAGTAGCGCAGGGCGGTTGACCAGGGCACGGGCGATTGCCGCTCGTTGTTGCTGCCCTCCCGACAACTGTGACGGTTCGTGCCCGGCACGGTCAGCCAATCCAACACGGGCCAAGAGAGTCCGCGCCAGGCGGTGGGCTTCCATGCGGGAAACCCGCTGCGGGGAGTAGTCCAACGGCAGAGCGACATTCTGCAATGCCGTAGTGCGTGCGAGAAGATTGAAGCTCTGAAAGACGAAGCCCAGTTTCTCCGATCGCACCATCGCTCGTTGATTCGGCGTGAGACCGCTCATCTCTTGACCGTCAAACCAATACTCGCCCGACGTAGCATGGTCAAGGCACCCCAGAATGTTCATCAACGTGGTCTTGCCCGAACCCGATGCGCCCATCAGAGCCACCATTTCGCCTTGACGAATGGAAAGCGAGATACCCCGGAGCACCGGGACTTCCACTTCGCCCAAGTAATAGGTCTTGTAGATGTTTTCGAGCTGGATCAATTCCATGAGTGAGATTTCCCTGGTGCTACATCGGCGGATGGGGAGGCTTGAAGCCCTTGGGCGGTTTCGGCAGGAAAGGATTACTCGTCTTGTTGGCATCCGCTGCGTCAATGTTCTCCTGGTTGTCCTGTCCTTCTTCTCCGGTAACCACCAACATTCCCTCCTGCACCTCGCTCCTGCTGACCTCAGTCATCATCCCGTCACTTGCACCGACGATCACCTCCAACGGTCGGACGGAACCGGCATCGCTCGCAATCCAGAGGCATCCGCGATCTGAAGTGTTCGCTGAGTCGGTGGATGAGGCAACAACTTTAATGGCAGTCGGGGCAATTTGTGATGCCTGCGGTTGCCAGCGCAAGGCCGCATTAGGCACCAGCAATACCCCAGACCGCTTGTCCACCTCGAAGTGGACGCTGGCGGTCAGATACGGCAGCAACTTGCCGCTGGAATTGTCGGTCGTCACGACCACGGTGTAGGTGACGACATTCTGCGTCATACTCGCATTCATGCGGACTTGGGCCACTTTGCCTTGAAACGTCTGGCCCGGGTGTGCATCGACCGTGAACCGCACGGGCATGTCCACGCGGATCTGCCCGATGTCGGCCTCATTCACCGAGGCCCATACCTGCATCCGCCGCAAGTCCTTGGCGATGAGGAACAAGCTGGGGGCGTTCAGGCTTGCGACAACAGTCTGGCCGATGTTGACGCGGCGGTCGATGATAACCCCCCGGACCGGCGACTTGATGGTCGTATAGCCCAGGTTCGTCTTCGCCATGCGCAGCGAAGCCTTGTTCTGGCGAACGGCCGCCTTTCCGACCGCCACGTTTGCCTTGGCTGATTTGTAATTCGCCCGCGCGATGTCGTAATCGCTTGCGGCGATTGCCTTCGACGCGAGGAGGCTCTCAGCACGCCTCCATTCCTGCTCTGCTTGCTCGCATTTCGCCTCAAACTGCAACCGATCGGCCTCGGATTTCTCCAGGGTTGCCTCTGCCTGCTCCAGCGCCGCTTCATAGGGAGTGGCGTCGATTTTCGCCAGCAGGGTGCCTTTGTCGACCACGGAGCCATAGTCGATCGACCTGGCTGGATCGCGCGGGTCGGGGCCAAATTCTTGAATTAAGCCCATGACTTGCGCGCCTATGTCAACAACCTCCTCGGGTTCGATGGTTCCCGTGGCGCTAATCGTCGACAGCAAATCACCTCGTGTCACGGCCACTGTGCGAAAGGCCGGGCGAGTATCGGTCGTCGCGTGTTTGGCATAATACACCGCGCCGCCGGACGCAGCACCAATCAGAACAAGAATAAAGAGTGTAGTTCTCATAAAATCTCTTAGCGGCAAAACTTGCGACTGCTCACGGCGCGAACCGTGGCCGTGATGGTAGGAACTCGGAAACATCCTTAAACGGTGGCCCCGTAAGCTTCTTCCACTCGGTCAACTGTTCCGGCGTCAGTACGGCGAGAACCTTTTTCATTACACTTTGCACGTTCACGGCACGAGAACTGCTTGTCGACGGGTGGCTGCTTCCGAGGCTCAAAGGATCCCAAGGGGGCGCAAATGCGTCCATCGCGATATCTTGCATTGCCTGACGTTGCGCGTCCGTCAGATGCAATCGCTTGCCCACGTCAGCCTGAGAAAAAGCCATCGGGCCGTGGACTTGCAGGGTGATCTGCTCCAATCGCTGCAATTGCGCCTCGGTAAGCGCGGCTCGCATGGCGTGATCGTTGGCGCGGGCAAGTTCCACGAACTGAGACCGATTGGCAGGCGACGACGGTTGATGGTAATCGTGCAAGGAATCGAGCCGCCTCTGGGCAAACTCCTCGCTGAGGGCTTCAATTTTCCGTTGCTGAGAGTCGTTGAGGCCAAGGTCCGCCTGAACGCGACGATCACAAAGCAAAATGAACTGCCCCGCGCCGTCCATGACCGTTAATTCGTCAAGGATCTTCTTGAGCCGATCCTGAACAGCGACGAGTTCAGCCTGGCTGGACGCATCGCCACGGCGCTGACTGATGAAATCCTTGTAGTAGGCGAGTGCCGTTTCCAGAAGCCGCTTTCGTAGGCTTTGCGCTGGCGGCTTGTCAGGCAACTCCTTCTCACTCACCTCGATCAAGAGATCCGCTGCCTGTCTCGCCTGTTGGAATCTCCTCTCCGCTTCCTCCGCACGGAGTTGGGACTCGGCCAGAGCCGCCTTGGTCCGCTCATTCGCACTGGTAATCAGCCAGTTGGCGATCAACGAACCGACGAGCGTCAGGAACATGATCAGCATTCCCGCGGCAAGGAGTGAAGGGTGTCGGCGCGACCATTTGCGAACGTGCTCCACCGCTGAGGGTCGTTTCGCCCGAATGGGCTCGTCACGCAGGAAGCGATGCAGGTCGTCAGCGAGTTCTTGGGCTGATGCGTAGCGATCCGCAGGATTCTTGCTGAGCGATTTAAGAATGATGATCTCAAGCTCCTCGGGTATCCTGCGATCCAGGCTGCGCGGTGTGCGCGGGTCGCGGTTGAGCACATCAGACAACAGCGCGTGACGCGTGCTGCTCGCAAATACTGGATGGAGCGTCAACAATTCGTAAAACGTCGCACCCAGCGAGTAGATGTCGGTGCGATGGTCGAGGACAACCCGCTGCCCGGATGCCTGTTCGGGGCTCATGTATCGAATCGTGCCCATAATGTCGCCTGTGTGCGTCAGGCCCGGAGCATCGTGGAAGTGGGCCAGGCCGAAGTCGGTAATCCATACGTTTCCGCGGAAGTCGATCAAGAGATTCGCCGGCTTGATGTCCCGGTGAACGATGCCCTCCTGGTGCGCATACTCCAAGGCTTCTGCTACCTGGGCCATGCACCGAGCGATCGTCCGGTACGGTTCCGGCTCTTTGCCCGTGCGATAGGTCGAGAATTGGGCCGAGAACTGCCTCTCCGTTGTGCTGGTATGGTCAACCTTGATTGGTTGACGGGCGGTAGCCGAATCATCCGCCGCCGGTTGCCAATCTCCGGTCTGGCTGACGGAACCGCAATCCGACGATTTGTGGTTACGAGTGGAGAAGGGACGATCCGCCGAGTTGGCTTCGAGCGGGCCCATCCCCGCCTCTTGGCGAAGTTGGCGGACTACCACGTCGAGCGATTGCCCATCAATAAGCTGCATGGCATAGAAATGCATGCCTCGCTCGCAGCCAACGCCATGCACGGGAACGATGTTTGCATGGTGAAGGTGGGCCGCAGCTTGCGCCTCCTGCCGGAATCGCTGCAAATGCTTGGCATCAAAGGTGGCCGCAAACGGCAGCACCTTCAGGGCCACTGGACGCCCCAAGGACAACTGAATGGCCTCGTATACAATGCCCATGCCGCCACGGCCAATTTCGCGCACAATCTGGAAATCCCCGAGGGGATTTGCCAGAAGCGGTTCAGTTGTGTTGCTCGGGAGCCGTGGTGAACTGCCCGACAGCGGACTTGCCAAGGGCGCGGCGCGATGGACAAGTTCCAAGCCTTCGAGGCATGGGCCAAGTGCTTCCGCCAGGTCGGGATAGCGCTGCAACCATTGGCGTCGATCGGGTTGCCGGCCGGACTCCAGTGCCTGGTGGTATTCCTGTACGATTTTCAACAGACGCGGGTCCTCGGCGAGCGGATCATCCGGTTCCGTGACCGGATGCGGAGAATCTTGATTGCCGGAAGTATCATTGGGCTCTTTGCTCATTCCATACCCCCCATGACCTGGCGCAGACGGGCAAGCCCCCGCATCCAGAGTTTCTCAACACTGTCGAGCGACCGTTCCATCCGTGAACTGACTTCTGCAAACGATAATCCCTGCAAATGTCGAAGAATGATGACTTCTCGATAATCCTCGGGAAGTCTTGCGAGGGCATCCGCCAGAAGGACCGCTTGTTCACGACGGGACGCCTGCTGACTGGGCGAACTGCCCGGGTCGATCAATCCACGGTCCAAGAGTCGGGAGGACTGATCGAGTTGAATCGCCAGTTGTCTTTCTAGGCGAATGTCCCGGCCCTGGGTTCCAAGGTAGCGCCGCAAGAGGTTCGCAAGACTTGCCGCCATGATTTGCCGCAGCCAGCAGACGAACTGCGTTTCGCTTGAACCTTGGAAGTGTGAGAAGTTGCGGTGTGCCTCCAGCAGCGTGTCTTGCACAAGATCAGAGGCGTCGAGCTTCGCCTGAAGGTTCCGTCCGATCTCAAGACGTGCCAACAAGTGGAGGTAATGCCGGTAGTTCTCCAGTAACTGGCCGAGATGTTCGGGATTGCCGTCTTGAGCATGCCCGAGCAGTTGGTCCGGCGATAGTGAAGTATTCATGGCTTGGGATTAGAAACGGAGTTTCAATTGCAACGCGGTAAACGGGCCGGTGCCGATATCCACGCGGTTGATCTGAGTTGCGTTGAATGCCGACGTCTGCGACCCCTCATAGGAATAGCGGTCGAACGCGTAACCGCCCGTTACATCCACCGTGGCAAATCGCACCAGGGTTGCTTCCAGTCCAAGAGCTGCGCGCTGATCGTACATGAAGAATCGTTCGTTGTCTTCCACGCGATCCGCAAGTGCGTACACCTCGTTGGCCCAATCGTAACTGGCGAACGCGCGAATCTGTTCGCTGAATCGATACGTGGCTTTGGCGTGAATCGTGTGGATGGGCATGTACATTACCTCGAACGTCCAATCATCCGTCGGCCGATAGGTGACTTGGAAAGGAATACCAATGTTCGCGTGGAACTGTTCCGAAGGGTTCCAGTTAAACGCGACGCCGGGTATGGGAAAAGGAATTTCACTCATCGGCGAATACATCAGGGAGAACATCCAGGCGTTGTGCTCGCCTTGCGGCACCCTAAGCATGGCATTCATTCCGATGTTCATGTCGCGAAGCGCGCCAAACGGGCGGTCGCTTGCCGATCCCAGGTTGACACCGCCGCCTGCCATCCAGCCGTTGTCCAACTGCCGGTTGAACATCAGTCCTACGTGGGTGTTCCACAGTTCGCTGGGATATGGCTGTCCGGTGTCAGGCAAGACGGCGTCGGTCTGTATTAGACGGTTGCTAACGCCTCCCATAAACATTACTCTGTTCGTCCCGTCCATCCAGACGGGACACATCACCGACAAATCCTGCCCGACAAGCCCCCATTTCGCATCTTGGCCATGGACCGAGGTACTGGGAAGCCAGATTGCCGAGTACCGAAACGGACCTCCGCCCCCTGGTGGCCCCATGCCCGGTGCCCTCATGCCGGAATCGGGTGGCGGACCGCCGGGTCTTGGGCCTGGTGACCTCGTGTCTCCCCCAAGGTCTCGCGATGCCGTGCCGGGAATCAAGTCGGGAGGCGCGACTGAGTCTTGGCCCACTGGGGGTAGGCGTGGCACGTCTTCCGTGAAGTACGGTCCGATGCCACCGGGCGCAGGGATAGCAACCGCCTCTTGAGCATGAGAAGCCGTCGGAACCGACAGCAGCAGAGCCGACTGAAGGATTGCGAGGTAGAATCCAGGGAATTTGCGCATGCGGAGGCTCCAGTTCGCAGCTTGTCTGGTATCCCCGCTCCCTGGCGTCGGTGAACAAGCCACATGTTCGCTGCACAGGATAGGCAAACCGCTCAATTTGATCAAGACGTGTTCCTTGTTTTATTTTGGCGATCGTGGTTGTGTCGCTCACTCGCGAAGTGGCTACGGGGCCCTCGCACGCCGGTTGCATGGATACCAACCGGGCAAGTCGGCGATGCGAGGACACCCCTATCGAGGGGATGATCTGGCGATTGGACAACGACCTTCTGTCCATCTCGGTTAGTAACGGTTCGTCGCCGTTTACCGCCGCGCCAATTTTGTTGGAAGGATTTGCCTCGCTAAGGATCGGCGCATAAATAACTGTCGTGTTTTGCCCACTCGCCGAGCGGGGGCG
>JBAWVO010000235.1:0-10077 GCA_037147235.1 Planctomycetota bacterium | reverse complement strand
CCGCGTCCCGACCGCCGTAGGCGGTCGGGACGCGGGGGGAATGGGAGGTTTTGGTTGCTAAAGCACGGGCCTAATACTGCCTTCGGCGGAAAAGGGCCATTTATGCCCCTGAGCATCCGATCCACCGATCACTTGATTCGCTTGTCCTAATCAGGCTGCAAACGAGAACCTGCGCAAACCGTTAACCACAATCGGTTGTATTGGCAGCTTTGCTGTCAGCACAACATGTTGCATGTCGGGACAAAGGCTGACGGGTTGGCCGAAGCTCTACCCCTGATTCTGTCGCACAAGAACGTGTCTCCGTGAGTTTACCTCGTTGCTTTAAAATCCGCCGCAATTTGGTATTGCCCCACCAAGCCTCGTTTGCTACAAGTCGCTTCAGGCAGTCGTCGAAAAAGAATAAGTTGTGCAAATCATCATGTAGGATGGGCTTCCTAGCCCGTCGATTTTCAGACGGCCCAGGAAGGCCGTCCTAGCTAAGAAAGCCCCTCATGAGCGTGGTAATCGTAACCGGATCGGCAGGACTTATTGGCGCAGAGGCTGTGCGTTTTTTTAGCGGCAAGGGTTTTGAAGTCGTCGGCATTGACAACAACATGCGACAGGTTTTCTTCGGTGACGATGCCTCCACCAGGTGGAGCCGTCGCGAACTTGAGGCGACCATTCCAGCATACCGCCACCACGACATCGATATCCGCGACGTAGCAAGCATTGAATCGGTTTTCGCCGAATACGGCAAGGACATCGCTCTGGTTATCCATACGGCGGCACAACCTTCCCACGACTGGGCGGCGAAAGATCCGCACACGGACTTTTCCGTTAACGCGAACGGCACCTTGGTTCTGCTGGAAGCGACGCGCAAGCATTGCCCTGATGCGGTGTTTATTTTCACCTCCACGAACAAAGTTTACGGCGACAACCCGAATAAGCTGCCACTGGTGGAACTGGAGTCCCGATGGGAAGTAGCTCCCGACCACGCCTTTGCCAAGTACGGCATTGACGAATCGATGTCGATTGATCAGACCAAGCATTCGTTGTTCGGCGTCTCGAAGCTAGCTGCCGACGCAATGGTTCAAGAGTACGGCCGCTACTTCGGGATGAAGACCGGAACATTTCGTGGTGGTTGTCTTACGGGACCAGGCCATTCTGGAACCCTGTTGCATGGATTCCTGTCGTACCTGGTCAAGTGTGCGACATCCGGTCAGACCTATACGGTTTTCGGCTACCGTGGCAAGCAGGTTCGTGACAACATCCACTCATTCGACTTGATCAACATGTTCTGGCATTTTTATCAGGCTCCGCGCCCCGGCGAAGTTTACAACGCAGGAGGCGGACGCCACAGCAACTGTTCGATGAAGGAGGCCATCACGCTTTGTGAGCAAATGGCCGGTAAACGGATGAAGGTCGTCTATTCAGAACAGAACCGGATCGGCGACCACATCTGGTATATCAGCGACACACGAAAGTTTCAGGCCCACTACCCCGCTTGGTCCTACAGTTATGATCTCGATCGCATTTTGCGGGAAATCTTCTATTCGGCGTCCAATCGACTCCAACAGCCCACGATCGGTGTACCATGGCTTTTGAAAGCATCCTGATTACGGGCGGAGCTGGATTTGTGGGATCGAGCTTGGCGATCCGCTTCAAGAACCAGTTTCCCAGGGTTACCGTCACCGCTTTCGACAACCTACATCGCCGTGGAAGCGAGCTGAATTTACCTCGCCTTCGCGCGGCCGGCGTCCATTTTGTCCACGGAGATGTGCGCTGCGTGGAAGACCTGGAGGCATTGCCCGCTTTTGATTTGCTCATCGACTGTGCTGCTGAGCCTTCGGTCCAGGCGGGAGCCAGCGGAACTCCACGCTATGTTCTGAACAACAATCTCAACGGAACCATCCAGTGCCTGGAGGCGGCCCGCTTGCGGGGTGCTGCCTTCATGCTCCTGAGCACGAGTCGCGTTTATCCGATTTCCGCGATCAATGCTTTGCCTTTTCGTGAAGAATCCACGCGATTTTGCTGGACCGATGCCGGCAAGATTGCAGGATTTTCCGAGAAGGGGATTGCCGAATCCTTCTCGCTGGATGGCCCGCGTTCCTTCTACGGAGCCAGCAAGCTGGCCTCGGAGATATTGCTGCAAGAGTACGTCTACGCGACCGGCATGAAGGGGATCATCAATCGTTGTGGAATTCTGGCCGGCCCCTGGCAAATGGGAAAAGTTGACCAAGGCGTAATCACGCTCTGGGTTGCCCGGCATTATTTTCAGAAACCGTTGCAATACATCGGCTTTGAGGGACAAGGGAAGCAGGTGCGCGACCTATTGCACGTTGACGACCTATTCGACCTCATGGTACTGCAGATGGGATTGCCCGAGAAATGGGACGGCAGCGTTTACAACGTCGGCGGGGGATTGCGAACCTCCGTGTCATTGCTGGAATTGACTACTGCCTGCCAAACGCTAAGCGGCCATTGTGTCCCGATCACCCCCGTGTCCAAAACTAACGCCATGGATTTGCGCATCTATCTGACCGATGCCCGCAAGGTCGAGCGCGAGTTCGGCTGGCAGCCTCTTCGCGGTGTTGAGCAGATACTGCTAGACATCTACCAATGGATCGATTCCCACCATGATGCGCTGGCACCGCTTTTTGAATGAACTCTGTTCCCAAGGAGGTTCGGTTCCGTGAAACTATCGATCGTCATTCCGGCGTTCAACGAAGAGAAGAACATCGGCAAGACTCTGGAGGAATTGCAAAGGGTCGTTCGAGATGTCCACCACATTCCCTATGAAATCATCGTCGTTAACGACAACAGCCAGGATGATACTGAGGCTGTTGTGCGCAAGGCGATGACGAAGGATCCGGCTATTCACCTAGTCACCCGGAAGCCCCCAGGTGGGTTCGGCCGTGCTGTCCGGGCCGGCCTCGATCATGTGCAAGGCGATGTGGTCGTGATTTGCATGGCCGACCTTTCCGACGATCCAGAGGACGTGGTCGTCTACTATCGCAAAATTCTTGAGGGATACGACTGCGTCTACGGCTCTCGTTTTATAAAGGGAAGCAGTACCGAAAACTATCCCTTGGTCAAGCTGATTGTCAATCGTATTGTCAACCGCTGCATCCAGTTTCTGTTCCAGACACGATTCAACGATTTGACCAACGCCTTCAAGGCCTACCGTACGGCCGTCATTCGCGACTGTGGGCCGTATCGTGCGAGTCATTTCAATATCACGTTGGAAATGTCACTCAGCGCACTCATTCGTCGCTATGAAATCGTTCAGGTGCCCATACGCTGGTATGGACGCACGTGGGGTACTTCCAAGCTGAAACTACGGGAAATGGGACGCAAATATCTCTGCACGGTGCTGATGTTCTATTTTCAACGTCAACTCATATCCGACGACCTGGTTGCCGAGCGACTTGCCGCCGGAGTCGCCTATGAAAAGAGTATTTCCGACCTGGAATTACGGCTCAAGCGAATTGAAGAGGTCGTGTATCCATTTAAGCCAACTCCTCACGAAGCAGCGTCGCGCGATCTGGCGGCATGACTTGCGCACAATCGCATTGACGAGACGGCCCAGTCTGAAGCAGGCAGGAGAGCAGGAGCATTTCTTTCAGCAATGGGTCTCCGCTGACGACACGGTACTGGATCTGGGCTGCGGTTACGGCGAGTTTCTCAACCACCTGCGCTGTGCGCGGCGAATTGGGGCGACCCAGTTTCTCCCTTATACGACGCGCAGCCGACTCCCTAAGACCGGTTTGCTGATAAAAATGTATTTGCGTCTGCCCTTTGCGTGGCGAATCTTCGGCCGCCAGTTCCTTGTGCGCGCTCAGAAGAACGAGAGGGATTCTCAGCGGTGTGCCCTATCGGGGGCGTCGAGTGTCGCGCCCCGTGAGAAAGCCGCCTAATACATCGAAGCCGACTCGTGGCTGCGGATTTGTTGGGTGTGTTCGGCTCACAAGGCTTTTTGACAGGGCGACTACTATTGACATGATCGTGGTAGCCTGCGACAATCCACCCCGGCGACCCACTTAAAGCTTCGACCAACTCGTCAGCCCTTGTCTCGACATACAACATGTTGTGCTGACAGCAAAGCTACCAATACAGCCGATTGTGGTTGCAGGGATTGCCTGAGACGGGTTGGACGAATCCTTACTCGCCCCACCTACTGCCGATTAGGCGTTGTGGGCAACGGAGGCTAAGGATGGCTCATGCAAGAGAAGATCGCATGTCAGTAGCTCAACACACACGCGAAGAAAAAGTTTTTCATCTGCTTAACCAAAAAGGATTGGGGCTAGAAATTGGGCCAAGTCACAACCCGATTGCGCCGAAGAAAAAGGGGTTCAACGTGCATATTCTTGATCACGCAAGTGCGACAGATTTGCGAAACAAATATCAAGAACACGGAATCAATCTGGACAGCATTGAAGAGGTTGATTTTGTTTGGCACGGTGAACCCTATCCGATTTTGATAGGTAAAGAGAGTTGCTATGACTGGATCATTGCCAGTCATGTCATTGAACATGTGCCAGATCCGATTTCGTTCTTGCAACAATGCGAGGCATTACTCAAGCCCGAGGGAATTCTGTCTTTGGTGATACCAGATAAACGCTTTTGCTTTGACTATTTTTCTTCGGTTAGCTTTACCGGAAATGTGCTCGATGCATACACGGATAAAAGGGTAAAACCGAGTCATGGGCAGATATTTGATCACGTTGCAAATGCCGCCAAGCGAAAAGGCAATATTGCGTGGGGCGATGATGAACTAGGCTGCGCAGACGAACTTGTGCATACAATTGCTGAAGCCCAAGCACATTGGGAAAGATCAGTAGCTACTGAAGAATATATGGATGTCCACTGTTGGCGGTTCACGCCATCATCATTCCGCCTTTTGTTTTCCGATTTGCAAGGCTTGGGTTTGATAAGCCTGGAAATCAAAGCGGAGTTCAATACATGTGGGTGCGAGTTTTATGCCTCGCTAGGCAAAAAAGGAGCTACACCGGTGAAATTAGATCGCTTTGCGGCTTTGTCAGCAATGAAGGTTGAGAATACTTGATGCCGCCGCGTTTCACTAAAGTGATCATCCCATGGTTGGAATTTATTGTGGCCGCGCGACGTGTTGATTGACGTGGTACACCTCCCGGTTTTTTTTGAATCTGAACTCAGGAGACCAACGGTGATTTCAACAATCCGAGGGATATTCACGAGAGTGGCACCTTTGTCGCTGGCAACGAATCAGCCGCCCCATTTTGTTCCTAGCCGCTGGGCGACACTTCTGGCATTTAGTGCTTTTGCAACTATCCTTTTTGGAAGTAAATTATGGCTTATTGGCACCTATGGTAACGCAACACCCTATTGGGACCAGTGGGACGCGGAAGCAGCAAACTTATATAAACCTTTCCTCGAAGGCGGGCTGGGCTGGGCTGACTTATTTTCACCCCACAACGAGCATCGCATTTTCACGACGCGACTACTCGCCCTCGCACTATTGACCCTCAATGGAATCTGGAATCCTCTGCTCCAGATGGTGGTCAACGCCGTTCTGCACATCGTTACACTTGGGTTCGGCATTACATTGCTGACGCGAGTTATCGGGCGCAATCATTTGCCGACCTTGCTGCTTTTTTCACTGGTTCTCTTTAGCGTTCCCTATGCTTGGGAAAACACGCTAGCAGGCTTTCAGTCGCAGTTCTATTTTGTCTTGCTATTCAGTATTGCCTGTTTGTGGCTCACCGTAACCCAACATCCGCTTTCGGCCGGTTGGTGGGCCGGTGTGGTTTGTGCGATGTTTGCTTTCCTCTCCATGGCATCAGGCATTTGCGCCCCTGCCGCTGCTGCAATCGTAAGTCTTCTGTTTTATGCGATGGGGCTGCGTAGAACCCACAAGCAGTTGATTGCTGCTGCGATTCTTGCCGGCCTTGCCGCGATTGGCATCGCGCTGTCCCCGTCCTTGCCGCACCATGCAGCGTTGAAAGCCGCTTCGTTTCCTCAATTTCTTCATGCATTGGCGGCAATTCTCGGTTGGCCGATTTCGTCCTTTGCAGTACTCATTGTCAATCTACCGGCTTTGGTTTTTGTTGGCGTCATGCTTTGGAAACGTCCGCCAGCGAATAGTCGCAACTGGTTCTTGCTAGCGCTCGTCGTATGGACGCTTGGGCAAGCCGTCACCATTGCCTATGGTCGGGCCGTTGGCAATCGTTCCTCGCGCTATCTGGATTTGTTTGCGATTGGCATTCTGGTGAACTTTGTATGTTCGATTGCGAATGCCCAAGGCAGTGTCGGGAAACGGTATAGCTGGACAATTCCCGGTGTGGCCGTCTGGGCAAGCATAGTCTTGATTTCTTTGGGGATGTACGCCGGCAGACACATTCCGGCCGATCTGTCCGCAAAACGTGATACTGGGCTTGCGCAGGAAATCAACACAAGGGCGTATTTGGCTACTGGTGATTTCAAGCATCTGGAAGACAAGCCATATCTCCATGTGCCCTATCCCGATTCCAAGCGATTGGCTTCCATCCTTGCGTCACCCGACATTCGAGCAATTTTGCCTGCCAATATTCGTGTTGCCGATTCAAGCACAACGGATGGGATGGCGGTCAGTGCTATTATCAAGACGGGTAGGCTGGATAAAGTGATAAACCATCTCCTTGTAAGCTACCATGTGTTCATTATGTTGGGGTTTGCAGCCGTCGTAGCGTTGCTGACGCAATTCGGCCTGACAAGGCGATTAACTGAGTCCGTACAAAAATCTCGTGGCGTAACTATTCATGCCCCGGTGAGTAACGAAGCAGCAGCATGACCGTAGCCCTCTACTGTAGTTTGAATCTGGCGCACCCCGCGAAGACTGCTCATTGCGGATTCAGCGTAATAGGAAGACAAGATCAGAAAAGCACTCCATGGACAAGAATCCTGCGATGAAACGGCCGTGGTTGGGTCGAAGGCTGGAACAGCGAATCCGTCGTTGGCGTAAACGGCTCCAGTTGCGTTTCTACGAGAGTCGGATCGCGAGCGGCGTGCGGAATTGCTGGAGGTGGTTGTTTGGCAAGAACAAGACCGGCGACACACCTTGTTCGCGAAACGGTTATGTGCAGTGGATCGTTGAAAACGAACCGAGCATTGAGGATCTTGGCCGACAACGCAAATTGCGATTCGCACATTCACCTCGAATCAGCCTCGTGGTTCCGCTCTACAATCCGCCCGTTGCCTATTTAAGGGCCATGCTCGATTCCGTGCTTGCGCAGACCTACGAGAATTGGGAGATCTGCTTAGCCGACGGGGCAAGCCCCGCAGCGGAGATAGCGCGGATTCTGGAAGAATATGCTCGCCGGGATGCGAGAATTCGTCTGGCACTCCTGCCGGAGAACCGCGGAATCGCCGGCAATTCGATCGCGGCTTTGGAACTGGTTTCCGGCGACTACATCGCCTTCTTGGATCACGATGACACGTTGGCGCCTTTTGCCTTGTTTGAAGTCGTGAGGGCTTTGAATGACGAGCCTGAACTGGACTTTATTTACTCGGACGAGGACCACCTTAATGAAAATGGAAACCGAGAGCACCCTCATTTCAAACCGGACTGGTCCCCCGATACGCTCCGTAGCCACAACTACATCTGCCATCTGGTCGTGATTCGCCGCGACCTGCTGGAAAGAGTTGGCGGATTACGAGAGGGGTTTGATGGTTCGCAGGACCACGACCTAGTTTTGCGCGCTACGGAACGAGCATCGCATATTTATCATATTCCCAAGATTCTTTACCATTGGCGGCAACATCGCGCTTCCATGAGTAAAGGAGCGGGTAAGAACGAGGCGCACCAGGCAGGCAAAAAGGCCGTTCGCGAGCACCTCGCCCGGCAGGCAATCGCGGGATCAGTTACCGATGGCGTGTCTCCTCATACGTATGATGTCCGGCGGTCCCTACTCCGCAGACCGATGGTATCCATCATTATCCCAACCCAAGACCATGTCGACATGCTGGACCGTTGCCTTGAATCGATTGCGGGGTCAACCTACACAAACTATGAAATTCTCCTTGTCGAGAACCAAAGCCGCCGTCCCGAAACTTTTGCTTACTACCGGACTCTGGAACGACGGCCTGAGATTCGCCTGATTCCCTGGGATGATCGCTTCAACTACTCCAAGTTGAATAACTTCGCTGCGACCCAGGCCCGCGGTGAGGTACTCCTGCTTCTGAACAACGATACGCAAGCGAGGAACCCGGATTGGCTGGAACGCATGCTGGAGCACGCCATGCAACCCGAGGTGGGAGCGGTCGGAGCCAAGCTATTCTATCCCGATGGCGACATCCAGCATGGGGGGGTCATTTTAGGAATCGGCGGCGTTGCGGGTCATGCGCACAAGTATTTTTCCGGGTCGTCGACCGGATACTTCCACCGACTGGTGGTGACTCAGAATATGTCGGCTGTTACGGGTGCCTGTTTGATGCTCCGCAAGGAGGTCTTCGAGGGGGTAGGAGGCTTTGATGAGCGGTTCGCCATCGCCTTCAACGACATCGATTTGTGTATGCGCATCCGTCGCAAGGGGTACTGGATTGTGTGGACTCCTTTCGCTGCGTTGACGCACTACGAGTCAAAGACGCGCGGAGCGGATGATACCATTGAGAAGCAATGCAGGTTCAATGAGGAAGTGCGAATATTCGTTGACACTTGGCATGACGCACTTCATGAGGGCGACCCTTTTTATAGCCCTCATCTAACATTGTCAACTGAAAATTTCGCCTTGCGTTTGCAATCGCCAAACGAATTCACAACATCCTGACGTGTCAGAACCAAGTGCTACCTCAACCCACTAAACACGGGATGCTGGTCGATATAGAATTGTCCATAAAATCCAGGACTCGGATGGCGGCCTTCCGCGCCGCCAGGACACCGAGGCTCGCAGCGCGGTCAATTCAGCCCGCACCGCTTCCGAATAGATCGTTCCAGCTTTTTTAGAAGGCCAATCTTCCCTCGGCTTGCCTCAGGTCGGCGCCATTTGTGAAAGGCGCGATTAAACCAAGAACGCTTCTGCCATCGCTCTACAGATTCTACTGTTTGATTCAGGTCGGCTATCTGTTGGCAGGCTTCCGTAAGTTGGGTGTGCGCGACGGCCAATGCAGCGGCAGCTTGCTGAATCTCAGTTCGCAAACTGGCCACTTCGTCCTCGGTGAGTTGCTGCCGCTGATTGCGCTCGGCGACGGCTTTCTGCAGTTCGCCATAGCGCGAACTGAAGAACCCGGCGCACTTAAAGAACTCGACCACCACGTTTGCCAGCCCCTCATCGGCCGCCCATGCCTCGACGAGCTTCTGGCATCGCGTTTGGGCCTTGCCGACGGACACGATCGCCAATCCACTATCATGAGCGAGATTCACGCAGGCATAACGATTGGAAAGCTCATCCAGGAAACGGAACACGCCAAAGTTACCGCTCCGCACACATGTGTCATGCATGATGACGATGCCGGCATCGGACATCTTCGGCAACCAACTCTCAAAATCGTTCTTGACGGCGTCGTACGTGTGATAGCCATCGATGTGCAGTAAGTCGATTGAACCGTCGGAAAAACTCCCGACCGCTTCGCCGAACCGGGCGCGAACGAAGGACGCGAAGCCAGCGTAAGACGAATCGAGGCGGCGTTTGAATTGTTCAAATACTTCTTCAGGGTAGTGCGACGAATGCTCATCACCTCGCCAGCTATCGATGGCGATGCACTCCGTATGGCCGGGCAGTTCGAGAACCGTACGGCAGGCGGCAAAGAAGCTCGTGCCGTAATGGCTCCCTAGTTCCACAAAACGCCTGGGGCGCATGTAGCGGACCAGGCAGTGCATGAAGGGGACGTGGGTCGTCCATGCAGAGACGGGCAGATACTCATCTTCCGCGGGCAGCACCGCCGCCTCCGAGAGGAAGTGTTCCGTCTCCCGTAACCGATCGAAACGGGATTCGGCCTGGACGTCGCTTTTCTCGTGCAAGGCAGCCAGCCGCAAATGATCGGCATTGGGAGCAAAGGGCGATTCGCCCTCAGCGCGATCAGCAGTCGTAGTATGTCGAGTAGACATAATATGGTTTTCTCATTTAGGTATGCTTTGTATTCTCT
>JBAWVO010000234.1:0-10166 GCA_037147235.1 Planctomycetota bacterium | reverse complement strand
AACGCACCATTCGATGCTTCACCCACCCTACGTCGAGCTAGCAGTGACAGCAGTTAGCAAGGTTATGATCAAGGCAGATCAATCATTACCGCCCGCCGATGCTCCACCGCCCGCTGCCGCCGATCGGCCAACGACCGTTTTCGGGATTGTCCGCTTCGGAGCCGTTGATGGAAGTACTGTCCTTGAGCCCGGCGTCTTTCTTGATCGCCCCGCGAACGCCGAGCGACTCCGGATGCCTCGCGATTTTATCGGTGAAGACCCATACGTTGTCGACGATCGGCTTCAAGTCGCGGGTTAACTCGTTGATGTTTTTCGCGATGTGAATCATCTGCTGATAGAGCTCCTTGTCTCGCAACAAAGCTCCTAGAGAACCCTGCGGGTCGTTCAACTCCTGGCTGAATCGCAGCATGTTATCGCCCAACTGGTTGAGCTTCTTCATGCTCGAATCAAACTCGCCCACCAGGCTCGTGCCGCGTTCGCCTAGCGGCTTGGTCAAGCCCTCGATGTTCTTCATGTTCTGTTCCAGCGAGGCAAAGGTTCCGCTCATTCGCTCCACCGTGGCTCGCGTCTCCTTGAGTACGGCCGGCATTTCGGCGATCGTCTGCTTGATCTGCTCGCGAAGTTTCGGATCGCCGAGAAGATCGTTGCTGGCATCCAATGCCATCTCGGCCTTGTTGGTTATATTGTTGATCCGATCCTCGTTCTTTTTCAACAGCCCATCGACGCGGTTCACCAATCTGTCGATGTCTTGGCCGGCTTTCGTAAGCGTAGTCAGGGTCTGGAGGGCCTGTCCTTGCAGGCCGGCAATCGAGCCGGTCATGTCCGGGGCGATCTGCCCTTGCAGGATGGTGCCATTTTCGAGAGGGGTCTTTTCGCCTTGGAAATTCGCGACCCTCACGAACTCTAGCCAGGCATCGCCCATCAGGAGCGAACTCGTCGCCCGGCATTGCTCGTCGTTATGCAGGCGGCGGTCGCGGTCGATCTCCGCGGTGACGATCACCCCGGCGTCGTTGTCGGCAAACTGCACGTCCCGCACCCGGCCGATGCGGATGCCGGCTTTGCGGACCGGAGTGTCGCGGGTCACGCCTGGGGCGTCGTTGAACTTGATGAAGATTGTGTACGTGCCATGCAGCAAGGGAGTCGATCCCATGAAAAGCAAGACCAGGATCGTGGCGATCAGGATCGTCGCCAAGACCATGACCCCCACGCGGAATTGCATAATGCGTTCGTTCATCATCTGCGTACCTTTCTCTTAAATTCCGTTCTGCATTTCCATCAATCGCTCCCCAGCCTCGCCATGGACGAACTGCGTCACGCGGCGGTCGCTGCTTTGCTCCAAGTCTGCCGGCGTGCCGTCGAAGAGGATCTGTGACTCTCCCTTTTGCAAACGTGGGAGGGGATACAGCATCACAATTCGATCGGCCAGTTTCAGGGCCGACCGCATGTCGTGCGTCACCATTACGCTCGTCACCAAGTGGCGGCGACGGGTTTCCAAGATCAATTCGTTGATCACGTCGCTCATGATCGGGTCCAAGCCCGTCGTCGGTTCATCGTAAAGTACCACCTCCGGTTCCAAGGCCAGGGCACGAGCCAAGCCAACCCGCTTGCGCATGCCGCCGGAAAGCTCGGCCGGCTTTTTGAACCGCACACTTTCCGGCAGGCCAACTTCCGCCAGCCTCGCCATGACGATCTCTTCAATCTCGGCGGTATTCTTGCGTGTGTGTTGCCGTAAGGGAAAGGCCACGTTCTGGGCGATGGTCATGCTGTCAAACAAAGCCGCCTGCTGAAAAACGAAGCCGAAACGGATCCGCTCTCGCGTCAAGGCCCGCTCGCCCAACCGGGCCAGGTCTTGGCCGTCAAACATCACCGCCCCCCGCGTCGGATGCAACAGGCCGATGATCGTTTTCAAAAGCACGGTCTTGCCGCAACCGCTTTCACCGATGATGGCCAGCGTCTCTCCGCGGAGGATCGCCAAGTCAATGGCGTGCAGCACTTCGTGCCGGCCGAACTCTACGCTCAGTTGCTCGATGCGAATCAGCGGTTCTTGCGTACCGGTGTCTTTGTCGGGCTTGACCATGATTCAGAACAGCTTCGGACCTTCCGGCCAGAAGGCCAAGTAAACGGACTCCAGTCCGATGGCCAAAACGACGTCGAGCATCAGGATGGCCACGAACGAGTAAACGAATGCGGTCGTGGCCGCGCGACCGACGCCTTCAGCACCGGGATCGCAATGAAAACCGTGGTAACAACTGATCAGCGAGATGGCACCCCCGAAGAACAGGCTCTTGAAAACGCCGGCAAAAATGTCGAATCCACGAACGTAATCTTGCGAGTGCTTCAAGTAATGATGCCAATCAATGTTCAATAAGTAAACGCTGTAGAGGGCTCCGCCGACGACACCCATGAAGTCGGCCATGATGGTCAGGGCGGGAATCAGCAGCAGGCAGCCGAGAAATCGCGGCACGACGAGATATTGGATCGGATTGGCGCCCATGCTTGCCATGGCGTCGATTTGCTCGGTCACGCGCATCGTGCCAAGTTCAGCCGCCATGGCACTCCCCACGCGGCCGGCCAGCATGGTTGCGGCCAGCACCGGCCCCAGTTCACGCACCAGAGAAAGATTGATCACGGCACCCAACCGAGATTCCATGCCCAATAAGTGGAACTGGCCGTAGGCTTGCACCGCCAGAATGATGCCGATGAAGGTCCCCGTCAACGCCACCACGGGCAGGCTCAAAACGCCAATCTGGTAAAAGGATGGTATCAGCGTTTCCCGACGCACCATGCGAGTCGTCAGCCACAAGAACGTGCGAAACGCAAACAGGGCGACGCTGCCTAGACCCACAAGCCAATCGATCACCACGCCACCTAAGTCGGCAACCCAATCGGCAACGGCCTGGACAGGCCCGCCGCCGGGCGTTTTATCGTCGCTGAGGGAGCCGTCTTGGAACATGGTTGAATTCGTTCGCAATTAAGGGTGTTGCCCTTATCAATCTTCGTCGCAATGAGAATGCGGCTTGAGCAAAGTTTGCTGATAGCATCAGTCGGGAAGAATGGTGAATCTAGGGGGACATTACACGAACGAACGATCTCCCATCGCTTACCATCTCCCCGAAGCACCAAAATAGCCCCAGACGTGAGGCACCGGCTGAGTTGCATGCCCGCGTTGCGGGGTTCCTTCGGGGGCGTTAGCCGCGAGCGCGGGGGGTGGGGGCATATCGTCCGGTTGTTGCCAACTACACTTTTGGACACCCGCCGCAACGGTATTCCCGGCCGTATTGGATGCCGAGTCTGTTTGCGTTGGCATTCGGGGCCGGATCGGGTTCCCCTCACCCTCTGGGAGAGGGTCGGGGTGAGGTGTCTGGCAGGTTTGGCATTCCCCTGAACCTACTGTATGCCGACAGCCGTAACTGTGGTAGTGCCAATTGCCGGGGACGCATGGTCTTCCCGAAAACAGACAACCGGTCGAACTAATCGCCAACAATGCGAAGGTTATGAGAGGAACTGATCGCAACACCACTGAAACCTTGCCAGAGAACGAAAAAGTAGAAAAGACTAACCCAATCAATACAGGTGCGTTAGAAACCGTTGCAAAACCGACATGTGGCGTAGGCGTCTCGCATGCGTGCAAGGTTCTAAAACCGCTTGCTACTATTTTCGTCCGCAAAGTTCGTGTAGTTTACGCAAACTCACGTAATTTTGACGTAATTATCCGCAAACACACCCTTGTGGCGAATTAACATTCACCGCTATGGTTATTTATTGCGTTTCGATTGAAGCGTTCACCCGGGAATCGCCAAGGGACGCATTTCCCGACGTCCGATTTGGTGAGCGGCCTCGATCATAACCTTGCCAACTGCTAGCAGTGACGGCAGGCCGTAGGGTGCGTGGAGCGAACCGGCCGGGAAATGGTGGGTTGCGCACGAAGTCGAGACGCTGAAGGCACTTACCGCTGTTCCAGATCAGTTCGCGTAACGCACCGTTCGATGCTTCACCCACCCTACGTCGAGCTAGCAGTGACAGCAGTTGGCAAGGTTATGATCGAGGCCTTGGTGAGCCAGTTCGCTTTGAAGTCGATTCCGTAGTCTTGTGCCCATAACTGCGTAATCGTTCTTGCCGTCTCTTACTCTTTTTTCGTCTTGGCCGGTGTTGTACCGGGCGGCAGATCGGCCGGAACGAATACGCGACGATCATACGTATTCAATACATGAGCGGCATGCATTGCCGCGGAAATTTCACGGGTGCTCATCGTCGAAATGTAATTCTGATAGTGCGACGAATGGAACGTGTTGTACAGAAAATCAACGCCACGCACGATTTGAGGTTCTTCAAGGCGACTGGCGGGCAAGGCTGAGAGGAGCCATTCGAGCATGTGCGCCGTGTAGGAGACGGCCGTGGCATAATCGCGTTTCGTTAGCTGGCCCCAACTGCCGTCGGGGTTCTGGGACGAGGATGCGTAGTCAATCGACTCGTCGATGTACTGTTTTACCTGGGCCAGTTTGCCGTCCAGTGAAATTTTGTCGTTCTTGAAACGCTCCAAGGCGGCGCAGAGTCCGAGCAGTCGGTTGGTTGCCGCGTGGGGATGCGTACCCACGGGCCGGCTCAATTCTTCGGCGACGACCCGTTGCAGCGTCCACTCATCGCCCATGCTGTCTTTCCAGGAAGGTTCCTGAACATAATTTGCCAGGGCCACGAGCTTCAACGACATATCGAGCCTGGGACGACAGGTGAGCTTTTCGTACTCGATCAAATCGGCAACCGTGCGAACGGTCTTGCCCGCACGTGCCGGGTAGTTGGCCGGAACGTGCGATTGGGCCAGGATCGCGGCCAGTTCGGAGGAGTTGTTCTGATAGCCGTAACCGACGCGTGGGGTGAGATGCCCTTCGCTGATCGTCATCAGCTCATAACCGCCACAAGGCATATTCCAGCAGAGGCAGGTAATGCCGTTGACCTTTTGGCCGGAAGCGACATTGTCGGTCAATTCCGTTTCACAGCCGAAAGCACGGCAGAACTCCAGAACGTCAGTACAGGTGTTCTGTTGCGTGTTGAAAGGTTGGGTACGAAGGGTCGTCAGCAGTCGCCGTACACGATCGCGACGTTCGGCCATTTCCTGGGAGAGTTGCTTCACTTTCTTCGCCTCCAACTTAGCCGGTGCAGCCGACTCGGTCGCCCCCTCCGCGGGTGCGAGCGCGCTGGGCGAATCGGCCTTGTTGGCTTTGGCCGTCGGGGTCTTTGGGTTGGCGGCCAGGATCGGGCTTGCCGAAGCGAGCAAAAAAGTGACGGCAATGAATCCGACCAATGGGACACGAAACTTGACCAACATCGAGAACTCTCCTTGCATCATGCTCTGGAAAATGCGTAGGGCTATATTACTTAGGACTAGCACAGAAATAATTGCGTGTTTTGCCCACTCGTCGAGCGGGGGGCGGACGGCACACGGAGTGTGCCTGCTACTTTTCTTGCGACACTTATTTCTGTGCCGGGCCTTACGGCCCGGCCGTGGTTTTCTCGCCGGGGCGGTTGGCAGTCGGTGTTGGCTGATCGTGGCGGGGTCGGCTGATGAGGAATCCGCCGGAAGTGCCTCGCTGGATGATCGAGTGCTCTTTGGCACCGCAGCCAAACGTGTTGCCTGCCCCATAGCTGACCAGAAAACTGAAGTTGCCGCCGCAGTCGTTGGCGTTGTGATACGTCAAGTTCGACGATGCGTAGCCCTGGCCATAGCCCTTGAACACGGAGTCGTCACCGTACAGATAGAGGATGCCGACGCTTCCTTGGGCGCCGCAACCCTGGACTAAACTGTTGGCGGCCTCGAAGTGATTGTCGCCGCCGAAGACACACAAGGCGCCGACCGAGCAATCCCAGCCCATGCCGCTCCCCATGATCGTGCCTTCAAAGGTGCTGTGTCCCTTGTCGTCGAAACAGAAGCCCTGGGCATAGTGGCAGCCCCAACCACAACCGAATCGTTGGTAAAGACTCTCCGTGCGGTCGCCGCCGTAATAATTTTTGCGGGCGATGAGTCGCTTGCTATAACCGCCGAAGTCGCGAGCAAAGCCCAGGCCGCACCAGTAGCCGCCGCCATGGGACAGATAATCGAATTCATAGACGTTGTGTCCGCCGCCGTTGAGTAACATGCCGACACCGCCGCAGGCGACCTGGCGGATGCCGGCGCCGACGCCCTGGCCAAATCCTTCGTAGCCGGGAGTTTCAGGCTTGTAGGAGTTGGTATAAAGCCCGCCAAGGTAATAGTGGTCGTTGCCCTGAATGTCGTCGATGATGCCGAAGCCCAGCGGGCCACCAAGCCCCTGGCCCCACATGCCGGCGTGATAACTGTTGCTGCCGCCGTGGCTGATGATGATTCCCAGGCCGCCGACCGCCTGACCTTGGACGCGTCGCACGCCGCGGTACGTGTTTTTGCCGCCGAACTCGACGATGATTCCGACGCCGCCGATGGCCGAGGCTTGCGCCAGATCATTGGCGTCGTAGTGGTTGCCGCCTTCCGCGTTGACGATCATCGAGACGCCTAGAATCGCCCCGCCTTGAACGGCCGGCTTGGCCGACCGATAAACATTGCTGCCGCCGAGGTTGATGTTCACCAACAACGGCCGGTTGATTGAAACGGTGCCGTCGTGGTAAGTATTTTCGTCGCCCAGATCGATCACCAAGGCCACGTCGCCGAGAGAATCAAGATGATACGTGTTCGGCTCTTTGCCGCCGATGATAATCGCACCGGCAGGCGTCTCGATCTTGGCCACAACATGCCCGGTAACCCCCGCCACGGTCACATTGCCGCTGTCCGGATAGTTCTTCAATTGATCGAGCAAGTCTGGATCGGTCAGCGGAACCAGGGCCTCGGCCGCGGTGAGCATCGCGCTGCGGTCCATCTTTTCCATCAGATCAATCAGCCGGCGGCCGGTGCCGCGGTCGTTGAGCGTATGGCCCACGCTGTTTTGCCCAACCATGACGGGATAGATATGAGTCGCCAGCTCTCGGATCTCGCCTTTGGTGAGCGGGGCGAGTGCCGCGGCCTGGGCCGCCCTGGCTTCAATCAAGGCTTGCTTGACAATGTCGAGAGCCTCCTGGGGCGTTTTGGCTTTCTGATACTTTCGCACCTCGCGCTTGGGCAGATCGAGCTTGTCGGCGATGATCGGCAGCAAGTGAGCCAATCCGCCGCGGTCCTTGAGAATTGCCGTATGCACGTTGCGCGTGAATTGCTCGGCTTCCGCCACGGCACCCAAGGGGTGGCGCAACATGTGGTCGTACCACGACAGGCGGCAGTTCCCCGCAAACTCCGAGCCGGTGTAGGCCGCGGCGGACGAATCGAGCTTATATCCGGAATAGCGTTGAAAGCGAGCGAAATTATCGTCGACGCCGCGACTGCGAACTGCGTTGCGGATTTCCTGCTGAAGAATCTCGATCATGCCCGGGGCCAACGGCTCACCGAGGGTTCCTTCGGTAGCTTCTGCAACCGCCGGTTCAGAGGTTTGCTTAGGATGAGCCTTTGATACCGATGCCGAGTTCTTCGACGCCGGCTTGCTATTCTCGCCTTGGTTTTCCAGCGCAACCCCTGTTTCCGCATGCACCACGCGAATCTTGCTTGCGGGCAAAACGGCCTTACCCGACTTACCCGATCCAGGCTTCACCGGCTCTTCACCCGAAACCTGATGGTAGGGTGTCTCACCTGATGCAGAAGGCAGATCACCGGCAACGGCAAATTGACTCCCAAGGACAAGCGAACCCAGGGCGAAAAGAAGCAGGCCTGTATACCTCGCGGTCCGTCGCGATATCACTATGCGTCTCCTTGAGCAATTAACGTGCGAAATGCACGGACAGGTATTCTAAAGTCGCTTACCCATGTCGTCAACAGGGCTTCACTAAGATTCTGCTTCACTAAGATTCAGTCACAAACTCAACTCAAGGGTTTGCGGTGAAATGGCTTTTGCAAGGCAGCCACGCATATCTCTCGGCGATTATAGGCCAACTGGCGAGCTCGCACCAAATTGAAGCCCCAACTGCGAATCCTGGCAAGATAGGCAGGTATTTCGGAGGCCAAGTGCCATTCCGGTAGCTTTAGGGTCAAAAGCATCCCCCGAATGTTGACCTCGGGATGAATCACAATTGCCTCGATGGCATCGAGCGTGAAATTGGGCGCGACATTCATGTCTGCGGTGAGCCATCGAACCTTGCGAAACGCGCGACGAGGAACTTCGACTGCGCGGCGGCGAATGTGGCGAAAGTTGGGATTTTCAAGAACCGCGGGGGCCATTTCGGCCGGATCGATGCCGATGACCTCGAATCCCCGCCCCAACAGAGACTGACTTGCACCCCCAGGGGAACTGCCGATCTCAGCAAAACGCGATCCCGGCGCGATGGGTAATCGAGACCATCGCAGGGCCTCTTCCATCTTTAACCAGGCACGGCTTACCGCATCGCGGGGCAAATCAAGGCCGAGGAGCCCGCCCGGCCAGCAGGACGCAGCAGACCTCGCCCGATGGAAACCGATCCACCACAGATCCGGATCAACCAGCACGCAGTCGGCGATCCAGTCGGCCGGGATAGCCTCTTCCTTGAGATGGTTTCCGGGCGCAAGCCACTGGGGACGAGGGCAGGCGGTCCGCAATGCCTCGTAGGCGGCAATGGCCGCTGGCGTGATCGACGGCTCAAAACCGTAGTCACCCGGTTCGGCCCGATCGCGCTCCCAGACGTGGATATGGCGAATCGGCCGGTCGCCGAGCAGATTCCATGCCTCCCGGGCAGCAATGGCCGGATCGCCATGGGGGACCTTTCCCAGCGTAAAACCGTAGGCCCGGGCAAAAACCGATGCGAGGTTGAAGTCGGGCGCAAGGAATTGCTGCTCCGGCAGTTTGAAGGTGAGAAAACCGGGCCGCGAGTAGGCGAAGCGGAAGTCCGGCCAGCGCAGGGCCATTTCACCCTTGACTGCTTTTTCCGCCCCCACTTGGCATGTGACAAAAAGAAAACGAGCTTGCTGCGGGGAGGTTGGCATGGTGAGGAGGCCGGGGTAGGGAAATTCGTATCATTCTCAATCGCGCTACTGCTTGTAGCCAAGGGTCCGTTGTAGGATACCAAGCGGATGGGGAGGGATTTGAACCCCCGGTGGGATTTCTCCCACTGCAGTTTTCAAGACTGCCGCAATAGACCACTCTGCCACCCATCCAAAATTGCCATTTTCCCGGCTGTTCTTGACATTTACAGGGGTTGAGTATGCTTAGGTGTATTGTTCGTACACCCACTAGTACACCGTACACCCGAACCACTCGTCACCGCACACCCCGTGTCAGCAAGGAAATGAACTATGTCTAGTGTTACTCACAAAACGCTCAGTGACAAGCCCATGCCCGATACCAACTTTCCATTATTCCCTCATTCAAGGGGATACTGGGCAAAGAAGGTACGTGGCAAAGCCTATTACTTCGGCAAAGTTATTGACGACCCCCAGGGCGAAAAGGCCCTGAAGTGGGCCTTGATCATAACCTTGCCAACCGCTAGCAGTGACGGCAGGCCGTAGGGTGCGTGGAGCGAACCGGCCGGGAAATGGTGGGTTGCGCACGAAGTCGAGACGCTGACAGCACTTACCGCTGTTCCAGATCCGTTCGCGTAACGCACCATTCGATGCTTCACCCACCCTACGTCGAACTAGCAGTGACAGCAGTTGGCAAAGTTATGATCAAGGCCTAGCCGTGACCGTTCGTGGACGAGACCCATTCTGTTGCCCGCTGCAACATAGCAGTCAAGCTACGAGTCTCGCGTATCTCCGCCGAGTCTGCCATCGGAGCCATTCCTTTAGTGGGGTTGAGAAAGGATTTGCATACGGATTGTGAGTCACAAGTCACCTTTATCACGCCGTCCAGAGCGCATCATCGACTCCCCGGACGAAGTACGGTGACCCAGACCCCAATGTATACGCTGCATCCCCCTAAAACGCAATAGGTTGCTTCGGTGTTGCTTCGGTGAGAAAAAGTTTCCTCTTACATTGACTTTCGTCGAAGAAACCCGATTCCGCAGCAGTGGCAACCAAATTGTGTATGTGTGTTGCCGCAAGTTATTTCTGTACAACGATTTGCAGCGATCGTTCCCAAGTCGTGCGTCTGAGTCGAATGCACTTGCAGCAGCCGATCAGGCTGTTGGCGTTCATGCCTCGTGAACTTCCA
>JBAWVO010000233.1:0-10185 GCA_037147235.1 Planctomycetota bacterium | reverse complement strand
CGAGTAGGGGCGGACGGCACACGGAGTGTGCCTGCTACTTTTCTTGCGACACTTACTGATGCGCCGATCATAAGTCCCCACGGGACAAACCACCTCTCAACCGCTCAACCACCGCAGTCGCGGCTGCGTGTTGATCTTCGAGATCCTTCAGCGCAGCCCGTTCTCCTTGCACCACGGCAGCGGGAGCGCGCTCGACAAAGCTGGCGTTTTCGAGCTTCTTGCGCTTCGCGGTGATGAGGCCATCGAGACGAACGATCTCTTGCTTTTTCCGCTCGACTTCGGCACCTACGTCAATCAATTCGGCCAGGTCGACGAAGACTTCCATCCCGGTCAAAGCCACATTGGCTGAAAGTTTCGGAGGAGTGACCTCTGGGCCCCAGCCGGTCGGCCTCGCTCCAGCCATGGATACAAAGTACGGTTCCATTGGCTTGAGCAGATCGGCCGTGGCCGTGTCACAGCGGACTGCGAAATTGATCTGCGTCCGTTGCGGCACATTCTGCCGCCCGCGAATGTCGCGAATCGCCCTCAGAACCTCCTGAAACCGCGCGAAGCGGACCTCGATCTCCGCATTCTGCCGGGCCGCGTCGGCCTGCGGCCAAGGGGCAACCATGATGCTTTCGCCCGCACACACTTCCCCAGAGGGGCAGGGGGGCTGCTCGATCCCGCGCTGGGGTGCAGCTTCGGCCAGCAACTGCCATACCTCTTCGGTCACGAAGGGAATCATCGGGTGCAATAGTCTGAGCAGCGTGTCGAGCGTATGGGCCAGCACCCGCTGGGCCGTCAGCCTCGCGGCTGGGTCGCCCAGGCGAGCCTTGACCATCTCGACGTAAAAGCTACAGAATTCGTCCCAGGCAAAGCCGTATAAACTCTTCGCCGCGTCGGCATAGCGGTACTCGGCCAGGGCCGTCGTGGTCTCTTGCGTGACCGTCGACAAGCGGCTGAGAATCCAGCGATCTTCGACCATCAGATCGGTGTCCTCCACCGCGCCGGGCATGTAGCCTTCCAGATTCATCAAGGTGAACCGTGAGGCATTCCAAAGCTTGTTGCAAAAGTTCCGCGCCAGCTCAAACCGCTCGCTCACCACTGCCCCACGCGGTAATGCCCTGTCGTCAGGCTTTTCGGCCCATTGCGTGGAAAACTCCTTGCCGCAGTGTTTGCACTTGACCCGCGGCAGGACGCGGTTGGCCTTGGTCTGCTCGATCAGCTTATCGCAATGCGGACATTCAAACTCAACCGGCATGCGGATGTCTTGCGTCTCGGTGGTCATATAGGCCAGCCCGAACCGCAGGGCGTCGGCCCCAAATTTTTCGATCACATCGATCGGATCGACACCGTTCCCCTTCGACTTCGACATGCCTTCACCATAGCCGTCGAGAATCTTGGGATGGATGAACACGTCGTGGAAAGGAATCTCGCCGACGTTGTACAACCCCGTGAGCACCATCCGGGCAACCCAGAGCGTGATGATATCGCGGCTGGTGATGAGCACGTTCGTGGGATAGTAGTACGCCAATTCCGGCGTCTGCTCCGGCCAGCCGAGCGTTGAATGCGGCCAGAGGGCCGAACTGAACCAGGTATCCAACACGTCCTGCTCGCGGACAAGCTTGTGACCCGGCACGGCCGATTCGTCGAGATCTTGTTCCTCGGCGCAAATCAGCCACTGACCGTACTGCTCGTCGCGATACCAGACCACGTCGTCGCGGCCGGCAAACGCCTTTTGCAGATCGGCTTCGCTTGCCGTCTTGCAATACCAAATCGGAATCTGATGTCCCCACCAAAGCTGCCGGCTGATTGGCCAATCACGTTTTTCGCTGAGCCAATCGAGATAGCTCTTCGCATACCGTTCCGGCAGGATCTTTACGCGGCCATCGCTCACGGCGTCCATGGCAGTCTGGGCCAGATGATCCATTTTGACGAACCACTGGTCGGTCAAGAGTGGCTCGATGGGTGTTTTCGAGCGGTCGCTGTGGGCCAGTTCAATCTCGCGGTCCTCGGTTTTGGCCAGCAGACCCTGCCTCTCCAGGTCGGCCACCACCGCCTGCCGGGCCTTTTGAATTACGAGGCCCTTGTAAGGGCCGGCGTTCTCGTTGAGTGTGCCGTCAAGGTTCAAAATATTGATCATCGGCAGGCCCTGCCGTAAACCAACTTCGTAGTCGTTGGGGTCGTGGGCCGGCGTGATCTTGACGCAGCCGGTGCCCAACTCAGGTTTGGCCCAAACGTCGGCCACCAGCGGGATCTCGCGGTTCAACAGCGGTAACTGCGCCTTGCGGCCGTCGCGGGCCATGCGGGCCAGAGTTTCCAATTCGCCAAGCATTGTGCGGCGACGCTCTCGAAGATCGTCGATCTGCTTCTGAAGGTCTGGCTTTTCTTTGGCTCCGGCCACATCCAGCCGGGCTTTGAGTTCGGTTTCTGCCTTGTCGAGCGCGGCGGCCGGTTCCGGATGCACCGCCACGGCCGCATCACCGAGCATCGTCTCCGGCCGCGTTGTGGCGACGGTCACGCAGTTCGGTTCCCCCGGCTTGGGGTCGATGATCGGATAGTTGACGTACCAGAAATTGCCCGCCACGGTCTCGTGAAAGACCTCGTCGTCACTGACGGCCGTTTGCAGCATGGTATCCCAGTTTACCAACCGCTTGCCGCGATAAATGAGTTTGTCGCGGAACATCTTGAAGAACGTGTGCCGCACTGCCCGGGCGCACTGTGGATCGAGGGTGAAGCGGGTCCGCTGCCAATCGCAGGTGCAGCCCATCTCCTTGAGTTGGCCGAGGATCCGCTTTTCGTAATCGATCTTCCACTGCCATATTCGGGCCACAAGCCCCTCGCGGCCCAGTTGGTGCCGGCTGAGCTTTTCCTCTTGCAGCAGGCGTCGTTCGACCACCGCCTGGGTGGCGATGCCCGCGTGATCGGTGCCGGGCATCCATAAGGTTTCAAAACCTTGCATCCGCTTCTGGCGAATGAGGATGTCTTGCAGTGTGTTGTTCAGCGCGTGGCCCAGGTGCAACGCGCCGGTAACATTCGGCGGCGGGATAACGATCGAGTAGGGCTTTTTCGCCTTATTCGGCTCGCTATGGAAGAAACCTTGGGATTCCCAGAACGCGTACCAACGCTGTTGTGCCGCGGCGGGATTATATTGTTTGGGGAGTTCGGTCATAGGGAGTGGTTCCATAAGCAGTATTCAAAACTATCTATTGCTTTTCTCGCGTGCCTTATTTTAAGGCGTTTTCTGTATTTGTTGTTAGATAAAAAACGTAGTTGACACCCTCTTTGACACCCTGGATCATAAAAAGATCGAAAATGACACCCACCCGTTTGGACGAGCGGGTGTCAAGCACCACCCTCGATAGACACAAAAGATGGCATGGCCGCGTCGCGAATCACTGCGGTTGCTTCCCGCCAAGGTATTGCCTCCTCCTTGGCGATCACTTTGTCGAGCGACGGCCCATCGAACCAGAATTATCCTTTGGGCTGGATACAAATGCAAGTAGCAGCTTCCTCATGCATTGCCTTGATCTCCGTGAATCGCCGCCAGGGTTCTTGTTTTCGTCACGATGGGGGGGTAAACTGAGGGGTATTACATTCGATGAACTTGGAATACAGGGTCAATAAACCAATGGAATTCAAGGCCATGGTGATTTCTGGTTGGAATGTTATTCGAGAAGGAGGAACAGACCATGAGCAAGTATGACGAGCAGATGAAGCGGTGGGATGCGATCCTCGGGGATGACTCCGAGGGGACGCAAGAGGATGCCTTAAAGTTGTTTTTCAAGCACTTGAAGTCCAATCTTCAGTTGCCATGCGAGGTGAAGGGCATTGAGGATTTTCGCTGGGAGGAACCGTATGTCCATGGCGGCTGGAGTCTAACGGAGTATGAACGCCTCAGGAAGACCCAGCCTTCCTATACGGACAAGTATGAACTCCTAAAAATTGGGCGAGAGGGGGGGGCGGAGTGGATGATGTTCGAGGAGGACATCATTGCCCATGTGCGGCGCAAGGGCGACGGCAAAGTTTTCGATCTTGGGCTTGCCGAACTTCGGGCAACCGATAAGAAGTCGTCCAACTTCCAGCTTCTCGACGACTATTCCGTATGGCTGGTGAACAACAGGTGACATGGGAGCAGCTACAGGAGAAGTGATCTATGGAACTGAAACGAGAACACGTCATTGACCCTCGATTCACCAGACACCGCCAAGGTTGAGGCGGTGGTGGCAGTAGTGCAGTAAGTCCATTCAGCAGAGGGGCGGCAAGATCGTTCACGCCTGCAGGAAGGATTGATCGAAGAATTTGTTAAACTGGTGAAAAGTAGGTGAAAGTCCCATGAACAAAGCCTTCGTCCGAGAACCCGATCAGACCGCCGACTATTGCCCCCGCTGTGGCACCCAAGGCGAACCCGTGGGAAACAAGACGCTGACAACGTACTTGACCGAGGTGCAGCGAGGCCGACTTGCCAAACCGGCCAACTTCTGCCCGTCGCCGCAATGCCCGGTGGCCTATTTCGACAGTTTCGAGCGGCTTATTCTGGCGGTCGATCTACAGCAGCCCGCCTACCCCAAAGACCCGACAGCACCGATCTGTGCCTGTTTCGGCATGACCAGGACTGAAATTGAGCAAGACGTTCGGGAGGGAGTCGTGACCAGAACCAAAGCGGCACTGGAGCGAGCCAAGTCGCCCCAAGCCCGCTGTGCGGAGATGGCGGCCAACGGGCAATCTTGCGTGACTCATGTCCAGAAGTATTACATGCAGTGCCGAAACGGCGGAAAGAAATGAACCCCAACCATGCACCCAAAACTTCAGCGTTTTCGTGCTGATTTCTGGGGAACGGTATCCACGAAACCATCTACGCCAACGGCGTTGTGTCCCATTCCGGGAATTCGTGGAATGGGTGGGTTCCGCATGATGCTGCGCGGCAATCCAGGGCCATTGGATGGCACTTTTCGCCGTAGATTTTTTTGGCAGGCTCTTGTCGAAGAGGGGCTACTTCTCACCAGTTCCATGGTGGCAACAAGGGGGGGGGGCTTCTCTTGACATCCCGACTGAACATTGTACAATTGTCTTTGAGAAAGCTCGCTCATGGAAATTGTGATTGATACATCGGCACTGATTGCCGTCATTGTGGCGGAGCCGGAGAGGGACCGTATTGTCGAGGCGACGATGGGGCACACACTCATCGGTCCAGGCTCGATCCCGTGGGAGGTCGGAAATGCCTTCTCGGCAATGCTGAAGCAGCACCGGATGCGGCTTCAGGATGCTCACCGTGGTTTGGCAATCTTGGACGGTATTCCCTTGCGGTTTGTAAATGTCGACTTAGCAAATGCTTTGTCACTGGCTAACCGGACAAACATGTATGCCCATGACGCATACTTCCTGGATTGTGCTTCGCGACATTCCGCGCCACTGCTGACTCTGGACGTATCCCTACGGCGCGCCGCAACCAGAATTGGCGTGAACCTAATCGAGGTGTGAGATGGACGTCTACACGTATTCCGAAGCAAGACAAAAGCTCGCCAAGGTGCTCGAAAAAGCAGAGGCGACGGGCAAGGTTTTGATTCGTCGGCAAGACGGAAGAACATTTGCATTGACGCCCGAGGCAGCACCGAAGTCTCCCCTGGACGTTCCCTCGATCAAGGCGGATATTTCCACCGAAAAACTTATTGCGATTGTGAGGAGAGAGCGGGGCAGAACAAGAGGGTGGAAGACGAGGGAATAAAAACAGTACACCTGTTGCTAATTCTGTGTTCGCGACAGACCACCCGAGTGGGTTTTCGCCCTTGCGTTACCAGTAAGGAAGCAGGAAAATGGACTTTGTCCGTATTGAGTCCACGCCCAACAAAGCCGACCCCGCCTGTTCACTCCCCCCAAAAAAAGCTATTCTTCTATCATGGATGGAGGATAGGAGCTTGATCTCAATGAACTGCCTACAATTATTCCCGTTCCGAACACAGAACTGGAAGGGTCGTTTGTCCGTTATTCCGGCCCTCTTTGCGTGGATCGCGGTCGCCATCGCTTTTGGGACCGTGGCGGTCGCTGCGAAGTCACCGCAAGTTACCGCGAGTGCGGAACGGCGAGTGGCTGGTGCAACGATCGATATCCCCTGGATCATGGCCTCGGAAAACTATCCCTGGACCTTGGCCCTGGTGGCGCCGGTGGCCGCTCATCTCCGGAAATCAGGCCCCAGCCCTTTGGTGATGGCACTCACCAGTCCGCCGACACGGGAGGCGGAATGGTTGCTTTCTCTCACCCCGGGCCGGCGGCCGATCGTGCTAGTGACGTCCAATCCGTTGAAGCTCGGTGCCACGTTGCAAAAACGAACGCCTGAGTTGCTGTGCATCGGCTGCGATCCCAGCGCGGCCAGCGCGGCGGTAGCAAAGCGGTTCTGGAATCACTCGCGCGAAGTCGTTGTGGCGATGGCCGACGATCCGGAGGCCGTGATCCTCGGCAGCGCGTTGGCTGCGGGTCTTGGGGTGCCGATCCTGCTTTGTGAGCAGAATGAAGCGGGAACCGCAGTCTCGGCGGCGTTGAAAGAATTGTCCGTCGCGCGGATGCTTATTGCGGTGAGCGATCCAAAAAAATCGCCTCAATGGATTCAGCAGCACGCACTCTCCTCTGAGATCCTACCGCCCCAGGCGTTACAACACCGGCTGATCGCGGCACTGGGAGCCGACAAGGTTCGCAATGTGATCATCGCTCGTGCTCCGGATGATCGGGCAAAGGTTGGGCATACGGCCTGGCTCGCTCCCTACCTGAGTTCCGCCCGGGGCGCGCCGGTGGTGTTGACACATGCCCAAGCCGCCGGCGTGGCTGAGGCCGACGTGCAACAGTTGATACGTCGCGAGTCGTTGCAACCGCGGACGGTGACCCTTCTGGCTGACTACGCTTCAATCGGATATCGTCTTACGGAACTCGATACGGCCAGCGGAGAAGATGGCCACGAGGTGCCGCCCGTAGTAATTCCGCAACCAATCCCTGTCGGCGGAATCCCTGCTGTGTCCGGCGGAACCACGATGTCCGGCGGAACTGCTGCCGTAGTACCCGCTCCACCGCCGCACTATATGGTCCGCACGGAGCCATTCGTTCCCACCCAGCCCGATCGGTTGGCCACGCTCGGCGTCGGCCGGATTCCTCTGGAGTCGCTGGGGGACTCCTCGGTCTTCTTCGTCCGCGGGCTGCTGCGCGAGCGGCTGCTGGCCAACTGTCCGCCGCGGCTGTTGATGGTTGCGAACTCCGGCGTCACGCGGCGATCCTTGCCGCTATGCGAAACGATCAGTCGCGTGACGGCGGCCGAGTTCAAAAACTTCGGTGTGCATGTCGATGAGTTCTATGGCAAGCTGACCGATTCGCCGGAGATTCTCACTGCGGCCCGTTCCGCCAATTTGATTCTATATGAAGGTCATCTCGCCTATCAGGATCTGATCGACGCTCCGGTGCTGCGGCGATCACAGGCACAGGAATATCCGTTGGATGACGAGGATCTGGAAGGAGTGGCAGGAGCGAAGCGCACCATCGATCAGGACGTGGCTCCGCTGCCGGCTCCGAGGGTCGTGATGGCCGAGCCGGTGTCCCGGCATTTGCAAGGCCCCTTGGCGGGGCTTCCCATCGTCATTTTGCAGAGCTGCGAGTCGATGGACGACGCCGTGCTCTGGCGTTTGGACGAGTTGGGCGGAGTGGCCTTGATCGGCAGCATGACTCCAATCCATAGCGGTTGCGGCAGTGCCTTACTGAACGCGGCGATGAGCTCGATGCTGTATCGCGGTTGCACGTTGGGCGAGATGCTCCGCGATGCCCAAAACTATATTTTTTGCGTCGAAGAACTGAAGGCCCGCCGCGGGTACAAGGAAAAGGCCAAGGCGGTTCGCGCGGCGTTGAGTTTCCGGCTCTGGGGCGATCCCGAGTTGCATATTCTGCCTCCGTTGGGTAAGCCGAGGCAAGCACCCGTCCAGGCGGAGTGGATCGGTGACGACACGTTGCGAATTCGCATGCCCGAGTCGCGGCTTCCCGATGCACGCAGCGAAAAATATGTGGCCAGCATGTTTCCCAACAGCCAGACCGCGGGGCTGATGAAGACCGAGAAAGGCGAGACGATGAAGAGGATCTCGCCCGTCTATTTCTTTTGTCTGCCGCTGCCGGAAGGCGTGGCCCATGGCGACCTAGCCGAACTGGAACCGTCGCGGAGCGATGCCAAGCGAGTTGCCGTGCGCATTGATCGAATCCGTGGAGTACTCTACCTGGTTTATTGTCCCGAGCAGGAGAATCCAGGCGAATCCGTCGTCTTGCATTTGAAGGTCGTGCCCGCGGCCGAGCGGACAGGGAGGCTCCCGAAGTGACCGGCAAGTCGAGTTCCGTATGGGCAATCCTGATCCTCCTGGTCCTTGGGGTTGCCTTCCTCATTTTGCGGCTTAATCTTAATCTCGAGGCCGGGGACAGCGACTATCGCCTGACCTACAAGGCCGACTTTCATGCGAGGAAGCCCGATGGCCGAGTGATTATGCCTGATGTCCGCTTGCTGGCGGCCTTTCCCGAGACGACCCGCTTTTGCCGTGTGCTTGAGCAGGAGATCGACGCTCCGGAGATGGAACTGGTTCGGAATCGTGTCCACACGGCCGCCAACCGCAAGGACATCGTGTTTCGAACCACCAAGGCGGGGCAACTCAAGTGTACGATTTCCTTTCGCATCCAGCTCGACCGAAAAGGCGATTGGCGGCAGGATACGTCTGATTTGCCACTGACTCCCAAGGACCGCACCACGTATTTAGCTGATTCCAAGGGCATGACGGCGACCGACACGAAGGCCCAGGAAATGGTCAACCGGCTCCGCGATAACCACCCCAAGCCGCAGGAACTGGTTGACCTTATTTTCCGGGAGTGTATCCGCGAAATCGAACCCGTGGGCGAGTTGGGGCCTGATACCGGCAATGATGCCCTTCATAATCAGAAGGGATCGCCGCTGGGGCGCGCCCGAGCCTTCGCTACCTTGTGCCGGGCCGCCAAGATTCCCGCGCGGCTAGTGACGGGGTTCGAGATCAAGAAGGGAAACAACATTCGGCCGCGAACGTGGGTCGAAGTCTATGTCACGGATCCACAAAAACCGTCTGTCGAACGCTGGGTGCCGTACGATCCGGAAAACGGCTCCCTTCATGAGTTGGACTACAACATCGTCCCCGTGCGGCGAGACAGTGTCGAGTTGATTCGTGCCACCAATTCCACGGATCTGGTGACCTCGTACTCGATTGAAGGTATTCCGCCGGCGACCCGCACGGTCTTGGGGATCCTTGATCTTCGCCGCCTTCCGGGCAAGCTGCACGAGCCGATCAAAGTGGTCTTGATCCTGCCCATCGGGGCATTGCTTACCGCGTTGGTCCGCACGATTATCGGCATTCGCACTTTTGGCATGTTTACGCCCACGCTGCTGGCTTTGGCGTTCGTCTACAACGATTGGCAAAGTGGGCTGTGCATCTTTTTCGTCGTGATTACCACGGGCTTCGTCAGCCGAACGCTCTTGGACCGGCTCAAGCTCCTGCTCGTTCCCCGCTTAGGCATCATTCTTACCATGGTTGTCATGCTCATGGTGCTGGGTATTTCCGTGATGAACTTCTTCGATTGGGCACCGGCCGGAAAAACGGTGCTGCTGCCGATGGTGATCCTCACAAATCTCGTCGAGCGGTTCTACGTCACCAGCGAAGAAGACTCGCTCCTCCAGGCCGTGCGACTGCTAATTTCCACGATGTTTGTGGCCTTGGCAATCTATCTACTGCTCAGCTCGCCGAGCCTCGGCAATCTGTTGCTTTACTATCCCGAACTACACTTTTTCACCGTCGTGGCCCTGATCTTGATCGGACGCTACACGGGCTACCGCCTGACAGAACTGATACGTTTCCGCGATCTGGTTTACCCGAGCGAGAATCACCTGGAGGAGCCGGGTTCTGGGCCACCAGAGCAAGCGTAGGGTGGATTGGAATCCTGAAGGGATTCTGTCCCCTAGCCCAGGGTTGCCGCGCAGCGGCTACCCTGGGAACAGGAATAAACGAGGCCCTACCCCAACGGGGTTGTGTCTCAGGACGGCACGAATGATTGGATCGCGGAGAAATGGCCGACTCCAGGAATGGGACACAACGCCGTTGGCGTAGAAGGTTTCGTGGATACCGTTTCCCAGGGTAGCCGCTGCGCGGCAACCCTGGGCTAGAGGACATAACG
>JBAWVO010000232.1:0-10214 GCA_037147235.1 Planctomycetota bacterium | reverse complement strand
GGCCAATAACGGGCGGAGCAAGCGATAATGTTCCGCCGACACCATGCCCTGTCGGTCCAGGATCTGGCTGAGACCAAGAGAGATCGCTGCTCGGCCGCTCTTTTCAAGGCGACCAGAAAATGGGGCATCGGTCAATCGCCCAGCCAGCGTCCAGGCCAGCTCTCCCGCCAAGAGCTGATGAACCAGGGGCTGATCCTTCAGGGTCTGCTGATCGACCTCGGCCGGCAGACTCGACAGGAGTTCGGCCAACGCAAGCCAATCGTCCGTTTCGAGGATCTTCCTGAGAAAGGGCAGTCCTTGTGCCCAGGCAATGGCCTCCAGGGCCACCATCACATCGCTGACCGGCCTCGCAACCGCTTTCCTCCACGCCACGGCCCGTTGCCTGATCGTATGGGTTGATTCACGACCCTCCCAAAGCGTGGCTGCAAGGAATTGGGGGCCGAAGGGCTGGGCAAGCCAGCCAGCGTGACTTTTCGTCGGAATTTTGAGCATCGGGGGAGCCTTGAACAAGTCGTAGGATGGGCTTTAGCCCGTCCACGCCAAATCTCGACGGGCTATAAAGCCCATCCTACAGGAAAATTGCAAGAGTTTTTTCTTCGCTCTGCCTAACCTTTCACAATTAGATTGGACAAAGGGCGTGGAATCAACTATCCTAACTTGCTGACGGGCAAATGTCTTCCCCTCAAATGCTGTCTTACGTGCCATTCCAGCGAAAGGTCCTCCATGAAATTGATGTTTTCCGTACTTCAGGTGACTTTACTAGCCGTTTTTCTTGGGCTTACCCCCATGGCTCGGGCTGATGAACCCGATCCGGCCGCCAAACCGCGCGATCTCGGCCCTCCATTGGTCGATAATCTGAAGAATCTCAAGCCGCTCGGCAAGTATTCCGCGTGGCTCGATCCTAAGAACAAACAGGTGGTGCTCCTTGGCGAGGCCTGCAAAGCAGACTATCCCCTGGAGTTCTTTATTACCACCAAAGCACGGGCTTACGAGTCGGTGCTGGTTGTTGACGGCGAACGCCGCGAGGGCCAAAGTTCGGTCTTCCAGCAGGTTCAGTTGGCATTGATTCTCTGCGGTGCCAAGCCCGGACATCCCGCCTACTACAGGGACGATAATACCACCCTGGCCACCGGCGATGAAATCGAAATTGAAGTGCGGTGGAAGAACCAAGAAGCCAAGACGGAGCGCGTCGACGCCCGAGCCATGATTCGCGACGTCAGGACGAAGAAGTCGCCGCTGAAAACTTGGGTCTTCGCCGGCAGCCGTTTTGCCGACGACGGAGAAGGTGGAAAGCGATTCATGGCCGACGGCGGGGAATTCGTTTGTGTGCTGAACAATCCGATCGCCATGCTGGATCTGCCGGTTGTCAGCGCGGGAGCGATCGAAGACCGTTCGTTCGAGGCCAACCCCGACAAGCTGCCGCCGCCCGGCACGCCCGTGACCATTGTGTTGACTCCGAAGGTTCCGCCCAAAGCCCTAAAAGCAGGCGATGCCGAAAAACACCCTATCGAGACCGAGAAAAAGTAGCCCTACTTCAGCAGCCGAGTCACGCTATCCAGCAGCCGGTCCATGGCGAAAGGCTTGCGGATATAATCATCGACGCCCAGCGTTTCTGCGTAGGCCTTGTGTCGGTTGCCTTCGTTGGCCGTAATCATGATCACTCGCAGCGGCACGGGACGCGTCCGACGGAGTTTTTCCAGGACGAGAAATCCGCTCCGCTTGGGCATCATCATGTCGAGAATCACCAGATCGGGATCCTCCCGCTCGGCCATCGCCAGACCTTGGTTTCCATCTCGGGCAACGACGACCTCATAGCCTGAAGCATCCAAGGTAATTCGCATCGATTCGACGATCTCGCGGTCGTCGTCTACAAGGAGAATTTTCTTCCGCACTACGGTTTGCGGATTCTCCACGGTCTTGCTGTCATCACTCATGAGCCACTCCCTTTCGTAAACCCTTAGTGGTAACTTAAATAGCTGCGGATTGCAAGGTCCCTTCTCCGCGATCTGTTGTCCGCGATCTTCTCAGCGATTGCCAAAGGTTATTGTAGCAGAAAGAGCCTCTGCAAGTCGCCGCAAATACTCATTGCGTGGTATCTCAATAGCCCCAAATTGTGCAGTATGCGGCGTGAGCTGTTGGATATCCATGAATGCGTAACCTCGCTGACGAAGTCGCTCGACAAGGTGTACCAGGGCCACCTTCGAGGCGTCGCGGACGTGATAAAACATCGATTCCGCAGCGAATATCCCACCGATTGCCAAGCCATAGGTTCCCCCAGCCAACTGATCCTTGTGCCAAACTTCGACGCTATGGCAGTGCCCCTGTTCAAAAAGTCGGGTATACGCACGAATCATCGCCGTCGTCAGCCACGTTCCACCGCGACGCATCCCGGACGTTGCGCATCCGCGAATAACACCGGAAAAATCGCTGTCCTGCGTCACGCGGAACTTTCCGCTGCGACAAGTCTGGGCCAGTCGCCGGGGAACGTGGAAACGGTCCAGTTCAAAAATCGCCCGTGGATCGGGGGAACACCACGGTACGGGAATGCTTGGATCGCCCGTTGGCCAGGGAAAAATACCGTGCTGGTAGGCGTCCAGAAGCCATTCCGACGTGAGTTTTCCGCCAAACCCAACCACACCTTCCGCATCGGCATTTTCGGCCGGGGGGAAGAATCGGGATGGCGGGAAGCTGGTCATCTTGCAAATTTCATTTAGCAAATGGTCAAAAACGATTTGTAGGGTGGACTATAATCCGCCCTACAAACAAATCTGCTGGGCGGACTAAAGTCCACTCTACGACGAAGTCGGGAAGTCTCTCAGGATTGGTTGCCGGTAGCGGCACATTCGTCACAAACGGCTTTTTAAACCCATTCGACCCCTGGGGACAAGTCCGATCGTGGGCATGAGGTCGTCAAAGCTTACCTTGGCAGTATATGTGGACCCGGAACATGCGTCAAGAAACAGCAACGACTTGCGTCCCAGTGCCTTCGCCCCAAAGGCCGCCACCCCTCCGCAAATCTATACTGTCCGCGGTTGAGATTGTCCCAATCCATACCAGCCCGAAGCGCAAGCGAGGCAACGACTTAGCAACCTCGCTCGCGCTTCGGGTTAGTGTCAGTCTCAACCGCGAGCACCGTCACCGTCTCGCCCACCATAATCTTCTCGCCCGTCCACAGATTGCGGGCCTGTCTGGCCTTCCGCTTCTTTACCTCGAAGACACCGAAGTTGCGGAGTTCGACGCGGCCTTCCTCGACCAGGACGTTGATAATGGCGTCGAGCGTCTTTTGAACAATCGGCCGGGTTTCCTGTTCGGTACGGTTCAGTTCGTCGGCGATGCGGCGGATAATGTTTCGTTTGGTCATGGTGTGGTTGTTGCGGTAATACCAGGAAGCATGGCAATTTCGACCAGCAGCCACCCCGAATCTTGCTCGTGATCGAGGTCAAGTTGTAAAGTGAGAACGCCCCCAGTCTACCGCGGTCGCACATAGATTAGCAGGACCCCGGGCGCGGGGAGATCCTGCACGATTTTGATGGTGCGGTCGTGGTGCTCTTCCTTTCGGATTAGTTCTAGGTTCCGCGACTGGTCCAACAGCAGCAGTTCACTTGCGATTGGGCCGGTCCAGGGCAGGTTTTGCAGCACGAGTTCGATCCGTTGGTTGGCCGACTTGAAGTTGCTGACGACAATCGCCAACTCGCGGCCATCCGTAGACAGGCCGGCAGCGGCGTTCAATTCTCCCGGTGCGCCACCCTCGACCGCCACGCGGGCCGGATGATCAACTAGCGCCTTGAAGGCACGGAAGGCATGATAGGTCTTCTTGGGCACGCCGAAGACGTTGAATAGGCCCCAGCAGCCGTTGTCGCCCGTATAGAAGTTGGCCATGTCGATCGGTGCATCCTGGAACCCGAGCAGCACGCAAGCGACGAAGGCGGCACCCTGCGCACCGCCGGCGTCCTCGAACGACTTTTGCATCCGGGCACCGTTACGGCCGAACACCGCCCCCCAGTCGTTGTTGGGCAAATAATTCCACTCGTTCAAGTGGATCTCAGTTTTTTGGAAGCCGTGTTCATCCAAGACACGTCGCAAACCAGCCGTGGCACGAACCGGCGCTGTTGGGTCCGCCCCGTACATGTGCCAGGAAAGAAAGTCCAAGGGCAGCGACTGCTTCTGGCAGTATTCGACAAACCCACGGAGATGCGGAGCGGGCGTAAGTCGGTCGCCATCCAGTTGCCCTAAACCGGCCGCTGCCGGCCCACCTACCAGCAGTTTGGGGTAGCGCGTTTTGATCGCCTTGGCCGCAGTGGCATACAGGCGATAATAATCCTCGGAGCTGCCATTCCATTGCGCGGCACCAATTTCCGCTTCGTTCCAAATCTCGAAGTAACGAAGGTTAAAGTGAAATCCGTCTGCCCAACCCTCGTTGTAATGGCGGATAATCCCCAGGCAGATTTTCGCCCATTGGTCGAAGTCGGGTGGTTTATGGACGTAATACTTGCGTGGTGTATGCTCGATGCTCTCGCCCAACCGGTACATTACGCCTGAACCAACTGCCAGGATCGACTTTAGGTAATCGTCGGTGGGGGCGAAATGGTAACTGCTGGGTGAGTCCGTGTCGGCACTAAAGTTGGGAAAAATCGCGTGAATATCGACCGCGTCACGGGCAGGCCAGTTGGCATCGTGGATGCGGGTCAGGGGAATCCCGAGGGTCTTGTGGTACTGCGAGACGTTTACGATGCCACCGTAGCAAATAGGCCCGCCGTTGATGCCGTGAATCGCTCGGATGGTGCCGATCTTCCGGCCGGCATCAACGCGGATCTCCGCCGCAGGGCAGACAATCGCGTGCGACAACGCAGTCAGCAGGAGCGTACCAGCGATGAAGACCGCTAGGAACGGTTTGAGGGATTGTGGTAGTGGCGTTTTCATGGTTGTCCATTGAAAATGAACCTCGCTCAAGGAACGTAGCAGCACCACTACTTCGCCATATCCTTGAGCATCTTCAACGCCCGCACCTTGACCTTGCTACAGGCGGGCTTGGCGGGACGATCCATCAGTTCGCCTGGCTTGAACGGATTCGGCACACCCTTCTCGGCCTTGCGAGCCGGAACCTGCTTCTTCTCGATCTTCACGAGGCCGGGGATCGTGATTGCCCCAGCACCCTTTTTGCCGAGACTCGTCTGGATTTCGGCAGCCAGGGCATTTAGCACTGCGGCCACTTGCGTCTTGGGCAGTTCGGTGACGGCGGCAATGTTGGCGAGCAGTTCGGTCTTGGTCAGGGGTTTCTTTGGGGTGGCGGCTTTGGCCATGGTTTTTTCCTCCGTGTAAGGTGGTAGGTAAAAAGTTGTTTATCCGCAGGGGATTGCGTGATTAGAGCGATTTTGGCGGGAAATACAAGCCAGAAACAGGCATAACTCCGCGAAAACCAGCAAATACTTGCCTCAACCTCGTTTTTCTGGGGTTTTCAGGTTTCATTGAGGTTGAGTGAACCCGAGTTGGTAGCTGGGTGATTCACAGCATAATTTTATTGGACTATACTATTGAGTGAGAGCGGGGTCATTCTGGCCCGACAAACCTTCAGAATTTGGGAGTACAAACGGCTGGTCGAGGCTCGCCCCATCGCTATCGACGTGCTTGGCATAGCGGCGCTGGATCGCCTCGGGGAGCTTACATGGCTTGGGCCATTGAGTGTGCTGGTGTTTGGGATTCTCATATCGCTGATTGCCTTGGCTCATGATCCAGAGAAACTTAATGTATGGCTTGTCATCCTTGTGGCAGGTTGTTTTGCAGCCGCCTACCCGATGATGTACTTCCTGCAAGACTTCATTGACCTCTATGCTGCCATCGCGCTGGCGACCGTACTCGTGCTTGTGGTCATCGCCTGGCGAATCATCAGCCTATTCGGCATGTGGCAGGGAGTGTTGGGAGGCATTATTGTGCCCCTCGTCCTCATGGGGTTGACCATCGTGGCGACAATCCAGGCAAAGCCTGCAACTCAGGGTGTGGCGATGACGATCATGGGAATCTTTGCCCTCGTCACCGCGATGACGCTGCTGCCGCGAGCCCAGGCGAATCTGCTTCGTCCGAAAACAAAAAACTGAGGCTCCTTGCGGAGAACGCTGACGGCTTCAGCGATGCCGTTTTGGGCATAGTCAGACGAGAGCACCAAGGAAACCAAGCAGCAGTAGCACGGCAAAGGCCAAACAGAACAGGATCGTGGCGATGTTCAGGAAAAACGCCGTCCAACAGCGCCAGTTGTCACCCCTGCCCAGGGGCGTATCCCTCTGCCCGAGTTTCCACAGCAACCGCATCGAGTAGAATCCGATTGGCGGAAAACTGAAGGCCGCAATCACGGCAGCTTGCCACGCCCGCCGAACTATTGCCTTGCTGACTTCGCTCTGTGTGTTTGAGTGGATATGAGAACACGGATCGCTCGGTTCTGCTGATCCTTGCGGCTGGGACTCCCGGTTTGACGAAGGTTCAAATTGCCACAGCACAAAAACGAGGATAACGACACAGGGCGCGAGCATCAATGGCGGTCCCCAGCCATACATGCACAGCAGTATTACCAGCCCGACAACTGCCACCGCAGTGAAGAGCCTGGGTACGTTCAGCCATATTTCGGCATCGGCATCGTCTTGCGGCTGCGCCGCGCTGCCTTTAGATTGCGGACTGGCCAGCGTACCGTCAGCTAATTGGCCGCATTGCCAGCAAGCATTCCACTGCCCGGCTATCCGCTGACCACAAGACAAGCAAATCCAAGGTGGCAGGCTGACCGAGGGCTTGGCACGGGCGGCTGCCAGCACTTCGCGAGCCTGTTTGGCATCCTTATTACGAACATGAACCGTTGCGCCCCCAACAGCGTTGCCATAATCCCAGAACCAAGAGAGGAAGTTGGCATTTCCAAGCGAGGCCGGAATCCCCTCTCTTGCCAACGCCTGTTGAGCAAGATCCGCGAGCGGAACATTCGGGCACGAAACAACTCGGACGAGTTCGTCGGGTGAGATTGCTTTGGCAGCTTTGATCGGCCCCAGGAGATATTGCAGACCGATTTCGTAACACCTATCGAATTGCTTGGGGGCAGCAGAGTACATATCCGCTATTTCCTGCTCGCCGAAGGCTTTGAGCTTCTTGACAAAGATTTCGTCCCAGGCATCCTGATACTGCCGCGAAAGTTCTTCGTATTCCTCGGGAACTTGGTCGTTCGGCCAAAGCTCGCCTCGTTCTGATTCGTATTCCTTCTCCATGGCCTCCATGCGCTTGTTCAGGTTCTGCAAGCTCGTTTCGGCTTCCAGATCGGCCATGACTTCGCTCCACCAGGACATGAGGCAGAAGCCCGCCTCCTCGGGCAGGCAGCCGGAGTCCCGGATCGCTTGATACACCGCCAGTCGCTCCTCTTTGGTTGATCCCGGTTCCAATCGCATCCAATCGCCATACCACGAAGGCGGAGTGCGAGATGCCTCAGCGATGGCGGTCAGCTTGACGTTAACGGCAGCAAAAAATATATCGTCGTCGGGCATATTCATTCCTCACCTCCCAGCAGCCCCCGAAGGGCCTTCTCGATCATTTCTGGCCTAGCCAACCCGTCCCGCCATTCTAACGGAATCCCCGACTCGCCCCAATAGGCCCCGGCAAGCTGGCCACAGACGGCCCCGGTTGTGTCGGCGTCGTCACCCAGGTTCACGGACTTCAGGAACCGGCTAAGGGCACTTTGGGTCGTAATGCCAATGTCGAAGCAGTGGCCGTTGACCGAGTATTCGCCCTTTTGCCACCAAGCGACGTAGCGGCGGGCTTGGTCGTTGAGATCCCAGCCGACGCTGGCGATGCTGTTGGCCAGGGCGAGTGCCATGCTCGTGTCGTCCGTGAATTCGCCGGGGGCTAAACGGTGTGGGCCGCCGTCACGATAACCAGTTACTTTGGGAAAAGTGCCAGGCCGCTTGAACTCGACGGCAGCACCGAGGGCATCCGCGATGGCGAGGCCGAGAAGGGTTCCACGTTGGTGATTAAGCGATAGCATGCCCACCATTGTGCAAGAAGCCTCGACTTGGTGCAAGGATAGGCGGGTTGGCAGAAAATGGTCTGATCATCGGCCGCCATGGCTGCTCCTCAGACGAATACGGCGGGGTAGAATCGGCTATTTGAATTTCTCGTCCAAGGAAACGTGGAATCCGAGGACCATGGGAATGAAATTCCTATCAGATTCAGTTTAGCCGCCAGATCGTGAAATTCAACACGCTGGCGAAGCTGACCCAAGCCAAGTAGGGTAGAAACAGAATGCCTGCTACCGAAGACCGCAACCAGAATAGGATCATCGTTGCCGCAATGGTCGTCCAGAGTAGAACCACTTCCACGAACGCGAGGCCGGGGTTCTCAAGACCGAAGAAGATGCATGACCACAGCACGTTCAGGACGAGTTGAGTGCCGAATAAAATCCATGGAAACTTTGCACCCGTGAAACCTGCTTGCCGCCAGACGAGCCAAGCGGCAACGGCCATACCGAAGTAGAGGGCCGACCAGACGGGACCAAAAATCCAGTTTGGAGGATTCCAGGTTGGTTTCGCAAGGGTCGCATACCAAGTGGCAATCTTCGGTGTCGTGACCGCACCGCCGATCCCCGCTGCGGCGAAGCAGACGGCGATGAAAAGGACGAGGCCGATCCAGGGATGTTTTGGAGTCATTGGTTCTCCTTCAACCGACGACCATCATGAAGACCACGAGGGTTGCCAGCACTGCGAAGCACTGAAAGAGCCGCCGCAACCATTTCGGCTGCGGAACAAGCCGCAGCCGAAAGATACCGGCGACTGCCGCAAAAAGTATTCCAAGATCATCGAACATAATGCCCCTCAGTTTACACCCCCCACCGTGACGAATACAAGAACCCTGGCGGCGATTCACGCTGAAGTGCATCAACCCGTATACAGTGATGCACTGTCCGCTAGTCGGGGTGGGGAGGGCCAAAGGCCCGCATGATACCAGCCCAGGGCAACGCCCTGGGTAGGGGTGGAAAACGGATCCCAGCCCTGAAGGGGCGGTGCATCGGCGAATGGTTGGAACGCCCCTCCATCCAAGCAGGAGCCTCAATGGCCAGAACCACTTCGCCGCCATTGATTTCGATAACCCTCACGCTGATGTCCCCATTGATGATGATGCTATCATCTTCGTGTTGGAAGAAGACTTTCATAGTTTACAGACTCCTATGGGTGTAGAAAGATGTGCAAAAAACAACCGATGCCCGAAACAGTCGATTATCGCCAGTTCCAAAACCAGTACCAATAGTCCTCGACCAGCCAGCAGTTGGAACTATCCTGCGGCAACTCCAACTCAATCAGCGGCAGTTTTAACTCGTACTGCCCTTTGCGGGTATTGCAAAAGATGCCGTCGAACTCGTCACCAAGATGGTTTGACGGATCGAGCAATTCCAGTACATGACAGCAGAACTCACTTTGTTCTTCGGTGTTCGTCGGATGAGGATAGTGAGCGACGAACGGGAACGACAGGTTTGCCGCAAGGTACTCGTAATATCTGAAAAGCGTCCTCTCGTTTACCTTGGGCAAGCGGCTGCCTGTCAGTCCGAGGGCCGTCATAATCCGACCTTTTTGATGATCTTCAAAAACGCCTACGGGGATAGCACTTGGCTCTATCCAAAGGGTATTGTTGTAGGTGCAGATTGACATGGAATGGACTCCTATAGTCTAAATGCATGACACTAGGCCAGAGCGGAAGAGTAGCCTTCGATCCGTTCATAGATTTCCTGCCGATGGACGGGCACCTCGGAGGGAGCCACAATGCCGAGCTTCACCTTATCGCCTTGAACCGACAGAACCGTGATCGTCACTCCGTTGCCGATGGCTATCGCTTCTCCACGCTTTCGACTTAGAACTAACATGGTCAAATCCTCCTTGTTAAAGAAACTTCTGTTTTGCTGAGAACGGGTTTCCCAGCATCAACCGTTGCATTTATAACAAACGTAGCTGTCATAAACAAGAGAATACCATGTTCAGAGAATGGAACAAGGGCAATTTGAGAATGATTCCCAAATAGCAAGATGGGTAAAATGAATAAATTGGCAGTCTTTTCTTCCGTGTTGCAGAGGACTGTCATCTTGGAATACTTGCAGACGCTTTCACTGGCCAGCTATCCCCGGAACAGAAATTGCCGGCGACCAGAGCCAGAGTCGGCACATTTTTGGGAAAATATCGCTGCGAACGGCCAACGGAAGTACC
>JBAWVO010000231.1:0-10304 GCA_037147235.1 Planctomycetota bacterium | reverse complement strand
GTGAAGTCATAGCACAATACCCGATTTGATACAATGCCAGAAGGACACAAGGGAAAAGCAAGCAAGATCGAAAGTCCCGTAGGACAATTGAAAAAAGCGCCGAGGCGGGATTCAGCCATTGCTGCAATTCGGTTCCTGCTAAGGATCGGCGCATCAATAAGTGTCGCGAGAAAAGTAGCAGGCACACTCCGTGTGCCGTCCGCCCCCGCACGGCGAGTGGGCAAAACACGACAGTTATTTATGCGCCGATCCTAAGGAAGCGGTGTTGTTGTTTGTACCGTATTCAACCGCGAAGCGGTTATACAGCATAGCCCAGGGTCGCGCAGCGCACCCTACAATCAACTGGGGCATTGCTTGAACAGGAAGACCCGGTAGAATGGGGTGTTACTTTGAGACCCATGGATCCCGCACGGAACAAAACGAACTCAGCCCACAAGGAATATCATGTCAACCACCCCCCTTCCTGAAGGGACATCTCAACCGCAGCCTGCCGTTGCACCCCAGCCGGCTCCTTCCGGAGTGTCCTACTACTATCCTCCTTCGCCCCCCCGCAGAGGATTCTGGGGAAAATTATTCCTCACGATCTTCGTGATGGCGGTCGGTGGGTCGTTCTTCCTGAATCTCATTTTGCTCGCCGTGAGTGCCAGTCTGCTCGGGGACGGCACTCCGCGGGTGCAGGAGAAGTTTGTCTCGCACGATAAAAATGCCGAGGACAAGGTCGTCATCCTGCCGATTGAGGGCATCATTTTGGAAAGCGAAGACGGCTTCATCAAACGGGCGATCGACACGGCGATGAAAGACGATCACGTCAAGGCCGTGGTTCTTCGCGTCGATAGCCCCGGCGGTAGCGTCAGCGGCAGCGATTATATTTACCATCACCTTCGCCAACTTGCGGAGACGAAAAAGATTCCCATCGTTGTAAGCATGGGAAGCATTGCCGCCAGCGGCGGCTATTATGTGTCGATGGCCGTCGGTCACGAATCCAACACGATCTTCGCCGAGCCAACCTGCTTCACCGGGTCGATCGGTGTAATCATCCCGCATTACAATGTTGCAGAGTTCATGGAGGAGCACGGCCTGGCAGACGATTCGATCGCCAGTCATGACCTGAAGAAAATGGGGAGCATCACCAAAGCGATGACTTCCGATGAGAAGGATATCTTCGAGGCACTGGTCAAAGACAGCTTTAAGCAGTTCAAGGAAGTCATCCACTCGGGCCGCAGTGAATTTGAAAAAAACCCCGAGAAGTTGAACGCCTTGGCTACCGGTCAAATCTATTCCGCGGTGCAGGCCAAAAAGAATGGATTGATTGATGACATCGGCTACCTGGAAAAAGCCGTCGATCGGGCGATCGAACTGGCCCAACTGGACGGCAAGAAGTTCAAGGTCGTCCGCTACAAGCAGGAAACTGGCCTCGGCAGCATTTTGTTAGGCGGGCAATCGGGTAAGTCGGAGTCGCTGGATCTCAAGGCATTGTTGGAGATGACGACACCCAAAGCCTATTACCTCGCTTCCTGGCTGCCGGGGTTGGCCAGTGCCGCAAAGTAGGAAAAATGGTGGGGCTCGCTGCGCTCGTCCCACCCTACGTATACACCTAAAATTGTTTGTATAAGGGAGATTTCGATGCCGCTCGTAGTTGTGGGTTCGGTTGCCTTGGATAGCGTGGAAACGCCCACGTTCGGGAAGCGTGATGACGTGCTGGGCGGCTCGGCCGTCTTCTTTTCCTATACGGCCAGCTTCTTCACTTCGGTCCGCCTCGCGGGCGTGATCGGCGAGGATTGGCCTCCCCAGCACTTGAAGATGCTGCAAGAGCGTTCGATCGACACGGCCGGCCTACAGGTCATCCCCGGCGGCAAGACCTTCCGCTGGAGCGGCCGCTACCTGACGAACATGAACGACCGCGAGACGCTCAGCCTGAACCTGAACGTCATGGCCCAGTTCGACCCCGTCCTCCCCGAACACTACCGCGATTGCAAGTTCCTTTTTCTCGCCAACGGGGCGACGGAAGTCCAGTTGCGGGTCATCGATCAATGCCCCGGTGCTCAATTGATCGTGGCCGACACGATGGATCACTGGATCATCAACGATCGCGAGAACGTGCTGAAGATGCTCAAGCGAATCGACGGACTGGTACTCAACGACAGCGAGGCCAAACTGCTGACGGGTGATGAGAATCTAGTCCGCGCCGGCCGTAGCGTGCTGAAGTTTGGCCCGCGATTTGTGGTCATCAAGAAGGGCGAGCACGGGGCGATGTTTTTTAGCGAGCATGAAACCTACGTCCTGCCCGCTTTTCCCACCAGCCTGGTGGTCGATCCCACCGGGGCCGGCGATTGCTTTGCCGGCGGCATGATGGGCTATCTGGCCGAACAAGGCAACTTCGAGCCTAAGACGCTCAAGGCAGCCATGGCCTATGGCACCGTCGTGGCCAGCTTCTGTGTCGAAGATTTCAGCCTCGACCGGCTACAGCAGATCGATCGCGCGTCGATCGAACGTCGTATGACGGAATACCGGCAGATGCTGACGTTCTGAGGAAACGGTTCACTGGCTGCCCACGCCGCGCACTTGCATCTTCAGCCCGTAGATCCCTTTGCTGGCCGTGATGAACAGCGTCTGCATGTCCTTGCCGCCGAAGCAGATGTTGGCGGTCCACGGCTCGGGCACGTCGATATGCTCGATCTGCCGGCCATCGCGGTCAAAAACGGTCACGCCTTTGCCGGTCAAATAGACGTTGCCGCGATCGTCGATCGTCATGCCGTCGGAACCCAGCTTGCAGAAGAGCCGCTTGCCTGCAAGCGTGCCGTTGGCCTGGATGTCGTAGGCATACGTCTTATTGTCGCCGATATCGGCCACATAGAGCGTCTTGCCGTCGGGCGTGCCGATGATGCCGTTGGGTTGCGCAAGGTCGGCCACGACGCGCGTGAGCGTCTTGTGGTCCGGCGTCAGATAATATACCGCCTCGACGTCCTGTTGCTTCGGCCCACGCTTCCAATACGGCCGCTTATAGTACGGATCGGTAAAATAGAGCCCGCCGTCGGGCCGCAGCCAGACGTCGTTAGGTCCGTTGAGCAGCTTACCCTGGTAGTCTTTCAGCACGACGGTGACCTTGCCCGCAGGGTCAATTCGCCACATCGCGTTCTTTTCGTCGGCACAAGCCCATAGGTTGCCATGGGTAGCGAAGCAGAGGCCATTAGATCGTCCGCACGGTTTCATGAAGGTCGTAAGCTTGCCGCCGGTACTCCACTTCATGATCCGATCGTTGGGCTGGTCGGTAAAAAACACATTTCCATCGGCATCGGCGGCCGGGCCTTCCGTGAATTCAAACCCGCCCGCCAGTTTCGTCAGTTTCTCGCCCGGTGCGATGATCGGACCCACAGCAGCCGAGCCGGCAGCGATACCAAGGAAGGTCGAAGCGGCGAAAACAGCAAAAATCTTGGACATTGGTAGTACTCCCATCCTTACCAGTTCGCCGCATTGCGCTGCTCGCGCTTCAGTCGCTCGTCGATCAGCTTCCTCTTCAATGCCTTGCGATCAGCCTTGCTGAGCTTGTTGTCATCCGAAGCGGAGTCGCGGGAGGAAGTCTCGGCCCCGGGGATAGCAATCTTCTGCGAAAGCGATGGCACGGCGGATGTCTCCGAGGGCATCACTCGCTTCAACACGGGCTGCAAATTGCCGTGCGGTGGATCAACAACCACCCACGTATCGCCGGATTCTTCCGTACCATCGTCCGAATCGGCGGCGTCACTTCTGCCGCTTGCAGCGGAATCTTTCTCCGGTTTATCTTCCCTCACCCCCTGCCCCTCTCCCGCGTACGGGAGAGGGGAGTTATTTTTGGACGGATCCTTAGCCTGGGACGGTTCTTTGGCCTGGTCGGCCTTCGCCCCCACCTTCACTGCAAGTTTCTTCTCCAGCTTTTTCTTCGCGACTCGCTTGGGCAAAACCCCTTCGGCATCGAGGATGACGTATCGAGCGTGCAAGCCCATCGACACGGCCAACAGCACGTGTCCACCAAGCAGGGATCCCTGCACCAGCAGCAATTGGGAAACTTCCGACGGCAAGACAATGCCATGGAAAAAAGCCGTTAATGCCGTAAGATAGGCAATCATGGAAAGTATTAAAGCCGCACTGGAGAGCCGGCTCAACCACATGTCGATCAACAAGCGAGAGCCGACGAACCCCATGAGCAGTAGAGTTGGTACCACCCACCAGATTGATCCGTCACCTACAATTTGGGTACCGGTCATTGAAATCATCGCTTGCTGAAAGCCTTGGTGAAGACTGGCTGCCGCATCGGTTGCCATGATTAACCAGCAGGCTGCCGCCCAGAGCCATATTTGGTAATGTCCACGATAATCGTCAACCTTATGCCTGCGGACGCGATAGATGACGATTGCTAGCAGGCCGGCGGTGAGAAGCAATAAGGATGCAAACCAACTTCCTAGACTACCGCAATTGCCTAAATCGGCCATTGCCGGCCGAAATTGTGGGTCACGAAACAGGTCCGGGATCCATACGTGAAGAGCCATCAAACCGCCGACTACCGCCAAACCAAGTTTCAAGAGCAACAGATAGGAAACCAGACGCATGGGAATCAGGTCGGTCAGCCGCAACGGTATTTGCAGGAACTCAGCATCGCCATAGTTCTCTGATTTATGAACGGGCGGATGACTAATGCGCAGCGATGCCCCAGAAATGTCCGGGGCTGGCATGCCGGAATTGGCCGTCAGATCTTCGGTAAGCAGTCGGCGACGCCGATCGTCACGATGCCCGCCGCGACCCATTTGGGACGAATGCAACGTCATGGCTAACCTCACGAAAACCCCTAACTAACGCAGACTAACCCGAGAAACGGTTCTGGGACCGTATCATCATAAGGTTCGGCATCCAGGGCTGAGAAAATACAGGTAGAATAGCGAGTATCCAGTTCACAGACCCCCGAATAGCCCTATGTCGATTTCCCTTGAATTACTGATTATCGTCGGATTGATCTTAGCCAACGGTTTCTTTGCTGCGGCCTGGCTGTTGGGTCGCCGCAAGGCCCGAGAGAAAACCGTTTCGCTCGAAGACATCGAACACCTGATCCACACGGGCACGCACCAGGGTCTGCTCGATCCGGCCGAGCAGGTGCTGGCAGGCCGGGCCTTGCGGCTGGGCGACCGCACGGTTCGGGACATCATGCGACCGCGGATTGACATCGATGCGCTGGACATCGACACACCGGCGGATGAGGTCATCGGTGCCGTGGCCATGGCCGGTTTCTCGCGGTTGCCGATCCACGAGGGCGATCTCGACCATATCATCGGCTTCGTTTATACCAAGGATCTTCTCTTGCGACAGCACATGGGCTGGCCGATCGAATTACGGAAGCTGGTCCGCCCGGCGTTGCTCGTGCCCGAGTCGCTGCGAATTGACAAGCTTTTGGAGCGCTTCCGGCAGAATCGCACCCAGATGGCGATTGTGTTGGACGAGTTCGGCGGCACCGAGGGCTTGGTGACGATGGAAGACGTGCTGGAAGAACTGGTCGGCGAGATCCACGACGAACACCGCGCCGAGCGTCAGCAGCAGATCGTCGCCCGCGACGATTCGAGCTGGTTTGTCGATGCCGGCGTGCCGTTGCACGAACTCTTGGAGCGGTTAGAAATGTCCGATCGCCGCAGTTCGCTCCCGGCCGACGTGAGTACGGTCGGGGGATTGGTGCTTTTCATGCTAGGTCGAATCCCCGTAACGGGTGAGTGCGCTACCTGGGAAGGATTGACATTGGAAGTCGTGGCCATGGATGGGCGGCGGTTGGAGCGAATTTTGATGGTTCTTCCGGTTCCAGGTGCGGAACGCGAATAATTGTAGGGTGGGGAGAGCGCAGCGAGCCCCACCAATTCTGTTGCGGTCCGCTTTTGGTGGGGCTCGTTTCACTCTCCCCCATACGAACCAACTTAAGGAATTTGGTATCATTGTCCAATTTGGGATCTCCGCAAGACCTCATCCAGTCCAGTAGGGTTACCGTGAGCGATTTGGTATCAATAGCTGAGCAGATTTTCTTGAATTTGAAGCGAAAATGGAAAAATCAGTGCAATCGTCATGCGTGCCCTGCCGATAGCACGTGTGAGCGCCCATGCCCCGAGTACGCGACGGAGGCTCTCAATTCCCACAATTGGGGGGCGACGGTCATTTTTCGCAGGAGCTAACCCACAATGCAAGTCAAAATCTACGTTCCGAAAATTATTGAAATTCCCAGTGAATTCCTCCCCGCCTTGGCAAAACGAGCCGCCGACAGCCTCGGCGAAAAGGCGAGCGAAGTCTCTGCCACCCGCGGTCACCTGGTGCGCCAGGCAGTTCAAGACGGGCTGTTGCGGGAAATGGACGAACTGATCGGGCAGGACGGCACGGTCGATCTGGTCTGCGACCCGGGGATGGAAATTCCACTAGAACTGGAGAATCGGACGCTGACGCTGTCCGAATTACTCGAAGCATTGCAGTACAAGCGAAGCTGGTCGGAGATGAAGGGCAAGTCGGAAGCCGCCTAACGCTTCGGATCACTTCAATCCGTGGAGAGAAGAACATGAGCAGCCCTGGGATGAGTCCGCGGAGCAATGATCCGGCCGCCAGCCCGGGCGGCAAGAATGGGCCACCGCAACCATTGCGCGTGCTGTTGGAAGACGGCACCGCACGGGCTGCGGCACCGAGCATTGCCATGCCTAGGACAAGGACGGAACTCTCGGAACTGCTGGCAGGTGACGACTTGCTGTGCGTGCGGCGGCGAGTATCGGTAACGGCAACGCAACAAAACGCTGCTCCCCAGCCCCAGGCCGAATCGCCGGGCGCGCCCTCCGCCCAACGGGTCGTGGAAAGCCGGGATCGATCACCGCGAGTCCAGACCCTCGACGAGGGCCTTGGCCGGGTAATCGATGTCTGGCCCGGCTTGCCGCGCAATGTCCGCGCGGCCATTTTGGCCATAATTCGCGAGACTTCCTCCGACGACGTTCGAGAGTCTGCTGGTAGCGGTTGGAGAGGCTATAGCGGCCTCGCCTGATTTTCGGACGCACGAGGGGGCTTGCAACCGATGTCTGGAAGTAGATGCGAGGTTATTTTCTCGCGGAGGCCAGACATGAAAACTTCAACGCGCAACGAACCGAACGATCCCGAAACCGCCAAGCTTGTTTCCCAGCCCGGGACCGTTGAGGAAAAGGCCAATATGGCGGTCCGCTGCCGCTTATGCCGGGAAACGATCGTGGTAGAGACCAACTTCCGTCCTACCCAGGCCACCTGCCTCCATTGTGGGCTGAAGTTCGTCTTTGTTCCCCAGCGAGAGCCTTTGCCCGTGAACGGGTTGCGTTTGCGTTACTCCGAGGTACTTGAGGCCCAGCGTCGCCCCGGAACGGTGCAGCACAAGCGGCATGATGCGCACGTGCGGCCCACCATTCAGTATTCCCAGCCGAAGACGAACCATTTGGCCTGGGTTGGCGATTTGGCCCTGTCGCTTTCTTCGTTCCTTGTTTCCCTCGGCCGCTGGTTCCAACGGCTTCTGGCGCGATAACAGGGAAGCATTGATCATAACCTTACCAACTGCTGTCACTGCTGGCTCGCCGTAGACATAATGGTTGGACCATCGAATGGTGCGTTACGCGAACTGATCTGGAACAGCGGTAAGTGCTTTCAGCGTCTCGACTTCGTGCGCAACCCACCATTTGCCGGGCAGTTTGCTCCACGCGCCCTACGAACCGCTGTCATTGCTAACGATTGGCAAGGTTAGGATCAAGGCCATGCATGGGATTGTCGGGTTTTGTCATTCCTGCGCGTGTCAATGCCTTCAAATACAGATCAACATACTTCTTCGCGCTTCGTCCCCACGACCAATCCTGTCGCATGCCGGTATCGACCAGCTTCTTCCACTGTTCCGGATTCAAGCGGAACAGGTCGCAGGCGCGGCGTAGGGTTTCACTCAACGCCAGGGGGCTGCACTCTTGAAAACTGAAACCATTGGCCAGTGCGGATTTGGCCAGCGGGCTGCCATAACCAACAATCGTGTCGGCCAGACCACCCGTCTCGCGGACGATCGGCAGCGTGCCGTACTTCAGGCTGTACATCTGGTTCAATCCGCACGGCTCGAAGCGGCTGGGCATGAGGAAGATGTCGCTGCCCGCCTCAATACGATGGGCCAAGGGGTTGGAAAACTCCAACCGCACGGCAATCTTGTCCGGAAATCGCTGGGCTAGGCCCTCGAATAACTTGTGGTATTTCGGCTGTCCGGTGCCCAGGATAACCCATTGCACATCGCTGGTTTGCACCCAACGCTGGATGACTTCGGCAATCAGGTCAAATCCCTTTTGATCGTCCAACCGCCCTACCGCGGAGACCAGCGGCGCGCCGGCAACCTGCGGCAAACCGAGTTCCTTCTGCAATGCCGCTTTGCACGCCGCCTTGCCAAGGCTGACGGTCGTCACATCGAACTTTGCCGGCAAATGCCGGTCCTTGGCCGGATTCCAATCGGTTTCGTCGATACCATTGAGGATGCCCGACAACACCTCGCGGCGATACTGCAACACGCCCTCCAGGCCGCAACCCAAGGGACTGGTCTGGATTTCCTGCGCATACCGCGGGCTAACCGTGACGATCGAGTCGGCAAAGACCAGGCCCGTCTTGAGTAGATTGAGCTTCCCATGAAATTCCATCTGGTGCCAGTTGAAATACTTCCAGTCCAGGCCGGTCAACAACATATCCCAGTGCCAAAACTGCCCCTGATAGGCCATGTTATGAACGCCAAACACCGAAGCAATCTTCTGATACCGCGGATTGCCGGCATGGACGATCTTCAGGTAAGCCGGCACCAGTCCGGTCTGCCAGTCGTTGGCGTGCAACACGTCGACAGGCAGGTCCAACAGCCGAATGGCCTCAAGAACGGCGCGAGAGAAAAAAACGAATCGTTCGCAATTATCGATATAATCCTTGCCATCGGAACCATAGAGCTGATCGCGATCGAAATACTGATCTTGATGAACGAGATAGACCGGAACCTTGCTGCCAGGCATGAAGCTCCGCGACAGGTGCCCGCTGACCATCTTGCTGCCGATCGGCACGATGAAATCGAGGCCCAAACGCTCGATCTTCTGGCCGCAAAACTGGGTTTGCCGATAAGCGGGCATAATTACGGCGACCTGGTGGCCCAACCGTGCCAACTCGATAGGCAAAGCACCGCTGACATCCGCCAATCCACCCGTTTTCGCAAACGGGACCGCTTCGCTCGTGGCCAACAAGATATTCATGCCAAAACTCCGTCCGCAGGACCGAAAATTCAACCTATCCTAGTTTAATCTTACCATAGCATTCGGAGCAAGGCTGCCTCGGCATAGGCATTCTCGAACCTGGCTATTCAATTGACTCCACCCACCACAACCCGTAGGTGAATCTCCGTCAGAAGTTCTCTCATAAGACATAAGCTGTAGGGGTTGGTGGATTCAACTGCATAGCCAGGTTACTTAATTACTAAGACTCCCCACCCGGCTTTACAAGGCGATTGATGAGTTCGCTTGTCGCGGGCGGCATTACGCAACGGGCTCCCCAGTCGCGATTTCCCATGACTTGTATTTTTCCGGTACGGATTCGATGACTTCAATAGCTTTTGCATAAGCGTCCTTGTCGAATTCGTAGAAGTTACGATCACGAAATTTTCCCGACAACTTCATGATTTGCTTGCGTGTCAAAGGGCGCAAGCGGGCCCGCAGGCCGCGTTCCCTATAGCCACAAATCCATTCGCTTGGGGACACCGTTCCATCGGAATCAAAGTATTCACCATCAAGGCTAACAGCGTAGACGTGCTCAATCACATGACCTTTCGGCAAATACCGAAACTTGGTGTCTTTATCTTCGTAATCGACTTGGAGACCGGATAGCTTGTATCCAAGTGCATCATGAAGAGCAACCGCAAATACATGGCAATATCCATGCTGCCAATCAAACGTCGGCCCCGAGTTATTGAGATCGTCCATTGAATCGAACCTCCCTCAATGTACTGGTTTGATATGTCACTTTAGACCGAATAGCCTTCAATTACGCTACACGAACTCTGCTCCGCCAAGATACTCGAGTGCATCGTTCGACCACCGATCGGATCCGAAGGCTTGCGAATGGATCGATAAGGAGTTTCGCCAGCGGCTCATCCGGAAGGCATCCGACAATGACAAGCCAGTATTCTCCGCGGCTCTTTTTGGCAACATTCCATTCCAGGTCTGTAAACAAGATATCACCGGCGGCAGCCGAAGGGTGCAATCCCGTTTTGCGTAGCGAATTTCCCGCGTTTTTCCGGGGTACATGAC
>JBAWVO010000230.1:0-10467 GCA_037147235.1 Planctomycetota bacterium | reverse complement strand
AACCCCGACGTTGCAAACGTCGTGCTCTCCCAATTGAGCTACGTCCCCTTCAGAATCTCATCTGGATCCTATCATACTCTGCCTTGCCCAATGCGCGAAGGGCACCCCCAGGACATGAGCAACGTGAATGGGTCGTGTCGAGGTTTTTGGGCAGGGATCTCTGGCGAATTTTATCGGCTCTTCCGTTTTTAGGTGCAGAAGTAGGGTAGGGAGAGTGAAAGGGGCTCGCTGCGCTCTCCCCACCCTACAATTATTCGCGTTCCGCACCTGGAACCGGAAGAACCATTTTATCCATTCTCGCCGAAAAAGGACTGGAACCCGGATTTTGCAGTTCCCCTGAGGTGGTTGCGTGTCGGCAAACGCCACGGTAGGATTATACTAGTAAGTGGGGGCGGGCCGGGTGTTTTGCCACCATAAATATACAGTCCAAGGTGCCTAATCATGATCGATGAGCCGTCTCCCAGCCAACCGGGTGATCCCGGTCATTCCTATTTCCAGAACTTCCAACATACGCCCATCGGTGCCCGAGTGCCGGAAAAAATCGGCCGCGGTGTGTTTGCGACCGCCTTGATGGTCCTCCAGACCAATGAACTGTTCGTGCTGGACCTGCTCTCGATGACCTCCCAGCCGCAGCAGGTCGTTGGGCGGATCATTATGACCGCCAATAATTACGTACAGTTCCTGGCTGCCCTGCGGCAAAACGTCAAGCACTATGAAAGCGAAATCGGGCCGCTGAAGGCTCGATTCGTGCCGCCGCACCCTAGCTCCCATCCGCTGCCGGGCGGTTCTGGCCCCAGTGTCATCACGGTGGGCGGCTCTGCGGGGGGGGCTGCGAGTGATATTGGCGGTCCAGCAGGTTCTCCGGGCCACTCACCGCTGCAGACTGGTGGCGGTGTGATGCCGGAAATGCCGCACGGCCATACGATGTCGTCGCCGCCAGGACCGATTACCGAACTTTACGAGCAGGTGCGGTTCCCTGAAGACCTGTTGGGCGGCACGTTCGCCAACGCCGTGATGATTCGTCACACACCCGAGGAGTTTTGCTTTGATTTCATCAGTAGCCTTTATCCCCGGCCTATCGTGGTAAGCCGCGTGTTTACCGCCGCGGGACGAGTGCCGTCGTTTATTGATGCGATGGCCGGATCGTTGGAAAGGTTTCACCAGGCAGGTGGAGGGGCATTTCCACCGCCGGGGTAGGAAGTAAGGAGAAGGGTTTGGCCACGGATGTAACACGATAAGGCAGTTATACTCCTCGCGGTTGAGACTGACACTAACCCGAAGCGCGAGCGAGGTTGCTAAGTCGTTGCCTCGCTTGCGCTTCGGGTTGGTATGGATTGGGACAATCTCAACCGCGGACAGTATACCCGATTAGGATCCGAGCAACAGACATCTTTACTTAAATGCTCGTCTATGGTCAATTTTACCCTATGCCCTAGTGTGCTACAAGAGAGGTGGTCGATCATGTGAGGGTCGTTTACGGCCCTTATCCGCGAAGCGGTATTCGGCCCGTGCTTTAGCACGGGTTACACGACCAAAACCTCCCATTCCCCCCGCGTCCCGACCGCCTACGGCGGTCGGGACGCGGGGGCGGTCGATCACGGTCATTCCAAAACCCGTGCTAAAGCACGGGCCGAATACCGGCTGCGCCGGGAATGACCATAAATGGCCATGAAGACGCTTGGCCGGCCAAAAGATGTGGGTAAGGACAATCCATGAATGGCCGTAATCGGCAGTTCGGAACGAAAACTACTTGCGGCGTTACTTCAGCGCGCCGATCCACGACGCTGGCATCGAGCACGCAAGCATTCATCGACTGCGGTCCTCGCGAATCAAATCGACACTGCTGGCCAATGTACGGCCGGCAAACCGCCCCTGCCATTTGCTAAGCATTGCGGCAACGCCCTCCCCCTCCCCATCAACCTCTGCGGCTTGTTCCAATGCGGCCTTGGTCATAACCTTGCCAACTGCTGGCAGTGACGGCAGGCCGTAGGGTGCGTGGAGCGAACCGGCCGGGAAATGGTGGGTTGCGCACGAAGTCAAGACGCTGAAAGCACTTACCGCTGTTCCAGATCAGTTCGCGTAACGCACCATTCGATGCTTCACCCACCCTACGTCGAGCTAGCAGTGACAGCAGTTGGTAAAGTTATGATCAAGGCCCGGAAAAAGGATTGAAACGTGACTTTTGGTTCGGTATACTAAGGCACGCGATATCGGTTTCCCGAGTTTTTTGGCCATTTATACTGCTCGCGGTTGAGACTGACACTAGCCCGAAGCGCGAGCGAGGTTGCTAAGTCGTTGCCTCGCTTGCGCTTCGGGCTGGTATGGATTGGGACAATCTCAACCGCGGACAGTATATATCGTCTCGACCACCTCGTGTATCGTCAAGACCCCTTAGAATCTATCTCTTAGAATCTATCTCAGAACTCAAAGAGAACCACGAAAAACACAAAACACACGAAAAAAGGCACAGTTGTATTTCGTTCTCTTTCGTGTCATTTGTGTGGTTCGTGGTTCACCCAGGTTCGGCGCGGGTCTCCTGACCCCGCCGAAACGTCCGACCGAAGGTCTCCCGGTGGATGGGAGACCTTCGGTCGGCGGCGTGGCTCGGTCAGAGACCGGCCACAACAGTCTACTCGATTTCAGCCCTGCCGACTAGCAGGGCAGGAAGGCAGAAACGAAATACACATTCCCCCATTTGCCCGGAAGCGTTTCTTGACCTAAGTTTATCTAGCGGGCCATTCGGCCTGCGGCGATTTCCGCCCACGCGAATCTCGACAAGTTTGAGGATACCTAACGAAACTCAATTTGGTTGTGCCGGAATTCGGCCGATCCGGGGTTTTATTAGAGATCCTACTTGCTTGCGGGTACTTTTCAGGATGCGTTTAGGGCGGACGCCGAGCCAATTTTCACTCATCAGGCGTGTAGCCGTGTCAATCGATCCACAAGAGCCCCTGGGCGACATCGAGTCTGCTTGTATTGCGCTAGACGAATTCCGTGTAACTCAAGACGAGTGTACCGACTTCTTCGGCGACGTATTCGATCAGCTTCAGGCATTGTCCCTAGAACTTTTCGCACGGCACAAGTGTCTGGTGGTCAGTACGGAACAGAAAGCGGAGTCCGAGGTAACACTTGTTGGCTTCCGCGAAGAGATCCACCGCTCGCTCGAAGGACTTGAGCAGTTGCACGGCCAATTACAGGCCGACCAGCAGGAGACGCAGCGGAGTTGGGCGGAAATCCGCGCCGGCTATCAGCGGTTTCTCGACGACCACGCGGACCTCCGTGAGGTTCGTGAGGGCTTTCGCCAGATTGCCGGTGAGTTCTCGGGTATCAAGGAAGACGTACAGCGCGATCGGAAGGATCTGCATGAGTTGTACGCGAGCGTTGAGAATCAATTATCGCGGCTTTCGACCTGGACTGCGGAGCTAACCGAAGCCCAGGCAGGACCGACACACAACCCGCAGATTGCAGACATTCTCGAGCACACACGGCAACAGCAGGCCGAGTGGCTCCAGCAGCGTGCGGCCCTGGAAGCCGAACTGGATGTCCTGCGCCGCCGTGCAACCGAACAGGCCGAGGCCCTCAGCGAGCAGAAACGCCTTGCAGGCCAGCAACAAGCGGAACTTGCCGGTGAATTGAAGCGGATGCGGAGCCTGCTGGAAACCCTGACCGGCCAAGTCCGCGGCGAGCCGCTCACCACGGACGAAAGCAAGAAGTCCCGGCCGGCTGATAGTTCCGTGCTGGGTTCGGTCCTGGCCCAGTTTGAAATGCTGCAACGCGACATCACTCTCCGGCGTACCAAACGAAATCATGAACCAGACCCCGGCAGCAAAATGCTTCCGGGTTCCTAGATAAGAATGAATCTCATGGAAAAGCATCAAGACAAGCTCCGGCTTGCCACGATCATTCTCTTTTGCTTATTGAACATTGGCTTTGGCCTCTACGCTTGGCAAATGCCGATGTTGATCGGCGGCGCGGCAGGCATGGTCTATGCGGCCGTGGCGACGGCGGGGGTGCTTCACCATTCGGCTAGGCCGGCAGAAGCACCGTTGACCTTGAGCGCGCCTGCGATCGCCACCGAACAGCCTGCCGCCCCCAACGACACCGAGTCCTTGGTCCGCCGCATGTTGACGCAATCGCGGCACGCACTGCTTTTGCGAAAGCAGGTTGTGGGTAATCTCCATGAGGACCAGTTCCAAGAGACCTGCGAGCAACTTCACGCTCACATGGCACTGGTGCCGGAAGGCGACGTAGTCCTTGGCAAAACAGACAAGGATGCCGAGGATGAACTTGGGGGTTTGCCCTCGGCGATGGCGGAACGGCGCATGCACGTCAATCCGTTGTTTCTCGACCGCTATACGGTGACCAATCGGCAGTATTACGAATTTGTCGATGCGGGCGGCTATCGCGACATGACGCTTTGGGAGCCGAAGCTATGGGCGGCGGTTCTCGATCTGGTCGATCAGACAGGCCAGCCCGGCCCGGCCTTCTGGCAAAACGGCCGCTATCTGCCGGGCACGGAGGATCTGCCGGTCGTGGGCGTCAGTTGGTATGAGGCCCAGGCATGCGCTCGTTGGATGGGCAAGCGATTGCCGACCGATGCCGAATGGGTCAAAGCGGCATGCTGGCCCGTGGCCACGGGTGAAGTGGCGATGGTCCAGAGGCGTTTCCCTTGGGGCGATGGCTTGGATCGCAGCCGTGCCAACCTTTGGGGTTCGGGGCCCAATCGCATCGTCGCCGTGACCGAATTCCCCACCAGTGCCAGTGTGGGCGGAATCTATCAAATGGTGGGCAACGTCTGGGAATGGAGTGCCAACGACTTCCACTTGTCACCGCATCAAACCTATGGAGGAGGCGATGCACCGCTGAAGAGCATCCGCGGCGGGGCTTTCGACACCTACTTTGACAACCAGGCTACTTGCCAATTTGAAAGCGGCGAGTATCCCTTGAGCCGGCGGCACAATATCGGATTCCGCTGCGCTATCGGCACGTGCGACCTCGTGCTGGATCTACCGCAAGGCGCGCCGGAGGACCATGCGAACGTCGAATTGGCAGAATGCGAGGCAGTCCACGCATGACTCTCCGGGCACTCCAGCCGATGAAATCGAGCGAACTAGCCGAGTGGACACTGCCTGTCTTGTGCTACGTGTGCGAGGCCGCGAATAGTCGTGAGGCTGAGTATTGCCGCCGCTGTAGTGCTCCGATGGCCTTGGCCCATCAGGCCCTCGGACAAACGGCGCGGCCCAAAATGGTCGCTATCCTGGGGCCTAGCGGGTCGGGTAAGACGGTCTATCTCGGCATGTTGATGGACATGCTCTCGCGACAGCCGGAACGGTTGCAGATTGTCGCCCGCGGGGCCTTTTCCATCGGCCTGCAACAAACGACGGTATCGGCCCTGGCACGTTGCGAGTTCCCCGCCAAGACCAGCACGGAGCCTGAAAGCTGGAACTGGATGCACTGCGAAATTCATCGCAAGGAGACCGTGGTAGCAAGCGAACCGCCCTCATTTTTGTCAAGGTTCGCGCGATTCACCCCGCGAAAGCAACGAACCGCCGTAACGAACAAAAGCCCCTGCGTGGAACTGGTCATGCCCGACATGGCCGGCGAGGCGATTCTCGAAGAGGTCGAACACCCACAAACTTATCTTCTTGTCCGCTCGTTGTTGCGGAATTCGTCCGCGGTGCTGCTGTTGCTCGATGCCTCGGAACTGAGTCGCGGTCAGCGCGACCCGGACTTCGCCGCGATGAAGATCCTGAGTTGCCTCAAGGAACTTGAAATCCAAGGTGGGGCGGGCCGGAAATCGCGGCGGTCGGTCGCGCTGGTCTTCACCAAGGCTGACCAGGTGGAAGGCTGCCGCGAGAATCCGGAGGGGTTCGCCGACACGTATGCGACGGGGGCTTGGCAATACTGCCGGCAGGGATTTCGTGACTATGCTTTCTTCGCCGCCAGCGTTGTCGGCGGCTGTACGTGGCTGGAAGTCCGCGGTGAAGGCCGCCGCCGAATTCCGTTGCGAATCGAACCGCACGGAATTATTGAGCCGTTTGAATGGATTCTGGAAAAGCTGTATCCTCAGGGGGGACCATGAACATGGCAAAGAGGTTGGCCGTCGTCCAACAAGCAATATTCACTTCGGCAAAGACCGACCACTCGGCAGGCTACCAGATTTTGGCCGCCAGCCCGGGCATTGTCGAATGCGACCGCCGCGAACTGGTGGTCTGGGGGCCGTCGCATGATTCGCTTTTGGATTCGGGTTGCGAGGCTGTGAGTGTGAATTTCTTCCCACTGCCAAGCGGTTCTTTTTGCGTTTCTCGCACGACACCGTCGGGTTGGGAATATAGCGGTCGCGGTGGTCATCGCATTTACACGCACTGCCTGATCGCGTCGCCCGAGGTGTTGCGGCAATTTGCCAATCATCCGATGCTGTTGCTCGACGCAGCCATGGCCGAGGGTAGCCTGGAACCGCTCGATGTCCTACCGGCGCGTTTGGAGACGCTAGAACTGCGACAAACTACGACTGCCGACGCTACAGGGCTGCTTGCTCAATTGACCGCCGTGGTCAACCCCGCGTTGCTGGCCATGCTCGTACAGTATGCTTTGACAAATGTCTGTCTTGCCGTACGGGGACCGGTTGCCACGTCGCGATTGATCGGCGGACTGCTCGATTGCCTTCCGATCGATTGCCGGACATCCATCAGCTTTTCCACCGGGCTGAAGTTCTCCATGCGGCGGCCTTTCGATCTATTTGCCCTGCCTGACGAACCGGCCCAGCAACGGAGCCTCGCCCATCGACCTGGCCTGACCGCGCTGGATCTCGGCAGCGACCCGGCTTCGGCCAACCTCTTGGTCAACGATTGGGCGCGGCTGATCTATCACCTACTTTCGTCGGGAAACTTCGCCTTCCTGAGTGAAGAGCTTGCCAAACCGAGGGCCGATTTAGTGTTGACCGACCTACCGGTCTTGGGGCTGCAATTGCTCGACGAGTTCGAGACCGGCGCGATGCCGCAACCCCGGGGCACTAAGACACGCCAGTCCCATGCGGCCCATCGCAAGTTCCAGAAGAGTTTTGCCGCAGCATCGAACTCCGAGGCTTCCGTGATCTGTGCTCCGTCCGAACTGCTCGCTGCCGATTCACCCGAGGTTGTCACCAGGCTTGAAGCCCTGGACGATGCGGTTTTTGACGCCGTTCAGGGTAAGACTGTGGCATTGGCCGCCCTGCACCAACTTTGGCCTACCTTGAAAATCGAACTCGGTCAGGCCCTCTTGGCGGAATCGCGAGAGCAGTACATCCGCTATGCGCTTTCCATCTGGAAGGAGCCTGCAAACATCGAAGGAAACCACGATCCCACCCGGGCCGTCAATGCGCTGGAGGTGCTTTGTGTGCTGTTTGACGAGGTGCGGTAGGCTTATCGGCCTCCGCCAGGATGAGGAGATTCACGAGGACGCCGGTGCTGATCCTTGACGAGCCGATTAGCGGCCTGGACCCGCGTGCGCGGATCGAGATCAAAGCCCTCTTCAAGGAGATTCGCCGCATAGGCAAGACAATCCTCATTTTCGGTTCATCCTGGGTGCGGAATGCGAATAATTGTCTGCGTCTGCGCCTAGCTTAACTTTCCGGGGAGGAAAGCCAATGGGTTGTATGTCTACACTTATTGATTCGCCGGTCCTAATGCGTTATCATGGGGGGAATGTGTAGTATTATCCATGCCAATGACTTTCCGAGGAGAACGATCATGAAGATTCAACTAGGTATTGCCCTTGTCGCCGGCCTTGTGATTGCTCAGCAGATGCCTTTGGCCGCTGCCGAGCCTATCTCGCCGCCGGAATCCAACGAGCAACGGATCGCGCGCATGAAGTGGTGGCAGGAGGCCCGCTTCGGCATGTTTATCCATTGGGGGCCAGTTTCGCTCAAAGGCACCGAGATCGGCTGGTCGCGCAATCCGGGTCCCAATGGACACCGCGGCAACATTCCGGCCGCGGAATATGACAACCTTTACAAAAAGTTCAACCCGACCAAGTTCAATTCCAAAGAGTGGGTGGCCATCGCCAAGGCCGCCGGCATGAAGTACCTGGTTTTCACGACGAAACATCACGACGGTTTTTGCGAATTCGACAGCAAGCTCACCGACTATAAGATCACCAGTCCGCAAAGCCCATTCGGTCGCGACGTGGTCAAGGAACTGGCGGATGCCTGCCACGAGGCCGGCATTCGCTTTGGCGTCTATTATTCGCAGCCCGACAGCCATCATCCCGACTACCGGAGCGCGAATTACCCCCGCTTCATTAAGTACCTGCACGGCCAGGTAAGCGAGTTATTGAGCAACTACGGCCAGGTCGACGTGATCTGGTTCGACGGTCTGGGCGGCTCGGCCAACGCCTGGGACGCCCCGCGGCTGTTCGCTTTGATCAAGCAGCTTCAGCCTAACATTATTATCAACGACCGCTGTGGCCTGCCGGGTGACTTCGGCAGTCCCGAGCAGACCGTCGGAACCTTTCAAATGGACCGGCCCTGGGAATCCTGCATCACCATCTGCAACCAGTGGGCGTGGAAACCCAACGATGGCATGAAGTCGCTCAAGCAGTGCCTGCATACGCTGATCACCTGCGCCGGCGGTAATGGTAACCTGTTGTTCAACGTCGGTCCAATGCCCACGGGCGAGATCGAACCGCGGCAGGTCGAGCGTCTCAAGCAGATGGGACAGTGGCTGGAAAAATATGGTCAGTCAATCTACAGCACTCGTGGCGGGCCGATCAAACCGAGCAAAGGTATTGTCAGCACCCACAAGGGTGATACGGTCTACATTCATGTACTCCAGTGGCCCGGCGATTCGATCGTGCTTCCGGCACTGCCAAAGAAGGTTTTATCGGCAACACTGCTGACTGGCGGCGACGTGAAACTGGCGCAGGTTGATGGCAAGATCACCCTCACCGTGGCAAAAGCGGATCAGCAGGAAATCGATACGATCATCGCGATTAAGCTCGACGGCCCGGCAGAAGATATTGCGCCGATGAGTATTTCCAAGTAACTGCCCTCCCCCTTTGCCCCTCTCCCGCAAACGGGCGAGGAGAGTTGCCATGCCGACCTTTTTTGCACAAGGTTCTCCGACCACCGACCTGGGCCGCGACGACCTCCGTGCGGCCATGTTTTCCGCGTTTGAAAAATTGGGCCCCCGGCGGAAAGTCATCGCCTTGCCGCCCGATATTACCCGGGTCAACAGCATGGCGGGGCCGCTGACATGCCTGACCTACGACTATTTCGGTGACCGGCTGACCGACGTCATGCCGGCCTTGGGCACACATGCCCCCATGACGAATGGGCAGATCGAGCGGATGTTCCCCGACCTACCCCGCTGCTTGATTCGCGAACACGACTGGCGAAACGACGTACTCACCATCGGCGAAGTTCCCACGGACTTCGTTCGCCAGGCGACGGAAGGCATCTGGACTCGCCCCTGGCCGGCCCAACTCAATCGGCTGATCTGGGAAGGCGGCCACGACTTGGTACTCTCGATCGGTCAGGTCGTGCCGCACGAGGTGATCGGCATGGCCAACTACAACAAGAACGTCTTCATCGGCACCGGCGGCACGGAGGGCATCAACGAAAGCCACTTCATCGGTGCTGCCTACGGCATGGAACGGATGATGGGCCGAGCCGACACGCCGCTCCGCCGCATCTTGAACTACGCGCAGGACCACTTCTGTGGCAAGGTGCCGCTGGTCTATGTACTCACGGTGATCGGACCGCGCGACGACGGCAGCTTGGCCATTCGCGGACTGTACATTGGCAGCGACGTGGACTGTTTTCATGCTGCCTCGGAACTTTCGTTGAAAGTGAATTTCACGGTACTCGACGAGGCCCCGAAGAAGATGGTCGTTTATCTCGATCCCGAAGAATTTCCCAGCACTTGGCTGGGCAATAAATCCATCTATCGCACACGGATGGCGATCGCCGATGGCGGCGAGCTAATCGTGCTGGCCCCCGGGGTCAAAACCTTCGGAGAGGATCCGCAGATTGACGCCTTAATCCGCAAGTATGGCTACACGGGCACGCCGCAGGTAATGCAATTCGTCCGTGAGACGGAGGATCTGCCGAAGAATCTTTCCGCGGCCGCCCACTTGATCCACGGCTCTTCCGAGGGACGTTTTCGCATTACTTATTGCCCCGGGCATCTTTCTCGCGAGGAAATCGAATCGGTCGGTTTCGGCTACGGTGATTTGGAGGCGATGCTCAAGCGTTACGAGCCGCGATCGCGGCGCGATGGCTGGGCCACCCTGCCGGACGGCGAAAAGATATTTTTCATTGGCAACCCGGCCTTGGGGCTGTGGGCACAGCGAGAACGGCTGGGGTGAACCGCAAAGTCGGGAAGGGCGCGATTTACGTTGAACGGAATTTATTCCTTGTGTCCTTCTGGCATTGTATCAAATCGGGTATTGTGCTATGACTTCACTGCAGTCGCAAATACTTGATTTTTA
>JBAWVO010000229.1:0-10490 GCA_037147235.1 Planctomycetota bacterium | reverse complement strand
CTGAACAAGGACGGGTATGCCGGTTTCAAGGCCACCTATGACGAGCGGGGAAACCGAACATATTGTTCCTTCTTTGGGATCGACGGCAAGCCCTGTCTGAACAAGGACGGGTATGCCGGTTTCAAGGCCACCTATGACGAGCGGGGAAACCAGACAAGCCAGTCCTGCTTAGGGACCGATGGCAAGCCCTGCCTGTACAAGGATGGGCTTGCTACGGTGAAGACCACGTACGACGAGCGGGGAAACCGAACATGTTGGTCCTATTTCGGGATCGACGGTAAGCCGTGCCTGCACAAGGACGGGTATGCCGAATTGAAGATCACCTATGACGAGCGGGGAAACCAAACAAGCCAGTCCTATTTCGGGATCGACGGAAAGCCCTGTCTGCACAAAGACGGGTATGCCGGTTCCAATGCCACCTATGACGAGCGGGGAAACCAAACAAGCCAGTCCTATTTAGGGAGCGACGGCAAGCCGTGCCTCCTCAAGAACGGGTATGCCGAATCGAAGAATACCTACGACGAGCGGGGAAATCGAACATGTTGGTCCTATTTCGGGATCGACGGCAAGCCGTGTCTCCTCATGGACGGGTATGCCGAATTGAAGATCACCTATGACGAGCGGGGAAACCTGACAAACCAGTCCTATTTAGGGAGCGACGGCAAGCCGTGCCTCCTCAAGGACGGGTACGCCGAATTGAAGAATACCTATGACGAGTGGGGAAACCAGACAAGTCAGTCCTGCTTAGGGATCGACGGCAAGCCCTGCCTGAACAAGGACGGGTATGCCACGACGAAAGATACCTATGACGAGCGGGGAAACGAGACAAGTTATTCCTACTTCGGGATCGACGGGAAGCCCTGCCTGCACAAGGATGGGGTTGCCTGTTTCAAGTACACGTACGACGAGCGGGGAAACAAGACAAGTGAGTCCTGCTTCGACACCAAGGGAAAACCTACCCTCAATGTGCAAGAATGCTCGCACCGCATCGTCTATAGATATGGTCCCAACGGAATTGCTGAGATGACGTTTTTTGATTGCAAAGGCAAATCAATTCCCTACTCCGAACGCATAGCGGCTGTGGCAAAGGCATTGAGCAGTAGTAATGGAACAGACGAAGGATCGCAACGGCCCATGCGTGTGCGGGTCACAACGGTCCTTGCCGGTGGGGAGGCCGATATCAAAGGCGTGCATGTCGGTGACATAATCGTTCGCTACGCAGGTGTGCCAATCACAAGCCACCTGAAACTCATCGCTGAAGTCATGAAGCCCGGTTCAGAATCGCGGGAACTGGTAATCTTGCGCAACGACAAAGAAATTACTCTGCACGTGGTGCCTGGTCCACTAAAGGTGGCATTGGAGGAAATTCCTGTGGGGACTTCGCCTCCCGAGAAGCCAGCCGATGAAAATAAGGCGACCGAAAAGACGCAGGACCCTGCACCCAAGAGTGTTGCTCCCAAGGAATGAATACTATTAACCCTTCACTTTAATGCCTGACACACAGAACGAAGACGATAAAATGGACGGGGCTCCAGATACCATTTACCATTATTGCGGGATCGACTCTTTCAACGCGATTTTGGAGAATAAGTCCATCCGGCTAGGTAACATGAACTGATCGTTTGGTCATTAGCGAAAAACTTCTACTCAGGTCTGGGAAAGCACTTATGCCACGCCATTACTTCACATTCGACGAGCACGTTCGGGATGCAGTTCGCAGACACGTTCAAAGAGCCATTGCGGGGCTCAACCCACGTTCGTTTCGACAGGAGCCAGCATACACATCAGCACTAGCGGGCCGACTTGTCGGCATCGCGTATAATGGCCGTGATGGGAGAGTTGAATTTGAATCCACCGTCGTTGCCGACCGAGGTGCAAATTCTGCGGAGCGGGAATTTGGAGCCGACATGGCATTTACAGCAAAAATCGCCAAAGGTCGGAAGGTTATAGAAAAGGCCATACTTGTCCAAGCCAAGCTTGGTAAGATCGAGGATCTTTCACCAACGGACCTGGCGAAGTTGAAGGGACAGATCAAAGACATGCTAGCTGTAACGCGTGCTGCAAAAGTCATGGAGATACCTGAAGTCGACGGTAGACGAGTTCCTCGACTCATTAGCGGCGAGGGGATCGTCGATGATCGTAATTATCATTCATATGAGCTAGGCAATTACATCGTTGACCGAATCCTGACAACTCTTGACGGCGATACGCGTCCCCGCTTTGTAGATGCTGTGCGGGACAGCAATCTCACACAACTGCGAGTTGTGGCGGAGCAATACGATTGATGAGGTTCTCTCACCGCGTTCTGTCCCGGCCCCTGGCGGGGCGTGTGCGGGCCTCCGAGCCTTGGCCACTTTCCGGTGCGGGTTATTCCCCGCCTTCCCGTCCGCCGCCTACGGGCCGCACAGGACACCCACACCCGGACACGGCCGAAACCTGGAGGCTACGTTGGCTGGTTTCGGGGAAGAGGCGAGCGCAGCTACGCGGATTCAATCTCGCTCGCGACAGACGGAACGAACTTTGTCGGTTACGATTTCAACGTCGAGGCGGTAGGGCTTTTCCTGGTCTTCTGCGATGCGATCTAACAACCCGCGCAGGCACTCAAACTCCCGGAGCGACGCAAGCGACTTGGATATCATGGCACGTTTCACGGCAGCCAGAAATCGCGTATCGATTGACCACTCCTTTGGTGTATTCCCCTGGCCCGCGCCTTTGGTTAACAGAAGACGATCCGCGAGCGTCGGCAAGAGTCGACTTGCTTCGATTGCAGCCTTGGGACGGTCATCGCGCTTGACCGGCGATTGTGTGAGCAGGTTTTGTTCCTTTGTCCAAGCGTGGCCCTGCACCGAGGAATTCCAAGACTTGTTACGCAGGAGTTTGCAGAGAATCGCGACGATTGCGGCCTCAGTTACGCCAGCCATCCATTCGGGTGAGGGGAACAGGTTGGCTTCCGGCGAACGAAGCCATTCGATCAATTCGGTGCTGGTCCGCGCCGTCAGCGGTGCCAACAGCGGCTCCGGCCAATACCGGTAGACTATGCCCTTTGTACGACCATTGATATCAAAAAGGGTCACTACATGCAATTCCTCGGGAACAATATTTTCCGCGTTCTTTCGACGATCGCGCTGCCAAAGGTTTAGCTTTTCCGCTACCCGGTTCATGGGGCCCCGTGGTGCCTCGAAATGACGATCGGCAGCGCAAACTATCCAATCCCACGATACCTCGTCGGAGACTTCAGCCTTGAGTCTCGCCAAGAAATCGCTTTGGTTGGGGGCGTCCAGCAACCCTCCGACAACAATAATTTCTGTCGCCATAGTCCGGCTCCTTCACGGCATTCCGGACGCCTAGCGACTCTGAATGGCACGGAGGAGAAACCGAACGGGAACACAGAAATCCTCGATTTGTTCGATGGGCAATTCATTGACGGCCAAAATTATTGCCTCCCGTATTACCCGTTCGTTCACGGAGCGATCAGCATCCACCTTCTCTGGTCTCGGCCGGGCAATGGCGAAGAATTGATCTTCGGCGATATTATGGTCCGCAGCCCATTCACGCACACAGTCTGCTACTCGCAATACGCGGAACCGTTTCCATTCGTAATCAAGGGATGGACCGTGCGTTCGCAGCCAAACAGGGAACTTCATAAAGCAATACGAATCCTGGACGGGAGCATCAAGCGAATGGAGACTCTTGGTGCGAAGGAACTCGGTCATCCACCCACGCTGGACTTCCACCGGGATTGGCTTGATTTCGATATGCTGTTCCGGGTCTTGACCGATTCCAACCGTACCGGAGTCCAGCACTCGTCCCGCCTTGCGGTCGAAGTACCGCGATCCTGTTTGGCCAACAAAGACGAACGCACACCAGATATCTGGACGAATGTGTGGGACGCGATCCGACGAGATTGGTCGCGTAACACTCGTGCCTCGAGGTTGCGGAGGCAACAATTCGAGATGCTTCACAGACCTGTCGCGCAGTACCAGCCCACGTGCTTCCGTGAGAGATACAGCCTCTGACATTTTTGTAATTCCGAAAAGCTGATACGACATGCCGGGAAACTTGACCCGAACGGCGTCGGCTAGCAGGGCACCATTCGTCGCGGACTTGGTTGCACGGAAACGTTCACTTACATAAGATGCGATGAACTCAACCAGCGTATCAATCGTGGGAGAAGTGATAGAAACAGCATCGTCCATTGAGAAAACCTCCAATTGCATACAAGCCCTATGCCCGCAGTACGCGGGGCTATAGGGCTTAACTTGCATAACTAAAGTTTTTCTCAGCTTTCGCTCAGACCTACAATTACGGAACCTGCATTACCCGGAGGAACTGAGAAACCAGGTTAACACTGAGGCTCCAAGTCTAGAGCGGGCCCGACGCCAAGGGTCACCCCTACGGTCAAGTACTTGAAGTATCGTCTAAATCCGCCAATTTGTCAATCCCCAGGAAATTTTTTCCCAAGTATTTCGGTTGGCGTTGCAATCAAACCAAGATGAAAAATCCGTAAGTCCATATGGAAAAATGACTTAGGAAATGCGAAGTGCGAAGTTGACCGGACGCCCAGATCTCGCCGCGGCCGAGACCTGGCGGCTAAGCTGGCTTCTTGGCATCAGCCGATGTTGGAACCATCACAGCAGAGCATCTTCATGTCGCCTACGGCCTTTGCTGCTCATATTGCTAAGCGACTCATGCACAATCGACGCCGAGGTCGTCACCGACCGCTCGGCGAATCGCGTCCCTTATCCGTTTTCCCTCCGCCCGAAAGTTCGCTACATATTGGGGTCAGGCCGGCATTCACCACTTTACGCGACAACTTTGCGCGACAAACTGGTGAACGGCGACCTGCCCCCGATGCTAGGCAAGCCCCCCTGCCGGGCATGGGGTCAGGCTGTCAGGTCGCGGAAGCCTTGGAGGTTCGTGGGTGAATAAGGTTCTTTTCGGTCATGGTGACAGCCAATCCTCAGGGTCACGCGCGATCCAATTCTTGCAGGGCGTCGTCCAAATCAATCAAATCGCCACGTTCCGCCTCGGCCATGCTCTGAAGCAACGACGCCGGTATGTCCGCCTCCGCTAAGGCGCTCAGTTTCTCAAGTAGCGCGAGCTGTTCCTGCTTCGGTAACATTTCGATCTCGTGCCACAGTTCAATTGTGCTCATTGACGCCAATTATCCTAGAAAGCTTGCTCGCCTAAAACCATGTCAGTTATAGCAGAAAAACCCGCCTCATGTCGGGGGCAGGCCGGCAGTTCGGGTCTCATTTCGTTTGCAAAGTCGCTTGAGCCTTGCTAATCTGATGCCAAGACGACCTCGCGTAGCAACTTGCGGGTATGTGTACCATGCGCTCATTGGCACGTGGTGAGCGAAGGGTTGGACTACGTGAATCACCTTGAGACGGAAGCGGAATTGAAGTCCCTGCGACACAGTGCGTGGGGCGGTATGCCGTTTGGAAATACGGTTTGGCAGCAGACGACGGCGAAACGGTTAGGACTGGAATCGACCTTGCGCTTCCCAGGGCACCTCAGATCAACGAAATCCAAGAAATGAGACCCGAGCCCATTTCCCCATTTCAGGAGACCCGCGCCAAACACTGCCAAAGAAATTCACCGCGAAAGACCGCAAAGTGCGCGATAGAAAGAATGTCTGTTCTTTTGCGTTCTCTGCGTTCTTTTGCGGATAATTCATTCCCCTCGTTGTAGCCGGTCCCCGACCGAGCCACGCCGTTGACCAAAGGTCTCCCATTTACCAGGAGACCTTCGGTCCGACATTTCGGCGGGGGCAGGAGACCCGCGCCGAACAGGCACATTTCGGCGGGGTCAGGAGACCCGCGCCGAACAGGGTCAGGAGACCCGCGCCGAACAGGGGGCCTACTCTTCGATGTCGTGGATCTCGGTCCGCCAGTGCACTCTGGTGTCTCAGCGGTCCAGAACTGAAGAAGTGGTACGACGACAACTGTGAACACATCTCCGTGTATTGTCTGCATCTCGCCGACTATGAATCGCGGTTCATGTGGGTAGAGTATACGAAGGACGACCGGCTAGCGGCAAGCAAGAATCGCAAAGGCGTCATGTTCCGCACGACCGTAGAGAAGGTACAACGAGAGTTGTCCGAACCAGAATGTCCGCGGCCCCTGCCTGCGCCACCCGAGTTCGAGGCTTATGCCGCACTTGGCGCGCAGTTCGGCGATGATGCCATGAATACACCACCGCACGACGGCTTCACGGTCGGGGAGGTCGAGTACATCGACCACGGGAGGATTGATATTCACCAAGGGCTGACAGAGTGGTTGAGTAATACTAAGCCGATGTTCCGCAAGGTAAACAAGTACGTCGATGAACTGGAATATCGCGCCATTCTGCGTCCAGGATCTCCGACAGGAAAGGAGGCTTGGAAAGCGGGCAAGAAAGGCATCTTCGTTCCGGTTCGCTTAGATCGACTGATCGACAACATTACCTTCGTCCCGGTTGACGACCCAGAGACGGGAGAGGAAGTCCGCCAATTGGCTTCAAAGGCCGGTCTGAATGTGCCGATTGGCCCTTCGTCGCTCGGCTTGCGTAGTAGCGATCTGCCAGGTTGACGGCAGGAGCGACAGTGTCCCTCCGGCAGGCCTGTATGAATCGTTTTGCGGTCACCCGCAGGGTCAGGTCGCCACTATCCACTTTGTGTTCCAAAGTGGATAATGCCGACCTAGCCCCCGTTGTACTTTGATTCGTCATGCGGTGTTGGCTCATCATTCTTCAACGTCGATTTCTGCTTCGGCCTCAAGCTCGCCGATGCCGAGTTCTGTTTGAAGTTCTTGGACGGCAATGCGCAGCGAATCGTAGATGGCGATCTCCTGGCCCACGATGTCGAACGTCACGGCCAGCGTGTAGCTCGCCGTGTTGTCGGGGTCTTTGCTCCATCCTTTGTGACCGCGCACTGCGATGCAGAAATCCTCGGGCAGCGCGTTAGACCGGATATAGGCCCAATCCTTCTGCACGGTTCCGATACTGCGTCGAACGTCTGCAATCTGTCCGTCACTTGATCGTGAACTGATCGCCCAGCCGAAGCTCGTGCCTTCACGGATGGCCGGGTCTTCGTCTTTCACCGCCCGTGAGACAAATGCTTCCAACCGCTCTTCCTTGCGGTTGCTCATCCAGTCGAGCCACGTCGAAAGATACCCGCGATGCGTCCTGCGGGTCCGACGGGGTTCCGCTGCATACGAAAGGGTGACTTCAACAAGAATGCTATAGTCTGGACCGGCTCTGCGTATGGCCTCGGGAATCGGCACTTGGTAAACGTGGCAGCCTCCGGGTTTGATCTCCTGCTCGCCCTCGGTAATCAGCGTCGTGCGGTAATCGGTGTTGGTTGTCGCTCGTCGCTCGTTCAATATCGGGAACGCCATACCCGATGCGTGCGATCAGTGCCGTTTGCTCCTCCGTGGTCAAATCCTTCGCCCAATCAGGCCAGCGTGCCGACTGAACGATCAGGGCGCGATATAGGAGACAGGATTCCTCGGGCATGACAGCCTGAAGGCGGGCCGCGATGCGCGTTACCTTTGGTGCTGCGTAGGATGTGCCAACATCGTCGCGGTCGAAAGCGGGTCCGCCGTTGAGCGTAGACCTGACCAGCGGCGGATAGCATTCTTTGGCGTGGCTCGGAGCGGAAACGCTTGGCGTCGCGCCCGCTGTTCGCAGGAAATCCCCACCAAACTCGACGACTTCAGGTTTGATGGAGTCCCAAATTCCAAGACCGGATCGGCTGAATGCCGATGGGTCGCCGACCCGCGTTGCGACGCTTCGCCAATCATCTTTCTCGTAGACTCCATAGGCGACTGAGCCGACGGTCAATGCTTGAAAGCTCTGCGATGGATTGGAGAGGCGGCAGGAATGCTCTCCCAAATACGCTGGGTAAGTCTTTCCACTCGATAGAAACTCCGCGACTCCAGCCTTCGGCGCAGGGCAGGAAGTCCGCAAGTTGCCGATGCTCTGAATGACGAGGATGTCATGTTCGTTGCAAAGCCGGTCGATCTCTGCCGCCCAGGCCGACATGTGCTTTGTGCGGCACGGGGCATCCGCGTTGATCGAATGGTTGAATATCCGGGTCTTGCGATTGCCTAAATGGTAATGCTGGATGACTTCACGAATCAGGGCTGGCGGAAGTAGCTCCTCCGGCATCTTGCAGTCGGAATTCAGCACCCTGGCATTTTGAATCCAGGTCTGCGATTCGACAGTACCGGCCTCGGGAATGTCATCGGCGTAGAGAACGGCACCGGCGACGCGAGTTCCGTGACCGCCGTTACTAACGTAATCGGCGACTTCGGTTAGCGACGTGTCTGGCAGGAAACAACGGGACGTTTCCTTGTCGATGGCTGGTTCCAGAAGAAGATGTTCTTCCTGGATACCGCTGTCAATGACGCAGACGACCGGGGCATTTTGCGCCGGGGGTGTGATCGTCAGTCGCGTCTGGATGTCGCGTAATTGCCGGGCGTGCTGCTGAGGTAACTCGATTTCGTCTGGTTCCGCGACTTCAAAGATATAGGGATGGTTGAGGATCAGGTCTTTGAGGCCACGTCCGGGCAAGCGGATACGAAGTTCAAAATAGTCTGGCGGAACATCCGAGTTCGGCGCAGCGTCCCCCGTGATCTCGCCGTGGTAGAACTCGATGAATGTCTGAACCGTGGCCAGTCGCTCGTCTTTCAGCGTGTCCCACTGCTCGTAAGCCTTGTTTCGTGCCTGCGACCACTCCGATTCCTTCTTGGCCCATGTCTTGTCGGTGAGACGACCTCTTTTCGGCTTCTTGGGAAGAATCCAGTTGCCTTGACATGAGATGCTTACATCCACGATGTACTGTGCGTCGGTGTCGAGTTGCGGCAGCTCGGCGAACAGCCGGTCAGTCAAAATCCGCTTCAAGCGTTCTTCGCTGGTCAAATCCTCACGAAGCTCGTGAATCTTGGCGATACCTGCCGATCCTCTGATCGGTCCCTGCACTGTTCCGATGAACTCATTGAGCTTCTGCTGGAAGTAGGCGAGTGATTCGTCAGCAGACGCGACGATGACGAACCCATCGTCCTGTTCCGAAATGATCTCGAACCCGAAATAATGTCGTAGATCGTCGATGTCGAGCGTCTGATCGATTTGCAACAATAGCGGGATGCCCCTGTCGATGGCGGGAAGTCCAGCTTGCGTCCGGGCATCGAGTTTCGTTCGCCAATTGGCGGTTACAGAAGTAACCTGTCCGCCAAGGCTGGTGCTGTGGGCACCCCGGTTAGTCCTGTTGGTTATTGTCTGCGGACTGTTGGAAAATCGTGGGCTCGCATACCTCGCCGGGCCGTCTTCTCGACGAACCAAAGGGAGATGCTCGAATGCGTGGTTGGCTGGCATCGTAAATTACCCGAACTTTCCTTCTGATTCCGTCCGCCTCAGTTCGGCGACGGCGGTTTTCAGGTGATCGACCGCGACCACCTTCTGCCCTGCCAGCACAGCGGCCTTCGCTGCGTCCTGGGCCGCCTTGACGACCATCGCAGCGGATACCCCAGAAAGGGAATGGACAATACTTGCCCAATTGAGGTTCTCGGTAACTTTCACGGCGGAAAGCGTCACCTTGAGAAGATTCTCGATTTCGGCGGCTCCAGGCGGTGGAACTTGAAACACGTCGTCAAAGCGACGGAACAAAGCGGTATCAAGGGAATCCTCGATATTCGTGGTCGCCACGAGCAATCCTGGCGCGTCGTATTCCTCCATCAGTGTCAGGAGTGAATTGACAATGCGTGACGCTTCACCGATGTCTCTGGTGTTGGTCCGTGAACGAGCGATAAAGTCGCATTCATCAAGTAGAAGTACGCAAGGACGCTCTTTGGCGGTCTCGAAAACGGATCGCAAGTTGCTCGCGGATTCGCCAAAATAAGAGGAAATCAAGGCGTCGAATCGAACCTTGAGTAGTGGCAGGCCGACGTTCCATGCCAGGCGCTTGGCTCCCAAAGATTTTCCGCAGCCAGGTGGACCGTAGAGAAGTACGGTCTTACGGGGTCGCAGTCCGAATACCCCGAGTCGCTCGCGTGCGGCAAACTCTTTCTCGATCCGGGCGAAGCGTGAGTCGATGTCCTTCGGTAACACCATGTGGTGTTCCAGGGACTCGCGCAGAATGAGCGTTACCAACGATTCGCCGTGTCGGCGGCTGGTCGGTAGGTCTTTCAGGCCACAACCGTTTTCATTCGCCGCGGTTTGTGCGTTCTTCGCCGTTCGTGGTCGCTTAAGGATCGCATCAAGCTGCTCGGCGAGTTTGGTATGGCCAACCTGGCGCTCGGAATCAACAACTGTGCGCGCAAGTCGTTCCAGATCGCCTTGAGAACCATCGGCGATTGCTCGAACAATGCGTTTGAGGATGTCTGCGTTCATGGCCTGCCTGCTTCGGTCAATGGTTTCGAAATGATTTCACAGAACCCATTCACAGAACCCATTATAAACCATAGGAAATGGTGAGTGAAGGGTGTACAGGCAGCAGGGGGGAATGAGAA
>JBAWVO010000228.1:0-10671 GCA_037147235.1 Planctomycetota bacterium | reverse complement strand
GTGCTTTCAGCGTCTTGACTTCGTGCGCAACCCACCATTTCCCGGCCGGTTCGCTTCACGCACCCTACGGCCTGCCGTCACTGCTGGCAGTTGGCAAGGTTATGATCAAGGCCCCGTAATACTGGCTCGGCTCTGGCCCAGGCTCTGGAAATCGCGAATTGCAACAATACACTAGCTTTGTCCCTGACGCACTGGTATAAGGGAAGGAAGAAAAGGAGCATTTATTGTGAAACAATCCACTTCGCGTCGCTTATTCTTACGAAATGTCGGTCTTGGTTCGCTCGGCGTGTTGGCGGCCGACGAATTGGCCGCCAACGCCGCGCCCCCCCACGACGAGAAGATCCTGGGGGCCGCCGGCGTCAAGACGGCCGACCGCCCCAAGGGTGTCTGGTCGCCCGTCTCCGATCGAAAGATCCGGGTGGGCATCGCCGGTTTCGGCGTCTGCAAGATGGGGGCAGCATTCGGCTTCCAGGCTCATCCCAACGTCACCGTGGCGGCGGTCAGCGACCTGATCCCCGAGCGATGCCGTGGGCTGGCCAAGGCCTGCCACTGCGAGAAGACGTATCCTTCGCTCGAAGAGATGATCAAGGACGACTCGCTGGAGGCGATTTTTGTCGGCACCGACGCTCCAAGCCATGCCCAGCATTGCATTGACGCCCTCCGGCGCGGCAAGCACGTTGGATGCTGCGTGCCGGCCGTCTACGGCTCGATCGAGGACGCCCACAAGCTGGCCGATGCGGTCAAGACGAGCGGGCGGAAGTACATGATGTTCGAGACCAGCGCCTTCCATGCCGAATGTCACGCCATGCGGCAGATCTCCAAGGCGGGCGGGTTCGGAAAGCTCTACGTCGAGGCCGAATACTTCCACCACATGCCGGAACCGATCGCCTCGTTTCGCGACTGGCGGGTCGGGCTTCCGCCGCAATGGTATCCTACCCACTCCAACGCCTACTATGTGTGCGTCACCGGCGGCAGCTTTACCGAGGTTTCGTGCATGGGCATGCCCAGCACCATCGCTCACCTGCGGCCGGAGAACAACCGCTATAAGAATCCTTTCGGCACCGAAATCGCCTTGTTGCGGACCAGCGAAGGCGGAATGGCCCGCATGGCGGTAAGCTGGGACACGCTCGGCCCGGGCGGCGAGCAAGGCCGCGTGCGCGGGCAGCGCGGGGCGATGTGGAACGGGGGCTACACCGGGGAGTTGAAGCAGTTGCCCGACCTCAAGTGCCCGCCCTTGCCGCCCAGCGTGGCCCCGGGCGGCCACGGCGGCTCGCACGGTCACCTGATGAACGAGTTTGTGACCGCGATCCTGGAGGACCGCAAACCGCTGGTAGACATCGCCTGGGCTCTGAACATGACGGTTGCCGGCATCGTTGCCCACCAGTCGGCGTTGAAGGACGGCGAGCTCACGAAGATACCGCAGTTCTCATGATCCTGGGAAACAACCGATTTGGGTGCCGCCGTCGGTGCCCAAGCGTTGCTCGATCCGGCCGTGCCGTTGGAAGAGCTTGCCCGGCGTAGAGTGCCGCCCTCGCGTCTAGTGCTGCCGGGCGAAAACGCGGACATCTATTGCAAGGTCCGTGAGCATTACCTGGCGTCGTTCCCCGGCGGCGGAGATTAGGACCGGCGCACCAATAACTGTCGTGTTTTGCGAATTCGCCGAGCGGGGGCAGACGGCACACGGAGTGTGCCTGCTACTTTTCTTGCGACACTTATTGCTGCTACTTTTCTTGCGACACTTATTGATGCGCCGGTCCTTAGTCTTGAAAGCAGAGCATTCCGGCAGATGAGGGGAATTCCAGCTCGACATAAAATCAACTAGCGCGGCTGCCACCGGAACAGCTTCCAATACGCCTGGTCGGTCGCGTAGCAGTCGATCGGGTCTTTCGCCAGATTGAATTCCGGCGGGAGGATGCCGTATCGCTTCATCTCGCGGACGTAGTCTTTGTTCGGCCTGAACCCACCCGCTTGATCGAAGCGAGTGGCTTTCATTCCCAGCGCCGCATACGTGCCAACATAAGGCGCGCCGCACTCGATCCACAGGCGGATCGTCTTGCGCTCCAATGGCGTGATGCGGACATCGTAGTGGGGCCACTCGAACAGTTTGAGCAGGCGGCTGGCCGACGAGCCGATGCTGCGCGGCGGGCGGTTGCCGTTGGCATCGCGGCCGTGCGCGACCAGACCGCGATCCATGATGGTGACGTAGCTCAGTGACCACCAGTCCTTCGGCTCGGGAGTCAGCACGACGTTCCCCCCCTTCTTCCGCGGGTTGTGACAGGAGACGCAGTGCTTGTCCAGCAGCGGTTGGATGTCGCGGGTGAAGTCCATGACATCCGGCACATCACGGATCGGCTCGATGCGGGCGGGTGGCTTGCGAAGCGCCATCAGCCCGCCGCGGCTGCGGGGTGCCTCGCTGCGGTTCTCGTGGCAGCCGGCGCAACTGATCGTCTCGCCAGGCTGCACGGTGAAGAAACTCTGCATCCGCTTGACCGACATGTCATTCTCGTCGAGGGCAACAAAAAACAGGCTACGGAGCGCCGGTACCTTGGCGAAGGCCGATCCGTCCGACTCGACGGGAATGGTGCCCAGGATGCGCGGCAGGGTGAAGGTGCCATCCTTGGAGATCGGCTCCATGGTGCCGCTGAAGTTGATCGGCTTGGGCAGCGTCTCCATGACCAGGAGTTTCTTGATCTCGCCCGATTTAACCCCCTGCATGTTTCGGCCATGAGTTACGTCGGCCAGCACAATTTGGCCGGTCTCCTTCGCTAGATCAATGTGGCTGGCGATCACCTGCTCCCTGGGCCGGGGCATCCGTGCCACCGGCTCATGGCATTGCAGCAGTCCACCAGGGTTGGGAAGCGCGTAGAGCAATTCCGTCTCGCCCTTGCCATTCATCAAGAAGATGCCGGGCGGCCCGGCCACCAGCATGCAGTCTTCCGAAAACGCATACGGATCGCGGAATAGTTGTTTGCTGACGCGACGGGCCGATTCGAGTTTGTCCGGGCCCCCACCTGGATCGACGATGGTGATGTGGCCCATGTGTTCGGGTTCCCCGTGCCCCGGTGAGAACGAGGCGATGACCTTGTTGGTGCGTGGGATCGGCTTGGCATCCAACATGACCGTGCCGGGGTGCATGTTGCCGTAGTAGATCATCTGGCCGGTGCCATCGGGGTTCATGGTCCACAGGTGGTGATATTGAACGCGGCTGCGATCGACGTATTCCCAACGCATGTAGAGTACCCGGCCATCAGGCAGCACCCATGGCGTGTTGTCCTGCTCGATATTGGCCGAGACCGCACGGATATTGCCGCCGTCTCCGTCACAGCGGTAGAGAATGGCGACCTGGGCCGACCAGCAGTTGACCCACCGCCAGCAGCGCGACGACCCGAAAATGATGCCTCCGTCGGGTAGGTAGCACGACTCGAAGTCGTCGAACGGGCCGTCCGTCAGTTGCCGCAGGCCGGTGCCGTCGATGTTGATCTCGTGGAGGTGGAAGTGCTCGGTGCCGCCCTTGCGGTAAGAGAAGAGGATCTTCTGCCCGTTGTAATGAACCTGTGGATCGCGCACGCCGCCGCGCGGGTCATCGAGCAAAACGGTGAGCTTGCCCGTACGGAGGTTGAGGCGGCAGAGCCGGCCACCTTCGCGATAGCCCTTGTGTTCCGGGCCGTTGGCGTAGTAGCCAAAGTTGACGTACCAGTGATCCGTCCCCGGGGCGCGCACGGCGAAGATGATCTCCTCGACGCCGGCCATCGGACCCTTGAGTGCGTTTTCAAGGAGTTTGGGTCTCTCGGCCGCCGGAGAATGCACCGCGCCGACGCCCATACTCCAAGCCAGAGCTGCGATGATTGCCAAGGTCGATACTGAGTGTTTCATTGCAAGTGATTTCATGTCGGTTTCTCACGCTTCCATGGTGTTTCGTTGCGATTCTATCTCTGCTCGCCCACAATTATCCGCAAACCCGACGGAGAGCCGAAAGACGGTTACGGCTACGGCACTTCCACGACAACTCGGAACCCGAGGGTATTGGTCCTCGCGGCGGGCAATTCCTTGCGGCGAACCGCGGAGCTGCAGTAGTCCGGGCCACTGTGCCAGCTTCCGCCGCGGGTCACGCGACAGGTGCCCGACGGCGGGCCGGCTGGATCAACATGCGGCTCCGGCTCCTTGAGGTAGTCTTGGTCGTACCAGTCGGCGCACCACTGCCAGGCATTGCCCGCCATATCGAAAAGTCCGAAGGCATTGGCCTTGAATTTTCCCGAGGGCGATGTGAACGCGTATCCGTCATCCCAAGGGAAGGTCATCCCGTCCGAAAGTCTTTTGGCGGCAGACCAATTTGCGGCGTTACAACATCCGATTCCATCCTCGGGACGGTTGCCCCAGAAGTACTTTGTATCCGTTCCCGCTCGGCAGGCATATTCCCATCGGGCCTCGGTGGGAAGCCCGACGGTCTTGCCGCTGGTTCGTCCAAGCCAATCGCAGAACGCGACAGCATCGTTCCGCGACACGCAAACGACCGGGTGATCGTCCTCCTGATCGAAACCGGGCTTGCGCCAACAAGCACCCTCAACCTTCTGCCAGGTGCCGTTTCCCGTGCCCTTTGCTAGGAGTGCCCAACCTGCCTGTTCGGCCTCGGTCTTGTAGTTGGTCGCTTGGACGAAGGCCGCGAATTGACCGCGGGTCACGTGATGGACGCCCATGTAGAACGGTTTCTTGAGAGTCCTCAGCCGCTGCGGCTCCTCGTCGTCGAAATGCCCCTTGTCAGTAGGCAACGAACCCATGCGAAATTCGCCTGCCGGAATGAGGGCCAATTTCATGGCGACCTTGCCGCCCAGGTCGAGCAAGATTTGTTTGGGGAGAGGGGCGGCCGATCCGGCCTTTCCGGCAACAGCGGCCAGGGTTGATTGGGCCGTCGTGCGAGGAGCCAGCATCCGATAGTTCACGGTGCCCATCTGCCCGGGATGCCCCCATCGGTAGATGGTGCCATCGCGATCGAGGAGTACGGTCCGCGGCACGCCGTAGATGTCCAATTCCCGCGCGAGCGGATCATCCTGACCAAGGCCGCTGAAGACTTGAATCCAGCCCGGGCAGTTGCCGCGTTCTTTCAGATACTTTTCCACTTCCTCACGCGAGCGGTCCAGGTTCACGCCGACGATCACTAGGTCGAGATTCGGATCGGGCGACGCGCCAACCGGCATGCGTCCCACGGGAGTCGGTTGATGAATCGCAGGGCAGGCGGTGGACCAGAAATGAATCATTACCAGCTTGCCCTTCAAGTCCTCTAGCCGCAGGGTACCGCCGCCGAGTTTCGGCAACTCGCCACGGACCGCCCGAGGGACCGTCCCGCCGGGCAGTGGCGAAGGCTGCGCCGGCGTGGTGCGGGCGTCAATGTTCACGTTGCATAAATCGCGAAGGAAGCCGCGGACTTTCGGGCAACGGTCCGCATGGCCGCGAAGCCCGGCCACCAGCGTCGCCCGGGTATTTTCGTCACCGCATTCCATCGCCAAAACAGCCCCGGCAACGGCCGCCGCCCAATCCCATTCGCTTCGGGAGTATCGTTTCACGATCGCGTCGATCCGCCGCGACAATTCTTCGCGGGGCGTATCCCCGGAGGCCAACTCCCCGGAGGCGCGGATGTAATCGGCCAAGAGCCGCGGCGGACCTTCCGTCTTGGATTCCAGAATCCGTGCGGCAATCTCTTGCGCCTGAGTGGCACTCGCCTTGTCTCCCTTCTCCGTCGCCAGCCATTGCGTGGCCACGAGCATCACCTTCCACGCCTCGGGCAAATTTTTGGCGCGTGGGTATTTCTGTTCGATCGACCGGCCGAGTTCCATCGCTTCCCGCAAGACGGCGGCCTTCTTTTCCCTGTCCAGGCCCAACGCGGGCGGGCAGATCACTTTCCGATGAAGTTCGTTGAGCCGCTCAGCCGGCACGTCGTCGGGGCCTGGTGGCCGAGCGGGGGGCGGCCCCGGCAGGTCCAAGAGAAACTCACCCGAGCGGTAGTAAGGCATCCGGACGGCCATTTGACCGAGTTGAGCCGCGACTCGTCGGACTCCGTTGCTGTACCGCGGCCACGGCTGCTGTTCGCCCCGGCCAAAGTTATTGGAAATTGCGCATCCGTCCGGACCCACAAGCCAATAGGCCGGCAGCGCGGGTGCCTGATATCGGAGGAACGTCGGGTCTTTCGGACCCAGCCCGCTTGTGGTTTGGATCCAATCGATGCCCTCGCGCTGCTCACCGACACATTGGGCGACACGCGCGCGGTCCGTATTGAGATTGACGCCCACGAACGTCACCCCGACGTCGCGAAGAGATTGGTAGAACGGTTGGAAATCGAACGTACCATGGGCACTGCAATTCACCTCCCCGGCTTTTTCCATGGACCAGAAGTGGACCACGGTAAACTTGCCCAGCGTATCGCGGGGCAGTTCGAGCGTCGAGCCGTCCAGGCGGACCAGCCTTGCGGTCATGAGTCGGCCCAGATAGGGATTGACGCCCTCGGATTCCAAGAACGCGCTCACCCCCGGAACGCTATAGTACTTCTCCGAAAGCTGCCGCAGGTAGGCATGCCGGGCCGGATCGACATCAGCAATCCGGCACAAATGCGCGGCACTCATCAGGGCCGTGGACTCGCCAGGCGTGCCGCGGTAGCGGGCCGCGAACATCGCCACTTCATCGGCGGCTTCGGCTGGCCACTCGGCTAGGTCATCGATTCGCTCGCGCATCAGCAGCATCTCGGCTACAACGCGGCTCTCCGGCGGTGCGGATGAGTTCACGAGCCGGCGAGCAATCTCAAACACAAGCTGCCGGGCTTCGGCCGTCCCTTCCAGTGTTGCGAGGCCCTTGGCGGCCGCCATCATCAACTCCCGAACCTCGTGGAGGTTTGCCGCACGGGCGTATTGCCGCTCAGCTAGGCCGCCTTCACGGAGAATCGCTTCGTAGCGGCGGATCTTGTCGCTCTCGGAAACGTCGGATGTCTTGGCTTCCTCGGGAATGTATTGGGCGCGCAGGCGAGCCAGCAGCGCGGCGGGCACTTCGGTTTGGGATGCGGGTGACGATGGCTGCGGGGACGGTTCATCGGCCAGAGCCAAGACCGGAAACAGCACGATGAGCGCGACCGCGATTTGAAGTGCCAAGCGACCGGTTCCTTGATCGTTCGAGAAACCCGTGCTGCACGGTTCGCCGTTCGGATGCTGCATGAGATCACTTCTGGAAAGCGGGCATGTAGCCGTAGGAAATGCTAAGGATGATCAGGACGTTGGCCATGTCGTACTTGCCGTGCCTTTGAGCGAAGCCACTTTGGCCGCCTGCCGGCAACGCGCCGTCGCAGCCCCGCGGATACCAGTCCTTGAACTCCTGGTTTTCCGCCTGCTACATCACTCTTGACTCTACCATATCAGGGGATAGACAGCAATGATCTGCTGGCATCGGCAATGGGAAGAAGCTCAGGGCACTCGGTTCGGGGCCACGAAGATGCTGGGCGGCTTGCTGCTGGGCTGCCTCAATCGGGCATTGCAGTCTCCTATGCCCGTTCTAAAATAGAAGGATGAACAAAGAATTTCACCAGTCCGTTTGGAATGAAGAACTTGAGCAAGATTGGCTGCGGATTCTCGATCTGGCCGTGCGCGAAGATCTGGGATCCCTGGGCGACTGCACGACCGATGCCTTGGTGCCGGAACAGGCCCAGGGCAGGGCGGACGTTGTCGCTCGCCAGACCGGCGTGTTGGCCGGCGAGGCGGCAATCGCCGCGACCTTGGCGAGATTCAGCCCCAGTAGTGTAGGCATCCTGCCCGTGGTGTCGGGTCTCAAATGGTCATCCCATGCCCACGATGGGCAAACCCTGGCATCGGGGCAATTGATCGGAACCTTGGAAGGTTTTGCCCGACCGATACTGGCGGTGGAACGGCCACTGCTGAATATGCTGGGCCGGCTTTCGGGCATTGCGTCGCTTACTCGCCAATACGTCGATGCCGTGAGTGGCACACGGGCGAGCATCTACGATACGCGGAAAACGACGCCCGGCTGGCGGTCGCTGGAGAAATACGCAGTTCGCTGCGGGGGGGGGCGAAACCATCGCACGGGCCTCTTTGAAGCCGTGTTAATTAAAGACAACCACCTGGCCTTGGGTGCTGAATTGCGGCCGCAAGGTGCGGGAGGCTACTCGCCGGCCGAGGCCGTGATGAAGGCGCGGCAGTTCCTTTGGGAGCGATTGGGCGATGCAGGCCGGCAGGTGATCGTAGAAATCGAGGTCGATACGCTGGAGCAGCTCGATCAGGTGCTGGCGGTCGAGCCTGATCTAGTTCTGTTGGACAATATGGGCCTTGCCATGCTCCACGAGGCCGTTGCCCGTCGAAATGCCCGGTGTGCGGCGGTTGAGCTTGAGGCTTCCGGCGGCATTGATCTGACCACCGTACGCAGGGTGGCGGAAACGGGAGTTGAAAGGATCAGCGTGGGGGCACTGACGCATTCGGCCGTGTCGCTTGATTTTGGTTTGGATTGGAATTTGACAGCTCTCGACTTCAACCTATAGTTGCTTGGCAACGGCGTTTCGGGGAGAGATGCCGATGTTTTGACGCAGCGGGGAAGCTGGGAGCTCAAGGGGACCCCGCTGCGTCATTTTCTTAGCAGCCAGTCTTATTGGGTGGGTTATAACCCAATAGCTAGGTTATCCTGGCCCGAATAGCCGTAAATCCTTATCATCCTTGTGGTTGAGTTGAACGACCGCATCCTCGTTTCTGAATAATTGGTGCCTGATGGCCGATTGTCGAGAAATGCCACGCTTAATGCCGGCTTTTCCGGTTCTAGGTGCAGGCGCAAGGTGGGACGATCCCCTAAAAGCAGGGCCGAAACAGAGTTGCTGGGACTTCGCTGCGCTTGTCCCAACCTACGATTATTCGTATTCCGTCTCTAGGAACCGGAATCGCTAGTTTTCCTGGGAAAAAGCACGAAGATTGGCATCTTATGGAAAAGTACGCGGACGAACTCAAATTGCTCGTGGAATTGGACGAGCGGCACGATGAATTGCTGCGGGAACTCGACGATTTGGACAAGCGGGTCGAGTCGGTCTTGACCCTCTGGCTGGCTGATCGAGAAGCCCGATTGAAGGCAGCATAGATTCTGAACGAGCGACGGAGTCGCGGGAAAACACGCATTTTCCGGCATTTCCGCGGGGAATCGCGTGGGAGTTGAAATTTTTTTGGGGTCCCCTTGTTGCTTTGGAGGATCCGCGTATAATGGTCTTTGTCGGTGGGGGGAAGGTTATCTCCGGCGGGTAGAAATACCCGAATTGGAATTTTTCCGCGGAGAATTATCCACCCTTTGACGAGTCTTGGCCGATTGATACAGTTCAAGACTTACCGCTTCAAAAAAATTCGTCAGGACCTCTTGACGAGATAAAAAGAAGTGGTAAACTAGAAGGCTCGTCACAAATCGCATCCGAGAGTGCTTGACAGCTTTTGAAGAGTTGCTAGAATTTAGAACTCTTCACTTGCGTCGTCCAGCAAAGACTTGGGTAACAAGAGTGATGAGGGGGCAGATCGGTTCCTTTGGCGGAGTTTTCGCTGGGGAGTCGCGAGTCCAATTGTTCTTTGACAATTTGGTTATGGTAATGAAGTGGCATTTTCACATCACGTGCGTTGCGCTCGCAAGAGCGTGACAAACAAGATGTTTTTAAGAGAGCGCAAGAGATTATATTTTGGATCGTTACTCCGATCTTGATTCCCTTTATGAAATGGCCAGTTTACTGGTTGCTTCGTATTGAACTTTCTCAAGATCTTGAGTAGGGGACATGAGTCATGGTTTTGCAAAAAGCTTTAGGGCTTTGCGGGAGCCTTCGATTCATGTGGCCAAGTTATTAAGGGCACATGGGGGATGTCTTGGCGTTAGGAGGCGTTGAAGGGCGTGGAAGACTGCGATATGCCCGGGGAAGTTGTCAAACGAACGTTGATCCCGGGATTCCCGAACTGGTATGCGCTAAATACATAGGTGCATATAGCGAACGCGGTCAACTGAAACATCTCAGTAGCCGTAGGAAAAGAAAGAAAAATCGATTTCCCAAGTAGCGGCGAGCGAAAAGGAAAGAGCCCAAACCGCGGAGGTTTTCCTCTGCGGGGTTGTAGGGTCTCTCACATGGGAGTTACAAAGCTGTCGATTAGCGGAACCATTTGGAAAGATGGACCGCAGCGGGTGACAGTCCCGTACGCGACATTCGTACAGCCTCCCGAGGGATACCTGAGTAGGTCGGGTCACGTGGAACCCCGACTGAATCAACGGAGACCATTCCGTAAGGCTAAATACTACCTAACGACCGATAGTGAATTAGTACAGCGATGGAAAGATGGGAAGAACCCCTGCTAGGGGAGGAAAGTGAACCTGAAACCATGTGCCTACAAGCGGTCGGAGCACTATGGTCCGCAAGGACAATGTGTGACGGCGTGCCTTTTGCATAATGATCCGGCGAGTTACCGTCTGCGGCTGTGGGTTAAGACCTTACGGGTCGGAGCCATAGGGAAACCAAGTCTTAATAGGGCGTTTGTCGTTGGCGGTAGACGCGAAACTGCGTGAACTACCCATGAGCAGGTTGAACCGCGGGTTATACCGCGTGGAGGACCGAACCCACTTGGGTTGAAAACCGAGGGGATGACTTGTGGGGAGGAGTGAAAGTCTAATCAAACGCAG
>JBAWVO010000227.1:0-10685 GCA_037147235.1 Planctomycetota bacterium | reverse complement strand
GCGTTATCAGAGCGCGGCCGAGATGCAGGCTGAGTTAGATGCTCTGCTGGTTGCACCGCCGGAATCGTTTGTGTTTCAGTCGCTGATGGAGAAAACTCAAAACTCAGTCGGTAGCAAGGTACAGCAATCAGCATTGGAAAAGTCGCGGTTGTCGCCGGTTGTGGTTGCCGTCGCAGATCGCTGGCACACATTGGGGAAGTGGCTGAAGGAAGCTCTAATCGTCAGTAGCAAGGCACCGCAATCAGCACTAAGAAAGTTACGGATGCTGCTGGTTGTAGCGACTGCGGTGTTTTCCAGAGTCAAGGCGACCGTAGAAAATAGTCTTGCCTGGGTTCGGAAGCAACTGCATCGGTATTATCGCCTGCTAGCAACTCTCTCGGGGCTGGCAATACTGCTCGTTATGGTCCTTTTGTTCATCAGCTATGGTTTCAGGAATGAAAGGCAGGAAGGGAAAGAACCTATTGCCAATGCGGGCAGTTCTTCTGAGAGTACCGAGGAAATAACGGCATCTGACCGTAAGGCAGCCGCCCAAGAAAAGGCCATAATAAAGATGGAACTTGGTGCGGCCTATTGTGCAAAGAAGAACTACCGCGCCGCGATTTCATTTTTCACGGCCGTCATTAAAATGCCCGAGGCAACGGCCAACCAGCGTGTCGAAGCCCTTGTGAATCGCGGAGATGCGTACGGCCAGAATGGGGACTTGGAAAAGGCGATTACCGACGACACAAGCGTCATTGATATGCCCGAAGCAGCGGCCAACCAGCGAGCCAAGGCCCTCGTGAATCGCGGGGGCGCGTATAGCCGAAAGGGCAACTCAAAAAAGGCGATTACCGACTACACAAACGTCGTCGACATGCCCGAGGTATCGGCCGACCAGCGAGCCAAGGCCCTTGTGAATCGTGGAGTCACGTACGGCCAGAAGGGCGACTCAGAAAAAGCGATTACTGATTACACGAAGGTCATCAAGATGTCCGAAGTATCGACCGAGCAGCGTACCAATGCCTTATTGAATCGCGGATTCGCATACGGCGAGAAGGGCGGATGGGAAATGGCAGTTGCCGACTATACGGAGGTTATTGATAGGGTCGAGGTATCGGCCGACCAGCGAGCCAAGGCCCTCATGAATCGTGGAGTCGCATACAACCAGCAGGGCGACTGGGAAAAAGCGATTGCCGACTTGACGAAGCTCATCGACATGCCTGAGGCAACGGTTGAGCAGCGTGCTGATGCCCTCGTGAATCGTGGATTCGCATACAAACGGAAGGACGATTGGGACAAGGCGATTGCCGACGACACGAAGGTCATTGATATGCCCGAAGCAACGGCCGAACAGCACATCAAGGCCCTTGCGAATCGCGGAACGGCGTACGACCGGAAAGGTGAATTAGACAAGGCGTTTGCCGACTACACGAAGGTCATCGATATGCCCGAGGCAACGGCTGAGCAGCGTACCGATGCCCTTGTAAGGCGAGGAGATGCCTACAACCGGAAAGGCGATTGGGACAAGGCGATCGCCGACGACACGAAGGTCATTAACATGTCCGAGGCCACGGCCGAGCAGCGTGCCGAAGCATTTGTGAATCGCGGAGATGCGTACGGCCGAAAGGGCAACACAGAAACAGCGATTGCCGACTACACAAAGGTTATTGATATGCCGGAGGCAACGGCCTGGCAGCATGCCATGGCCCTTGTGAATCGCGGAGATGCGTACGGCACAAAGAGTGACCCAGAAAAGGCAATTGCCGACTACACGAAGGTTGTTGAAATGCCAGAGGCACCGATCATCCGGCGTGCCTGGGCGCTCGTGAATCGTGGAATCGAGTACGGCAGGAAGGGCGACACGGAAAAGGAAATTGCTGACTATACGAAGGTCATTGATATGCCGGAGGCACCAGCCTATCAGCGTGCCGATGCCCTTTTGTTTCGCGGAATGACATACCGCGACTCGGACAAGGCGATTGCCGACTACACGAAGGTTATTGAAATGCCAGAGGCCCCGGTTGAGCGGCGCGCCATGGCATTCGTTGAGCGCGGAGTTGTATATGGCAAGAAAGACGATCACGAAAAGGCGATCGCCGACCTCACCGCAGCTATACGGCTCAATCCACAATCTGCCAAAGCTTATTATAAGCGGGGCATAGCTTACGCAGCCAAGAGCGAACAGGCCGAAAAGGCGGCTGAAAAAATAGGGAAGGCGTTAGCATATCCTACCCGGATCGAATTTGTCCAATCGCCGCTCTCGGACGTCATCGAGTACCTGAAGGACCTGCACCACATCGAGATCCAGCTTGATATTGCTACATTGAAAGACGCGGGCATCAACAAAAACACCCAGGTGACGTTTAATATCAAGGGAGTGAGTCTGCGGTCAGGCTTGCAGTTGATGCTCAAGCAATTCAGACTGACCTATATAATACGAAATGAAGTGCTGTTAATCACTACGTCCAAGGAGGCTAATAGGGACATCGCCGACTTCACGGAAGCGATCCGACTCAATCCGCAGTATGCCGAGGCATATTTTGAGCGTGGCATGGCTTACGCAGCCATGAGCCAATCGGAGGGCGTACAGACTGGAAGGTATATAGGGAAGGCGTTAGCCTCACCTACCCATATTGATTTTGTCCGAGTGCCGCTCTCGGACGGCATCGAGTATCTGAAAGACCTCCACCACATCGAGATTCAGTTTGACGTTGCTGCATTGAAAGTCGCGGGCATCAATGAAAACACCCAGGTGACGTTTAAGATAAAGGGAGTGAGTTTGCGGTCAGGCTTGCAGTTGATGCTCAAGCAATTCGGGCTGACTTATACAATTCAGAATGAAGTGCTGTTAATCACCACGCCTAAAGAGGCTAACAGAGAGATTGCTGACTTCACGACGGTCATTGATATGCCCGGGGCAACGGCCTATCTGCGTGCCGAAGCCCTCAGTTTTCGCGGAATGACATACGGCCAGAAGGGCGACTTAGAAAAAGAGATTGCCGACTACACGACGGTCATCGATCTGCCCGGGGTAACGGCCTATCAGCGTGCCGGTGCCCTTGTGAATCGCGGAATAACATACGGCCAGGATGGCGACTCAGAAAAGGAGATTGCCGACTACACGACGGTCATCGATCTGCCCGGGGCACCGGCCTACCTGTGTGCCAAGGCCCTTGTGAATCGTGGATTGACATTCCGCGAGAAGGGCGACTTGGAAAAGGCGAATGCCGACTACACGAAGGTCATCGATCTTCCCGGGGCACCGGCGAATTTGACAAAAAAGGCAAGAGAACTTCTGGATTCGCCTGGAAAGCAGTAAGAGCCACTTCTGTGCTGCAAATCTCACTCCTTTCCCCTCTCCCAAAAGGGAGAGGGGAGTTTTCGGACAGCCTCCGACTAATTGCCGGCGTCGGCGTCGGCGTCGGCACCCTTCTTCGCCTTGGCACCTGCCTTGGCCTTGGCAGCACCGGCTTTGCCCTTGGCGGGCTTGGCAGGCCTTGCGAGCTTGGCGGGCTTTTCAGGCTTGTCCAAGCCAGGATCGGCATCACCGAACTCACCGCCGGCATCTTCTTTTACTTTTTTGGCTGCCGGTTTTTTAGGAGCAACATGATCTCGCGCTACCTTCGGCGCACCGCCATCGCCGCTCTTGGGCTTCTTCGGCAACACCTTGGGCTGCTCGTCGTCCGGCGGCGGCTTGCGGCTCTCGTTGTGGACGACCGGGTTGGTCTGTTCCACCTCACGCAAACATTGGATGGTTCCGCCTTCGGTGGCCAAGTAGATCCGATCGGTCTTGCCATTGCTGATCATGATTGGCATGGTGCTTGTCGGCAGGCTGTCGAGTAGAGTGCCGTTGCGGGCATCGAGAATCCGCAGACAGCCCACCTTATCGGCGGCATACACTCGCTGCTTCCCTGCCGCGACGAAATGGAGTACATCCGGAGCGAACCAGATCTGTTTGCCGGTTTTGGCGTTAATGCAGAACATGCCGCCCAATTCGGTGGTGGCATAGACGCGATCTTCAATCACCACGGGTGAATCGATGACCGGATCCGGCGTGGCGAATTTCCACAGAAGTTCACTAGAATGTTCCAGCATGGCATAGACGTAGCCATCGCTCGAACCGGCGTAAATCACACCTGAATCGCCCAGCACTTTTGGGTCGGCCGGCAAGTAGGCGGGCGGGCTATTAAAGGTTTCGCGGGTTTCCTGGCGGTGTTTGTCAGGGTAGCGTTCGGCAACGAATGTGTCTTCCGAGCGGCGGTCGATGCGGCCGACATAGAGATAACCGCGATCAGTACCCCAAGTCACAAACTCTTCATTGAGGTTCTGCGAGGTCACCACTGGTGGAACCAGGGCGCGGCCTGTCGAATTGCAAGCCAGTGGCGGAATATAACCCTGGCGGATGCGGATGTTCTCGCGGCGTTCTTCTTCGGCCTTCTTGGCCGCTTCTTTCTTCTCGTCTTCCGACATTTCCGCTGCGTTAGGATTGATTTTGCCGAGTTCCTTGGCTGCGTCCGTGATCGGCTCCAAACGATAGGCGAGGATCATGCCGGACACGATTGGCACATAAGCCCGCTTGCTGCTCAGTGCCGGTCCGCCACAGGGAGCGCCATTGATCGTAGTTTGGTAGAGGATATCGCCCGTATAACGATTCATCACATAGAGCGCGGAACCATTGATCGTGGCAATCAGATCGCGATAGATGCTGGGAGGAAGACTGGGATGGCTGGGCTGTCCGATCATTTTTGACCAGAGCTTTTGACCCGTTTCCGCGTCCATTGCTTCCAGGGTCGCGCGGTTTGATTGTGCGTAGAGCACGCCATCGCAAACAACGATCGTCTGTAATCGGCCTTGGCTACGGTTGACCTGGGCCTGTGTGACCCATGCCCGGGTCAGGCCGTAGCGCTGGACCACCGCTTCAGTAAGAATTTCATTGTTCAGAGCGGCCGTCAGTTGTCCGGCCGAGGACAACAACACTCCCAATATCGTGACCAACAAGAAACGCCGCATCGCCGTTCTCCCGCGTACTTTGGATGGAAACCTGATTCGTAGACATAATGATTGGATCAGTCCTTTCGTCTGCGGCTCCGTCAAAAAGGGTAAGAAACCTTTATAGCCCTTTAGGGTGGGTTTTGCATTCTACGCAAGTGACTGATCCAACCATTATGTCTACGGCTGCCGTTTTCCGCAACACATACTACAAAGGTCTCCCCTATCCTTGCCGCCACCCCCAAGAACCGGTAGCATGGAAAAGATCAAGATTCTTCTGGACCACCAAGAAGGCGGAACGGTATGTCGATCAAGATTCAATGCCCGAACCCAGGCTGCGGCAAGCGGTACGAAGTCAAGGACGAGAGCCTCGGCCGGCGCGCAACCTGCAAGAAGTGCGGGGCCACGTTCACCGTGGAGATGCGGGCCGACGAGACGGCCCACCCAGAGCCACGCGACCGCCAGGATTCGTCGGCATCGCTGCCCCTTTCCGGGGATGGCAAAGGATCGCAAGAGCTTCGTTTCGATACCGTCACGCATGCCGTATTGCCGGGCCGAACCTCCCCTCGCCTTGAGGGAGAGGTGTCGGGGGTGGATGCGGATATTGTCGCCAGGGAAGCTGGCGTGCCGGAGAAGATCGGGCGGTTCGATGTCCGCAGGCGGTTGGGTGCCGGTGCCTTTGGCCAAGTGTACCTAGCCCGCGACCCGCTGTTGGACCGTGATGTGGCCCTGAAGGTGCCCCGCGCCAGCGCGCTCCAGTCGGAAACCCGCCGAGCCCGGGTACTCATCGAGGCCAAAGCAGCCGCGCAGCTCCGCCATCCGAACATCGTGCCGGTCTATGAGGCTGGTCGCGACGGCGAAACCTATTATATCGCCTCGGCCTTCATCGAAGGTGAGACGCTAGAAGGCACCATTGACGAGAAGCGGCCCGACTTCCGTCAGGCGGCCAAACTGGTGATGGACCTGGCCGGGGCACTGGATTACGCCCATGGGTTGGGTGTCGTGCATCGCGACGTGAAGCCGGCCAATATCATGCTCGACCGTAAGGGCAATCCGCTCTTGATGGATTTCGGGTTGGCTCGCCTGGAAGCAGCCGAGAGCAAGCTGACGCACGACGGTACCGTGCTGGGCACACCGTCCTACATGCCGCCGGAGCAGGCGGCTGGGCAACTGGACATGGTCGGCCCGGCCTCGGATCAGTACAGCCTGGGCGTGGTGCTCTATGAACTGCTCTGCGGCGCGACGCCCTTCTCCGGTCCGCCGTCGCTCGTGATTTCCCTGGTAATCAACCAGGAGCCGCTCTCGCCGCGGAAGGAGAACCCGTCAATCCCCAAGGATTTAGAAACGATCTGTCTGAAGGCGATGGCCAAGGTCCGCTTGCATCGTTATCCGAGTTGTCAGGCACTGGCCGAAGATTTGCGGCGATGGCTCACGGGTGAGTCGATCACAGCAAGGCGGGTAAGCCCGGCCGAACGGTTCGTGCGATGGTGCCGGCGGAATCCACTGATGGCGGTGCTGGCGGGTACCGCCGCAATACTTCTGATCCTGGTAGCGATCGTTGCCAGCGTCGGATACGCGAGCACATCAAGGGCACTGACAACCGCCGAGATTGAACGAAAACGCGCAGAGAATGCCCTAGTTACTGCTGAAACCGAGCGACAACGCGCGGAAGAGCAACGAAAACGAGCAGAGAATGCCCTTGGTACCGCTGAGACTGAGCGACAACGTGCGGAAGAGCAACGAAAACGAGCTGAGAGTAGCCTAGAACGCGTCGTGAAGGCGCAGAAAGAACGAGCCTTGGCTCAGGTGGAGTCGCTTCGTCGGGCGGAGATTGGCCAAGTGCCGGTCTTGATTAAGGCTATGGCACCGTTCGGCGATGAAATCGGCCCGCGGCTGAGGCAACTGTCGCAGCAAAAGGAACTTTCCACGAAGGAACGCCTAAGGATCAGCTTGGCTTTGGTTCACGAAGATCCGAAGCAGGTGAATTACCTGCGCGATCGCCTGCTGGAAGCCGAGCCGGCAGAACTGCCTGTGATCTGCACCACTTTGCTGCCGTACAGTAAGAATCTTACTACGGAAATGTGGTCGGTTATGGACGACCCGCAGGCAGCGAAGGGCAAACGATTCCGCGCTGCCTGCGCCCTGGCGGCCTTTGATCCCGAAGGAACCGGTTGGGTCCAGGCAGCGCAGCCGACAGCCGATGTGCTGGTGACCGAAAACCCGCTCTATGTCAGCACCTGGATGGAGGCTCTGCGGCCGGTATCCAAGAGGCTCTTGCCACGGCTTCAGGATGTTTTTCACGATGCGAAGCGTACGGATTCGGAGCGAACGGTGGCCACGGGCATTTTGGCCGACTACGCGGCCGGAGAACCCAGGGTGCTGGCCGAGCTAATCTGCATGGCAGACGCAAGGCAGTTTGCCATACTGCTGCCGAAGCTCCAGTCACACGGCACGCAGGCTGTAGCTACCCTGGAGTTTGAACTGACGAAAAAGATTGCCCAGGCTCTTCCGGACGACGAAAAGGAGAAGCTGGCCAAGAGGAAGGCCAACGCTGTGGTGGCATTGCTGCGCATGAATCAGTCCGAGAAGGTCTGGCCGCTACTGCGGCACAGTCCCGACCCCAGGGTGCGGAGCTACTTAATCCATTGTCTGATGCCGCTGAGCGTCGATCCGAAAGTTGTCATACGACGTATGAACGAGGAGAACGAAGTATCCATTCGGCGGGCGTTATTGCTGGCGCTGGGCGAGTTTGACAAGATTGCGATACCCGCCGCTGAGCGTAAGAATCTAATCCCCAAGTTCTTGAGCATGTACCGTGAAGACCCAGACGCGGGTATCCATGCTGCGGCCGAGTGGCTGCTGCGGCAATGGGATCAGCATGAGCAACTTCGGGAGATCGATCGGCAGCTTGTCAGTGTAAAGGCACGAGGAAACTCGAACTGGTGCGTGTCGCCTCAAGGGCAGACGATGATAATCATCCGGGGGCCGGTGGAGTTCCAGATGGGCACGCCGAACACAGAAATGAACCGTGACAGGGACGAGGTTCAGCACCGTCGGAGGATAGACCGCACGTTCGCAGTCGGGAGCAAAGCGGTCACCGTAGGGGAGTTTCTGGCGTTCTTGAAGGAAGTTCCGAGCATCGATTTAGAGGTAGAGAATGCCTCTTTGAAGAGCGTCGCCCCGACGCAAGATTGCCCGATGCACGGAGTGTCTTGGTATTGGGCGGCGGAATATTGCAACTGGCTGAGCGAGAAGGAGGGGTTAACAGAAAAACAGTGGTGTTACGAGACGAATGCGGCGGGGCGGTACGACGAAGGAATGAAGCCGGCAGCGGATTTTCTGAACCGAACAGGTTATCGTTTGCCAACGGAGGCGGAGTGGGAGTATGCTTGTCGGGCCGGTGCAGCGAGCAGCCGTTACTATGAGGAATCGCGGGAGCTTTTGCCGAAATATGCGTGGTACAATGAGAACTCAAAGGATCGTTCATGGCCGGTCGGGAGTCTGAAACCGAATGATCTTGGGTTATTCGACATGCAAGGGAATGTGCGTCAATGGTGCCATGATTCCGGTTTGAATTACCTCGTGGCCGAAGATACTGGAGACACGTCTACTGCGACGCATAAGGAAAATCGCATCACGCGTGGTAGTGGGTACGGTGGAGATTTCAGAGACGCACGTTCCGCCAGCCGTGGCATTCTCCCACCCGGGGTACATTTCGCAGGTGTCGGTTTCCGCGTGGCGAGGACTTACCACTAATTTAGTTTGAACGACAGGTGTTGATCGTAAGGTGGCGAAGTGCTAGTCGAGCTGTGATCGAGATTCCACTACCCGAATTACTCACTTCGCGAATTGATCACACTTAGACTCAAACGTGGCAAGTCCGGAAAACCACCTGGGATGCCTTGGAGCGGCGATGGCGACAAATTGAGGGACCAAGTAATTCGTGAAACTGGTTGTTCGGCACAGCCGCTCCGCAAGCTACGATCCCATCCTAGGCTTCTTTTACTCACCAGGGTATGAACGGCTACGTTCTTTACTTTTTTCGAGTCGGAGTCGCTTTGCCTCGGCAAAAGCAGCCGCAGCCTTGTCACGTTCACCCCTCTTTTGATAGGCTACGCCACGGCTGGCGTAGGCTATGTCATTTTTCGGGTCAAGACGGATTGCTTCGTTGCAATCGGAGATGACCTTGTCGTATTCGCCCTTGTAGAGGTAGGCTGTGCCACGGTTGGTGTACGCACCGGCGTGTTTCGGGTCGAGTCGGATTGCCTCGGTGCAATCGGAGATAACCTTGTCGTATTCGTCTTTGTTGAGGTAGGCCGAACCACGGTTGTTGTAAGCATTGGCGAGTTTCGGGTCGAGTCGTATAGCCTCGGTGTAATCTTCAATGGCCTTGTCGAATCCACCTTTGTAGTGGTGGGCCATACCACGGCCGATGTAGGCTAAGGCGAGTTTCGGGTCGAGCCGTATAGCCTCGGTGCAATCCGCAAAGGACTTGTCATATTCGCCCTTGTTGAAGTAAATATTGCCGCGGTTGGCGTAGGCCATGGCGAATTTCGGGTCGAGTCGTATAGCCTCGTTGTAATCCGCAAAGGACTTGTCATATTCGCCCGTATCGAAGTAGATATTGCCGCGGTTGTTGTGAGCTTTGGCGTGTTTCGGATCAAGTCGAATGGCTTCGTTGTAATCCGCAAATGCTTTGTCGGACATGCCTTTGAACGAGTAGGCTTTGCCCCGATTGAAGTACGCGTCGGCGTAATCGAGCTTGATCCGGATTGCTTCGTTGAAGCAAGTGACGGCTAGGTCAAAGTCTTCTTTTTCAAATGCAGGCAATTTCTCGAACGCAAGCTTTCCTTGACGGACAGCGTCTTCAGCCAAGAACTGGTGGTCGGCTTTGCTGAGCGTCGACAGCGGCACTGATACGACCTTGCCGCCAGGTTTCTTCAAGACCACAGAGGCACCATCTACTCGCACCAGTTCAGCTTCAGCCTTGCGGTTGCCAGAGTCGGTCCATTCGCGAGCGAGTGTCGGACGAAGAGAGAGAATGCAGAGAACGGAAAGAACAGAAAGACCTAATCTGAGTTTCATCGCAGACCTCCAATAGGAAAAGAAGGTTGTTTTCAGCGGATTGCCAATAGGCAAAAGGACGCCGCGTCTATCTTCAAATACGTCACCATGGGTATTGTCAAACCGGCAGACGGCCCCAGCTTCAGGGTCCGCACGCAACCTTCAGTCTACCCCGCAAGAGCAGGATTACAAGGGCCTATGCAAGAATCATCTAGCGGACCAACGTGCCAGGTGATAAATGACAGCAAGTCTATAGCTGGAAAGTTTTGTGTGTGGCAGGAAGGCAAGAAATACACCCAAAAGGATTGTGTTTAGCTACCGATCGCAAGCTAGCCACCTTGAAAACGGGCGATCGGGCATCAAAGCGTCCTGGTCGAATCTGTGCCGCGAGTGCCAATTCTCCACCAAAGTGCAGTAAATGATAGAATGGGCTGTCGAGAGGGCTGACGTCACCAAGTAATGTCGCTACTTGTCCTGGAACGCTTGGAACACAACGATCCTGCAATTTCCTAATCGACCAAACCTCGTAAGCCGACACTCGCCAACTATCTTCTACAGAGAAAGAAACTCGGGTTATCCAAATGCCATTACCAATACCCTGCGGCGGACCCGGCGCGCTGGACAGTTTTTGGGTAAAGTTAAGGTGTGTTGTT
>JBAWVO010000226.1:0-10704 GCA_037147235.1 Planctomycetota bacterium | reverse complement strand
TTCAGTCCATCAGCCCGTAGGCAGAGCCACCACACCCAATCCGAGCTTAAACGCCTGGAATTACGGGGGATTCTTGCATTTCTCGGGGGGGAACTTCAGGCTAGATTGATCCACGACGATGGTTTCCTTTCCGTCGGCTCGTATGGCCGACCTTTCAGGTTTTCCGTTTACCCCCGACATTTTCGTCGGGGCGGAGACCATCGTCAACTTTTAACAATCAGCGGGACGCTTCCATCGTTACCGTCGTTCTGCTACTCCGGCGACTATGAGCTTATGCTCCGCTTCCTGCACAAGCAAGCACTGTCGGTCGCGTATATTCCGGTTGTTCAATTCACAGGACAGAAACCTTAAGCCCTGCGGTGTCGATGGCAAAATCGAAAAACCGGGCTTGCCCATTGGGTGGCGACTTGGTCAGAATTTTGCGAACCTCTTGAGCGGCCTCTTGGTCGCGGGCGATCATGAAAACGAATCCGCCTCCGCCTGCACCCGGCAGGACTTTGCCTACCAGGTACTTGTCAACCGCCGCGATCAACTGCTCGATCGGCGCATTCGTGTAGCCGGCGTCGATCTCTTTTTTGAGCGAAAAATATCGCTCGATGCCACTGGCAAATGCGTTGATATCATTGCGATCAAGATCGTGCTTCATCTCTTCCGCGGCGGCCTTTAGCGCACCAACGATGCGAAGCGTTTGCGGATCGCGAGCCAGGTATCGGCCGACCACGTTTTGCAAAATGTTCTTGGCCATTCGCTTGATGCCGGTGAAATAGAGCAAAACGCGGTCTTGGAGGAGGCTCCGTGGCGAAAGGTCAAGCTGGGTCCAATAGACGCTCGGCACTTGATTAGGCCCCGGCGTGGTGCGCACAATCTTCACGCCCGGCGTTATTCCGCCGACCTGATCTTGCCAGCCTCCGCCTGTCGTCAACATTTGCTCCAGGAGGGATGTTCGCTGAATGAGCATCTGATTGTCGACCGTCTCTCCCACGATTCGCGCCAGGCAGGCCAGGATTGCTGCGCCGAGGATGGAACTGGTGCCGAGCCCGGAGCCTTTCGGCAGCGCGCTGAAAAGCGTCAAATCGATTCCGCCGCCCAGTCGATTCAGACGGTCGGTGAGTTTTTCCTCGGGATCGCGAGAGCAGAGACCGCTTAGGACCAAGGCAGCCTTGGCCAGCGATGACCATTGCGATGGGTCGGTGTACTGCAAAACCGAAGCCGTATCGCACAGTTCGACATTTTCGCCCAAGTCGATGCTCCGCAGCGCGATCGTGGGCCGATCGGTCAATTTGGCAATCGCTTGGATTGGGTATTGGCCGTTGAGCGTAATGGCCGCGTTGAGTACGGTCCCGCCCAACTCCGTGCAGATCGGCGGCGTGTCGGACCATCCGCCGGCAAGGTCGATACGCCCGGGTGCCGTGGCCCAGCAGACCTGATCGTGCAAGATCGCCGCATGGCGGAGTTCCCGCGGCATCTCAATCTGCCGCTCGACCGCTCGAGCAACCGAGGCAAACGCAGCTTTTTCTGCGCTGCCGCCCGCCAAGGATGTCAAAATGGGGATCGCCGCGGGGTAACGCTCGCCGATCAACTGGGCCAGTTTGTAAAGCCGGGCAGAAAAGAGCGGATCGTCGCTGGCGTGGAGCAGTCGATCGATCTGCTTCATCACGATTTCCGCTTCTTCCTCCGATTGGATCTGTTGCAGAATGTGCAATGCCGATCGATTTGGATCGCGCATCAAGCACTCTTCCAGTTGCTGCAATTGGGCAAGCCGTTGAATGTTTTCCCGATGCGAGATCAGCCGGTCGTGATCGACCCGTTCCAAGAGTTCGGCCATGCTCAGCCGCGTGCGCCCTTCCCAAGACGGTGGCCGATCCGTCCGGTTCGGGTCGCACATCCAGAGTGTTTGTTCGAGAACTTCGTCGATTGGGCCTTCCATCCAGAGCCGGGCATCCCAAAGGGTATTCCCCGCGTCAGGATTGGCCCAAAGCTGGTCGGCCGAAAGATTGTGGCGCACCAGGAAATCGTCGATGCGCTGGTTGCCAATCGTCCCGCCGTCCTGCCAGCTCGTCTTGAAATCATCCGCAATTCCGAACAGTACCGCAGACCAATTTTCTTCGCCCACGGGCAGGCATACGAGTCCCCAGCCTTGCGGCAGACGCAGGGGCGTTTTCGCTTCCGCCGGCCATCCCACCACGACATTTTGCCCACACAATTCGACCGGCACATCGCGCACATGGCATGCCTCGACAAACACGCCCTTGGCAGCACGAAACTGGTCGGTCTGAAGCATGCTGTTGTAGACAAACGCTCCTTCCGCCGATGCATGAGGCGGAAGGACGGAGCGATCAAAGTTATTGAACCCAAACTGGTGCGCGGTGCGATTTAGTCCGCTAATGTTTGAAAACAGTTCAAGGGTCGTGCCAATGTGGAAGAAATCGCAAAACGGGAGAATATTAACGAAAAATGGTTTGTCGTGCAACGATCGATGGATTTGCGCGAGCAGTTTGTGAGGCGTGGCGGTGCGCGCCCGAGAACCGTTCGGGGCGTTCATCTGTCGCACGTAAGCGTCCAGGTCCAATTGCGGCGGAATGGCCATCAATAACTGTTCGTAGAGGTCAATCGCTCCGCTATCGCCATCGACCACGGCACGGAGCAATCCGGGCAGCAACTCCATCCGACCGTTGTGGAGTCTGGAGCCAGCCATCGTCAACCATTCTTGAACCGACTCAGGATCCAGGCTAAGAACGCCGGTGTCAATCAGCACGCATCCGACCGCGTCGACCGCGTTGGAAGATCGCGCAGTTGCCTCGTCCGGTTTCTGGAGAAAATCGATGACGTCTCCCTGATCATTCGCCACATAAACGCCATGGTGCGACCCTCGCGCGATGGAACCTGGGTAGGCGACACCGACGACGCCTGGCTTCTGAAAAATGACTTCCTCGCGTTGGCAAGTCAAAAGAACATCGCCACTGGCAATCATCACTTGACCGCATGAGGGCGTCGGAAATTTTGCGAGGCTGTCAACGATCAGATCAAAGAGTGTTGCGGCGTGCTCACTTTTGCTCGGCATGTCGCATGGCAACGGGATAAATGCCTTCCCTTGTGCCGCATAGGCACAGAGCCTCCGACTATCTCCCCCCGAATGAACGACCACGATCCGCCGGACACGGAAAAGCTCAGCGATCGATTTTGCCTCGGGAGACTCACGCAGCAATAGCGATGCGAGTTGATGCAGAACCCAAAGGGTCGAACCGCCTGATCCGACGCGGTGGCCGCCGGGGTCCGCAATAACTTCCCAATGCTCAATGGGCCCCAGGCAGCCATGGTTGCTACGGTTCTCCAATTGCCTTTGGTAACCGCGAGCCTGGGTGGCGTTCGCAGCCGTCAGCACGAGCCAGTCAATTTTGTCGGACAAAGCATCACTCCAAGAATAATCTTAACCTTCAAAGTCTAGCACATCATCCACCCACGGCAGTTCAACCCCCGAGTACACCGCTCTGCGCTAGGGCACCCTCAGGCTGGTCGTGGATTGGGCGGAACCGCTGTCGAGGATCTTGGTAACAAACTGGAGGCTGAAGACCTGGCTGAAGTATCTGGCGATCGCTTCGTTGGGCGTCTCCTGCAAGAATAGGACGTCGCCCGCCTGAACGAGTATATTCTCACGGGGATCGGCCAGGGCACGATTCAGGTCAACGCGGATGGTCACTTGGCCATTGTTGGGCGTCTTGCGGAGGACCGTCAGCAGGCTCGGCGAAGGATTGCCAAGCCCCGGTTGCACAATCGTTCCGTTCAAGTTATCGATGCTCGTTGCACCGCTGAGAACGGAGCCACTGACTCTCAGGACCGCTTCCAGGACCGTGAGGTCGGTATCACGAGGAATCGGCACCTCGCGGGCAGGCAGCAGGCCACCTGTATAGTAAAATTTCGGTTCCAGGAAGCGGACGACAACAATATCGCCCGCCTGAAGCACGATGTCCTGTGGCGTGAAGGGTAGTTTCTCGCCAGGTCGCGTGCGGAGCGGAATGCGAATGTTCTTCTGGTTCTGTTTCTCTCCCGGAATCAGGCTGGGTGAATTCGGGGGTAAGGTAGCGGCGTGTCCCTTGGGATCCACTTTCTCATCCCAGTAGCCTCGATAAACGAGGACTTCGTTGATGGCGTCCAGGCCGGGCAGTCCCCCGGTTTCTGCCAGGGCGTGAAGAACGTCGTTCTCGTAGGCGGCTAGCTCCACGACCATGCCGGTTCCGGAATGTGCGCCGCCGATGACACTCTGGGTTGAAGGCAATCCCCGCATCCCACTGCTGCCGATCTTCAGCGATCGCTCTTTTGAGTCCTCGCGGAGCACCAGCACCCGCGTGTGGCGTGGTCGCATGAGGGTCACCAAGATCCGCCGATCCTCCGGTCGCAGGATTTTCTTGTCGCCATAGGCTTTGGCGATCGCCTTCTCGGCCTCTGGAACGGTCAGCCCCTCGACTGATACCGGATCCACCAGCGGCACGGGCACGGCACCATCTTGCCGAACCGGCATCGGAAAACCGAAGGAAGGCGGCATGTCGGACCCCTCGGTGATATTGACCGGGGGTGGGGTGTCGGCCTGACCCAAAACGCCCTCGATATAGACTCCAAGGATGTCTCCCGCCGCTAGCTTGTAGGAAGTTGGCGGTGGCTGGCGAAGGAGGGACAAGGAAATAGGCTGGAGATCTTTCTTGGACTCGGCCAGCAACTCGTCGGGAAGAATGCGAACGGGAACACCATTGGCAACAGGATTGGTGATTGCCGCACATCCGCAAAACGAAACAGACATCAAGAGCCATGCCACCAGGGACCACGCAGCCAACCACCGTCTGACTCCGTATTGCGATAGTCGATTGCGTTGCATGTTGGCCCAAGAGCAACTCCCCTCCCGCGTACGAGGGATAGGGGCAGGGGATGAGGAAATATGTGGGTAATAAGTCATGGCGTTGCGTTCCGTACGTCTTTGGTAGGCCCGGTTTGCTTGAGCAAGCGGGCCACATGCAGGCTTTGCAGGAGGACACTTCCGACTGCGCTCAAGGTTCTCGACTTTTCGGCCCGGGCGACTGGGACTGCGGTACGATTTCAGTGGGATTCGGAGCCAGGACTTCCTCAGGGGGATCTGCCTGTTCCACCCCTTCGGAAGGCGATGCCAAATTGCTGACATGCTTGTCCGGCAACAGGGACGACCGAATCGTCATGGTTTCCCGATACCCCCCGTCTCGAGCCGCGGCAGCACCATGCCGGAACCCGGCAAACCAGTCATCGACAGCCCGACGGCCTCCGGGCGTTCGGTAGTCAAGGTTCCAAAGGCGTCGCGGAGGCACCGGCGGTGCCTCACCCGTTCCTCCGGCATACAAAAAGTCTGCGAAGCCCTCCTTGAAGCCTCTCTCAAATTCCAAGCGGCAGGCAACTTTTGGGTTCTCTGCCACACACTCGCTCCAAGCACGAGCAGCGAAATCCTCGCCCCTCGTTTGGGAGCGGTGGGCATCCTTCTGAGTTGCAAAGTTCCATGGTTCAACGAACAGCGTTCTCGCAGCGTCGCTGTATACGCTACAGCCTGCCAGAAGGAGACAGCTCAGGAGGCATGAGACGATGCGTACGATCTGTTTCATGCCTTACCCCCCTAAAGAGCCAATCTACCAAGGTCACTATCCAAGGTTCCTGTCTATTGGCTCAAAGCGACAGCCTTCAAGAGCCAAGACATCCTCCGCGCATGCGGCTTCAATGGTTGTATCGGTTATTCGGATTAGGGTAATTAGGTAAGTTTCGTGGATTTTGCACTGTAAAGTCCGATTGAGAGGCTGTTGGCCTCGATCATAACCTTGTCAACTGCTATCATTGCTGGCTCGCCGTAGACATAATGGTTGGAGCTATCCCTGTCGCATTAGCTAGCATCGCAAGTCTCGGACGAAAGAAATTTTAATCACCCGGGTTGCCTGATGCGTAAAATGCTATTGTCTTTGAGATTAGGTCAAGGAGCCAGCGTGTGGCGCGGCATGATGATTGCGATTCCAGAGCCGAATTGGGCGGAAGCCTTTGCCGACCTCAAGCCCAAGCCCTTGGCCGACCTGCTCGTGGGACTGGCTAAGCAGGTGGACCTGCCGCGATTTGAAAAGCATCCGCGTGGCACCAAGAAGCCGGCCCCCAAACGTACCAGCGGAAAGCTACAGAAACATGTTGCCACCGCCAAGATCCTGGCTCAACGTAAAGAAAATAAAGCCCAAAAAGCGAAACCTCTCCCTGCTATCCCTGCTAGCTAATGCAACAGGGTGACTCCACGCACCCTACGCCCCCCTTCCCGCACCCGACACCCGATTTACCCATATTATGATATACTGGGTTCTGTTGGAAAATCACTTTCTCAACAGTACTCTTCGCTTCAGCGATTAAATGCCCGTTCATTCTGGTAGAATCGGGACATACATAACTAACGAAAGGGGCAACGTGAAGACAATATTGCTTGGAATAGATGGCACTGGGGATCTGTTCATGAACACGTATCGTCACGAATACCAGAACTCGTTCGTGAACAAAATATGCCGGGAGTCGCGTGCCGAGGTAAAAAAATATTTACGCGGTCCCGCACTTGAGGGTTTCGATACGGGGATCATTTCTTCTGAAGGTCATAACTTCGTACGTTTGGCAAAGTTTGCAAATCCAACAGCATTGGTGGTTTTGACAGGCTGGAGTCGTGGCGCCGCATGTGTCATTTCTGTAGCCAATCGCTTAAAGGACGATGATATTGGGGTCGATGGCATGATGTTGTTCGATGCCGTGGAGCGTACAATCGCAACATTTGGTGTTACTTATGTACCCAATAATGTGAAACGTCTCGTCCATGCCAAGCGAGATCCAGGTGCTTTTTCACATCCGTCTTTTGGAAATTGCGCAAAATACTGGCAACATCCGACGCAATGCGATCAGAGAAGTTTCTTTTGTACCCATAGTGCCTTAGGCGGTATACCGTCCCGACCTGGTCCCGGGGTTTCATCGGCGTCGTTTATTTACGAACTCCCTGAGGTAGCGACGTCCATGGTAACTTACAATATGGATTCAGTAGGCTCAATGGAGGTTTGGTCATGGGCTGCACCACGGTTGCGGACAATGGGTTTTTTTCCGTGACAAAATTGAGTTGCCGTGCAGAAGTGGCAGATCGGGCGATACTGCGGCCACTTGATCAAAGAAGTTGGAATGAGTCATTCTTCCTGGGCAGGCCCATGGTTGTATAACCGGCCCCGGCGGTTCTTTACCGCTCAACGACTCGCAATGAGACCCGACCCCCATTTGCAACCGATGCGGTGGTTTCTGCACGAGGCTCCCACAGCAGCATAAGGTAAGGGATGTCCTTTTGCCCAAGGATTTGGCAGGGATCTCGGTGTGAAGAAGGACGAGAGTTTGGGGCGTGGGATTGCAGTACATGAGGTCACAGAAACGAGAACGGGCCACCGTAATTGGTGGCCCGTTTCGATTAGGCTGGTGTGGTGTGGGGATTAGGCTGGTTTGCGATTTCGCCAGGCGTAGGCCAGCAGGCCGATGGTGGTGACGCCGAGAAGGGCGAGGGTGGAGGGTTCAGGTACTGCTTGGGTCATTGGCGAAGCAACATACGACAAGCCTTGGGCCGTGGATGCGTGGAACGAAGGATCGAAGATCAATGTCCCGCCCGCACCGATGGTCAAGCCACGGTTGTTAGGCAGGGCATGGCTGTAGGTCACGGCCAGAATGCCGGCAAGCACGTTCGTGCCGCCGGTATAACTGTTGGTGCCGCTGAGGATCAATGTCCCGGCACCGTTCTTCAACAGTGCGCCCGCTCCGACGATATTGCCGGTGATTATCAACCGATCCAAGCTATTCGTCACGGTCATTTGGGTGGTACTGGCCAAGGTCAACACGCTTTCAATCGTCTGCGTGCCGCTGCTGACATTCACGGTGGCCGTGCTGCCCGACATAGTCAGGCTACCCCCCGAGAGCGTGTAGCTTGAAGTGCTGAAACTCAGCGACTTCAGGTTGGGATTCTCGCCGGTCAGGTCAATCTGAGTCTGTGAGCCGGAAACGCTGAAGGTGGCCGTGTCGGTATCGACTGGTCGAGGAGCAACACCTGGGGCACCCTTGGTGCCGTTACCATCGGTCCAGTTATCGCTTCCGCTCCAGGATTTGCTGCTCAAGGCTTTCCAGGTGGCCAAACCGGTAAACGGGTACGCAACCTGAAAGTTGTCGTAATAAGCTGTTCCGGTAAACGCCTGCGAAGTAGTATCGCCCCCAGCAGCCAAGGCCGAGATGTCTGCATCCGTGAAGGAAATTAAGGATCCATCCACGAACCCTTCGGTCACCAACGGCGTGGAGTTGTAATTGAGGTACGCACTGTACTGATAACTCGTAAAATCGAGGGGAGATAGAAAAGTGATTCCAGCCAAGACCGACCTTGGTTCCCGTTGCAGTCAGAGCCTCGGGTGTTTTCGCGGTTTCTTTCTTCAGATAAAGAACATCAAGAGTCTTAGCATCAACACCCAAGGAGCCAAAAAGCAATGCGGGACTGTCTTTGGGGCCGTCGTATGCCTCAACTCCGAAAAACGGCCCGAATGTGTTGAACGCGGTGCTCGGATTCTGTAAAACCTTCATATCCCAGCTAATCTGGATGATCTTGTTCGGTTGCTGCGGATAGCCGCTGACGGGGACAAGCCATCGAGCATCCGAGTTTGCAGCCCGATTGACTTGCACAGCCTGGCTTCCGGAAGCCACCACCGTGCTCTCCACCATCGCAGTGCCACCCGAGCCAGGGGGGATTTTCCAACTGTTCGAGCCTTGCAGCGCACCGACACTGTATGTCGGAGCCTCAAAGCCCTGACTGTCCACAATCATGCCTGCGAAAGATGCCGTTACGGAAATGAACATCACCCCCGCGGCCAGCACAATCTGCGAAAACCATCGATTTTCAAGCATTTTCATCATTCCATGACACAACTGTCCGGTTATAAGTCGAATAATATCAACTGGTTAGAGCAACGATCTTCCGATTTTGGAGTGAAAATCGTGGAAAGTGCATCAAAAACAGGCGTTTTCTCGAAGGGAGTCGCACTCAGAATTTGGAGAATTCCGAAGAGGCTGCGGTCGAGTTTTCCAGAACTGCGATACCTAGGGAACGCAAAACACATTATCCATTACCTCCACTCTGCTTCGCCAATTCGCAATTGCAATGGAATGTTTTCCTAAACGGGCTAAGGTTTATTCTCTCGCGATTCGATCGCAAATGGCTCGGGTGCGTGGATTTGATAGAGACCACCCAAATATTAGCCCTGTCAACCACTTCCAGCCCGTCCTCGAAGCTGCAACGCATCAACGTCTGTTCCGCCCAAACCAGTTCTTCGCCAGGAGCCAGATCGGGCGGCAGGATCGGATAACCGCGATTGTCGTCCACAATGCGGTCCGCGGCCATCGCCAAGCCAATTTCCGATGCTTCGGATTCGCGATAATCAATCAAGCCCAATATTCTGGAGATTCTGTTGCGGAAATTCATGGCCAGAATTCTCTCATCCAAAGGCATCAGTCTTCCACGAAAAGTTCGCTGGTGACGTAGCTCGGTGCCAATACACTCCACGCCATGCCCCTCAATTGCTCGAACAGGGTCCGTTCCGCGGGTGTGGCGTCGGCCGGAAGGTGGACTGTGCCGTTGGCGTCGGGGGCCAGGCGAGCGTTGCTGTTGTCGCCATCAGGTGTGTCGCAACGGCTCAAAGTCGATAGAATTCGAGAACTGCGGTTTTTGACGTTCATGATTGGTTTCTTTCGTTCAAGCGTTCTTCGATCTGACGTAGCTGCTCGTTGATGTCAAATGGGAGCGGCTCGCCGACCGTGTATTGCAACACTAGTTTTGCCGCCGCCACGTCGCCACCACGGGCTTTGTCGATCATGGCCCCGATGATACTCTTTACGTCGCCGACCTTGACGGCATTGAGCATCGCCGCGCGGAGCTTCGCGGCTTGACCGGCCAGTGGGTTACCGTGGCCGAGCTTGTTCCCAGGAAGAAAACGACCGTTTGTGCCCTGTCCGTTACTTCCGTGAGTTAACGGCTTGTCGTTACCCACATTTATTTGATCGTTTGTGCGATTTCGGCCCCGCGCACGAGCATGTAGAGTTTCTGCCAACCGCGCCAAATTGTGATCCAGCCCGGCTCGCCGTCCGACTTGCGACCAAGGAAGCCGCCAAGTTTTGCCAATTCGCGGTAGAATTGCCCGACGGTCATGGTTGTCGCCGTCACTTCTTTCAGCCGCTTGCACGCGGCGACGAGCATTTGTATCCAGCGCCACGGGATGATCCGCCGCGCCGGATGGTCGGGGTTGGTGCGAGCCTCCGATTTCAGTTGCAGAAGTCGTACGGCAACGACGCTCAACAAGCCGGTGATCCTCTCCAAACTTTCCTTGCATTTCAACTGCCGGCACTCCACGTGGCAGCCTGTCTTCAAAGCTTTGTGCCACTCCTCGATAAGCCATCGTTTCTCGTAATAGCCCATGATCCGCCAAGCGTCTTTAAAACTCTCCACCGGCATGGAGGTGAGCAGAATCCATTCGATCGGTTCCACGCCCGCGGGAGGATTCACTTCGACCGCATGAATCACCCACATCGCTATCGGTTCCGGCGCAAAGCGATTCAGATAAGGAAGCGTCCCGCTGATTGTTAAAAGTTGACGATGGTCTCCGCCCCGACGAAAAT
>JBAWVO010000225.1:0-10716 GCA_037147235.1 Planctomycetota bacterium | reverse complement strand
CCAAGAAAGTAAGTTCTGTAGGCTACCCTTTACTAAGCAACTTCATGGCCTGGTGAGTGGGAGACCTTCGGTCGGCGGTGTGACTCGGTCAGAGACCGGCCACAACAAGGGTCTTGCCGTCCGTCTTCGCCGTGCAAGCACAAACCTCCGGCGTGACGTAACGGCAGGGATCGGCGGCCGCGTCGTGGCAGGCACTGTTCTTCTCGTAGAAAGTCGGCGGCTCGTAGGTCCAGCCGGCGGCCAGTCGCTTCTCTTCACGCAAGAGCTTCCAGTAGACATAAGGCCCGCCAATGAGCGACATCAGCCGCGACTTCCAGCCGAACTCCTGATTTAACTCCTTGAGTACGGCGGCCATCTTCGCTCGCATGATCGGATTGCCGCGGTAATACATCTTTGCCCCGGCGGCCGCGGCGGAGAAAGTCGTCGCCAGTTCGCGGGATTCCCAGGCAAAGCGGCGTTGTATACGGGTGTCCGGGTGGTTCTTGTATCGCCTCCAGCCGGCCAGTGTCGTGCGGACGATCCGCAACGTACTCGGCCCGTTGCGCTCGAAGTCGCGATTGAAGGCCCGCACCATGAACTCGCCTTCCATGCCGGCAGGAATGTGCGGATGGCGATAGTTGAAGATCAACTGACCGTGAATGTCTCCCTGTTCAAATGTGGCCGGATCCTTCATTTGGCCCTTGGCGGTTAGCTCGGCGTGCAGCGGCGTGCCGGGGATTGGCGTGTAGAGCATGAACTGATGGAAGTCGGTGTCATGCTTGGCCGCATGTTCGATCGCCGCGTCGATGTTCTCCGGCGAGTGCTCTTCCAGGCCGATGATCGTTGAACCCAGCACGCGGATGCCGTGCGACTGAAGCTCGCGGACCAACTCGAAGGTGTCGATCCCTTGCAGCTTGACGTACTGGCTGTTGCAACCCTCAATGCCCATCCACACCCAGGCAATGCCCAGGCGGACGAGCTGATCGATGGTATACGAACGCAACACGTTGGCCGAGGCGAAGACATATAAGGCCCAGGCCTTGTCATTCTTTTCCATCAGTTCCAGCAGGCGCAGTGCCCGCTTGCGATGCAGCAGGAAATTTTCGTCCATGCAGAAGAACGCGTGACAGCCCAACTCTCGCTCCAGTTGGCACATGACGTCGAACAGTTCGTCGCCCGTGGCGTAGAAGTTGTACGACTTGCCCTTGCCGCCGAACATGGCCGAGGTCGAGCAAAAGTTGCAGCCCAACGGGCAGCCGACGGAAGGTATCAGTGCGGCAGCCACGTCGCCGGGATCATCGCCCACTTTGACGCCCAGGTTCCGTGTGCCGAGGCCTGAATTGACTACGGGGTGGCGAATGGGGCGGTCGGTGCTCTCGCCCAGGTAGCGGCGGAACCAGGCCACGCCCTCGCCGCGAACGATGTGGTCGGCGTCGATCTTCTTGTGCAAGTTGGGTACATTGGCGATGTGACCGCCGATGATGATCTGGGCGTTGGGCTGATAGTGGCGGATCAGCTCGCACATCTTCTTCACTTTTTGCTCGTTGGGGATGATCGAGGTGATGCCAATCACGTCGTACTGGTTGTCGCGAAGTTCGTCGAGGAAGCGATCCAACGTGGGGAAGTCCAGGAGCGTGCAGGGAGCTTCAATGTTGGACTGGATAAGCATGATGCCCCAACTGCGGTGGAACATCCGCAATGAGAACGGGCCTTGGGTCCGAGTCACCTGATTATGATAAAGCTCCATCGGATTCATCACCCGACTGCCGTATTCGTCGTCCTGCGCGTAAGGCCCAAAGACGCTCGTTAAGAGTACGCGAGCCTTCGAGCCGGCCGAATGAACGGCATCAGGGTAGGTGGAGGATACTTCAAACTTCGTGGTCTCAATGTTCATTTTCAAACGATCTCCTGCGAAAACCCGCCATTACTTCCGGTCGATAGCGATCCGGACTCTAGCCATTATAGAACCAGTCGCCATGCGGAGAACCGCGACTACGTATCGGTTTGGTAATAGATTGGTAATAGTTTTTGCCAAGAAGGCCCTTGAGGCATAATCGAGGGGTTTTAGTACTCGGAATGTCGGAAAACGCGAGAAATCGTCGCTTTTCCAAAGTGTCCAGTTCAATTTTCCAAAGTGTCCAGTCCAATGGTTGGGCAGACTCCAAATTATCATATACCCCCATAATATGTACTCGCGGAATTACAAACGCGTCGCTTGGTTTAGGGACGAATAACGCCTCGTTCATGCTTTCAAAGTCGTTTTTTTCCGCAGTTTCCACACATTAGGCCTTGGAAAAACAGATCCCCGGCATCTCGCTTTCCAGGTAATTCGAGAGGATGCCAAGACCTAGCCGACGTGAAGCACAACGCTAATTGGGGTTGTGCTTACCGGCTTTCTGCTATTTTTTTTGTGGGGTCTTGACGGCGGGACTTTTTCGGGAAGGATGATAGCGAGGTTTAATCATTTCATGCGTTTTTTCCGCATGAACGGGATTTTGACGGCTTTGCCGTCCGGCATCATATCTGGATTCTCATACTGATTCGGCATCATCATCATGCGCGTGTGTTGTCTGGGGCATGTCGCCTCTGGAAACACTGGCGCAGCAGCTCCAGAAGGAGATTATGCGATGCGAAGCTTGATCGTTTTGTGTGTGGTTCTATGTGTGGTTTTGGCCGCGGGTTTTGCCTCGGCTGCTAATCCGGGACAGGTCTCTCAAAATACCTTGTCCAAGATGGGACTCGCGGATATTCAGCCGATGTCCGATGTCCAGGGCACGAGCGTCCGCGGTTCGGGTTTTGCGTCCGTGTCTGGCTACTCGACTGCCTCCTCGGGCGGAGGTGCGCCTGTGCTTGGAACCGATGCGCACGCGTGGAATAAATACAGTGCGACGTCGAAAACAACCAATGCTCTTGCCGCGGGTGGATCGGTTTCCGTCTCGGCTTCGGGCATTGGCATCTTCCTGCCCCGTGGCGCGGTCGGTGGGGTCTTCGGCTCGATCTCGGGTGGCGGTGCCGTAGCATTCGCTCGTTGATTTTCTGAATTCTTGATCGACTTGCGTTGCTACAGAAAAACAACGCTCCTGGCAGTTTTGTCAGGAGCGTTGCTTGGTGTTCCATGGTTGGGCGTGGCGCGGCCTTTTCAGCACGTCATCCTTGCCCTGCGATGCTTTCGCGCTGGTTTCGTTTTGTAACCCGGCCGCTTACCAGGTGATGCCGGTGCCGACATTGAAACCGACGAGGTTGACAAAGACGTCACCGGAGCGGCCTGTGGCCACGCCCACCGGTCCGTCAAGGGCGCCGGCAAAGGAGAATGCTCGTGCATCGCCCATGTTCTTGGTTGCCCAGTATTGATACTCGAAGGCCACGCGGATGAAGGCGTTGGCTGGAATGCACTCCAGAGCATAGTTCCATTGGCCGCCGATTTGCAGTTCGCCGATGAACATATCGCTCGCACCGTTCGCATAGGCGGCGTTATAGGCTTTCGACCAGTTGGGGCCGGTCGTATTTTGGTAGTCTGCACGAGTCTGCACGAAGTTGGACGCATTGCCGTCCCACAGTAACGACGCCCGCAGACTGTAGAAGAGGTTGAAATTACCGCATCCGATGGGACGAAGTCCCGTTAGAGCGGACGTGATACCGGTGCCCGAAAACCTGGCACCCGAAAGTACCGAGCCTGAGTAGAAGTCATTGTCGTTAATGCCGTAGTTGAGTATCTTGTTGGCCGACAAGCCGGCCGACTGCTCGAGTTGGGCGTAGCGAAGACCCACGCTGAACTGTGCTTGGCTTTCACCGATACACAACAGGCGAGTGAGTTCTAAATCAATCGTTTCCGCCTTGAAGTTGCTTTGGGCGAAGAGCCCGGTGCCGACCACTGGATCAAGATGATTTACGGTCTGAGACTCATCCATTCGCCAGTAACGGAGCTGCGCCCCCCAACATTCGCCTTGAATTCCAAGCATAATCCGCGGGGTTGCCACCAGCCCATCGCTGGTCGCCGAGGCGGCCGAATACTGGCTTATGGGTTTGTTGTCACCATCGAGGATTTCGTAGGTGCCGACTCGCTGATTGTTCAGCGGTGCAAGCCAAACGGCTTCGGCCGTAGCAATGATATGCCGGTGGCAGAACGACTCCGGATCACAGACGCTCGAACAGCCACATCCGCCGTCACATTTTGGGTCAACCACCGGAGCGGCGGGGGCAGCCTGGGATGCAGTTGCTTTACTCTCTTCTTCACCGCGCAGTGTCTTGGAATTCACGATCATGGCAGCTAACGCGGCTACTGCAAGAACCACAAACTTTCCTACAAATCGACTCATTGTTCCATCTCCTCTTTGGTTTCGCCCGGACTATTGCGTGCATCATCAACACGACTAGCAACCGCGCAACTTCCGGTCTTGTGTATTGTTCCGAAAAAAAGGATCGTATCGTATTTGCCTGATATGCTTCCGATCGACTAGGCGTCGTCTGCAAATTGATGCTTTTGCGACTTCTCGATACATGCGGAAGAATCGTTGTTCATGGAATTTTCAGGCAAACTCACGCAATCCGCACCTCCACGGCAAGCCCTGCCGCCCGCACTTCAGCGCAAGTCGCCGCTATCGCTAAAGTCAACGGTTCGGATCGCGGCGACTGTAGCGATTACGTCGACTTTATCCAGCAACGCCCCCACCTCAGGATGGGCGCGATCAATGGGTGAGGTAGGGATTTGCCCAGCCCGTCAAGTAATCCAGGCAACCACAACTGGCTGTATTGGCAACTTTGCGGTCAGCACGGCATGTTGTACGTCGGGACAACGGCTGACGGGTTGGCCGAATCGTTACCGTGCGAGATTGCCGCCTGTAGGGATAACTCCGTCTGTGCGGCGTGTGGCGAATATTCCCAGCGATCGGGTTTTGCCGCCTTTGGCGAAAATATCGCGCCTCATGTGCGGGATCTGACGGTAATGCCTGTTTTTCTGCGGAAACCGCGCCTAGCGCCGCCGATACTTCCGGCAGTGACCGAATTTTCGTTACAACCGAATCTTCGTTAGAGCAGGTCACGGAAAACGTCTAACGAACGCGTGATTCTTGGCGGCAATCGCGGAAATGCTGGAGAAACAGTAACCGTACCGCGGCCATGACAGGGAATACCCATGAAAAGGAGTACCTATGAATAAGATCAATCGCTTTCGGAAGGTCGCATGCTGGATGCCGACCGCTCTTGTGTTGGTGCTGCCCCTAGTCCGGGCGTCGTTCGCGCAAGAATCTGCCGCCCCTCAGGCAGATGTCCAGGCTGCGACGCATGTCGCGAATCAGGAAAAATTAGGCGAGGCCCCCGAAAACAACTCGCAGCAGTTTCTCCGCGAAGACACGATTCTATTGAAGCCTGGACAGTGGAAGCTCGACGTGGGGCTGAGCTACCTCATTGATGAAAAACCATTCACGCAACTTGCCACGGTTCAGCCTGGTGACACGACCACTGCGGTCAATAGCACTCTCCACCGTCGGTTGCTGGTCTCGCAGTTCGATCTTCGCTACGGCTTCAGCGACCGGTTGCAATTCTTCGCCGACATGCCCGTGGGCTGGACAAATACGGAAGTCTCCAGCTTCGGTTCCGACAACTACTCCAACGACGGCGGTCTGGGCGATACAAGCTTTGGGGCTTCCTACCTCTGGCACAAGAGTTGTGGATCGAGTCGCGATCCGGACATCATTGTCACCGCCGGCATGACTGCTCCCACCAGCCACGGAGATTTTCTCGCCAACCTGCTCATCACGCCGCAGGCATCGCTGGGCCAAGGCTTCTGGGCCGGTTACTGGAGCGTCCTTTTCGTCCAAACCTACGATCCGGTCGTCGTGTTCTATGGTTTTGGCAGCCGCCATGCTTTTACCCGTGAACTTGATGGGTTTGACGTTCAGGCGGGCGACCAGTATTCCTATCGCTTTGGCGTCGGCTTTGCCGTGAACGAGCGGGTCACGTTCAGCAGCACGCTCTTTGGTGCCTATGTTACCGAGCCGCGGATCAACAACCGAATCGTTCCCGGCACGAGTATGGAGCCTGTTTACCTGCGCTGTGCCGTTACCCTGGCTCAGTGCGAACGGATTTGCGAACCGTTTGTCGAATTTGGGCTGACCAATGACTCGGCCAACACGCGTTTCGGCATCGCTTGGACCTTCTAACTCCACAGGAGCATCACCACCGTGAAACAAGTTCCGAATTCCCGGGTTGCGGTTATCGAAGGCTTCCGGGCTAGTACTCGCCGCAGTTTTCCGGCCTTGATTGCCGGAGTCCTGATGGCGATCGGCACCGACGGCGCGTCGGCGCAGGATGGCCGTGCTCCGATCCGTGATCCGGATCACGAGTTCCAGTTGCACATCAATTCGTGGAAGGAATTGAAGCAGCGTAATGTAGTGATGCAGAATCGCGAGTATTCCTGTGGCGCGGCGGCGATGGCCACCGTACTCCGCTATTATTGGGGAGACGCGGTCAAGGAAGAGAATGTGCTCTCGACCCTGATGCAGATGCTTACCCCCGAGGAGATCAAAGATCGCGTCAAGAACGGCTTGGCCATCAGCGACTTACGGCGAACCGCAGTCAAGATGGGATACCAAGCCACGATCGGAACCATGTCGTTTGAAAAGTTGGCGGCCGCGCGTGTGCCGCTGGTCGTCCCCATCCGCCTGAAAAAATACAATCACTTTGTCGTTTTCCGCGGCGTCGTTGATGGACGGGTCTATTTGGCTGACCCCATTCGCGGCAATGTCCGCCCCACGATTTCTGAGTTTTGCTCACAGTGGCAGAAACATACCGTATTGGTCATTGCCAAGGTAGATGTCGAACCGCCAAAAACGTCGCCGTTGGGAATTCGGCCCGAAGAGGTCTATCTTAGCGACATGACCAAGCAGACGATCCGCCGGCAGTTGCCCGCGCCCTCCCTGCCGCCGCCCTCGCCCTAACCCGGTAAAAAGACAACCCCATCCGGCTGGATGGGGTTGTCGAGATGCCTTGTTTGATTGGCTAAACTAAACCCTTCCGCACAGCCCACACGGCGGCTTGCGTGCGGTCACTGACGGCGATTTTGCGGAGAATGTTCTGGACATGCTCCTTCACCGTCTCCACGCTGATCTCCAGCGAACGCCCGATCTCGCGATTGCTCAGGCCCAAGGCCACATGCCGCAAGACCTGCGTCTCGCGTTGCGTCAACGGCACATCGTCGTCAGCAAGGACCTGACGGACCTTCATCATCGTCGCAATCTTCTTCAACTGGCCGGAATGGCTGGGCGACTCGCCCCGAGCTGCGGCAACAATCGTGGCGATGATGTCATCGCGCGACGATCCCTTGAGGACATAGTCCACCGCACCCAACGCGACCGCTCGGGCGATGTACGTGGGATTGTCGTAGGTCGACAACATCACGACCTTCGCTTCCGGCGATTTCGCCCGCAACTTCTCCAGCGTTGCCAGGCCGTCGCCATCCGGCATGCGGACGTCGAGCAGAACCACGTCGGGCTTGAGTTTCAGTGCCTGCTTTAATGCCTCTTTACCATTGTCGGCCTCGCCGACAATTTCAATCTCGCTGCCCGCAAATAGGCTTGCCAGACCGATGCGAATGACATAATGATCATCGCAAACTAGGATTTTGATGCTCATAGGAATCTCCAGGGGGGTAACTCCGCAAAAACCGCGGAAGGTAACTTCACTAATTCTAGTCCACTTGGGGGCGTGACACAACCCCCCGAAGAAACAAACTACCCCCCCGACTCAGCGGGATTTTCGATGAGTTATCTACCAATTCGAGGGGGAAAACGCTCCTTTACGGGTCTGTTTTCCGTAAACCCATTGTAATTCAATCACCCCACCTAGCACAGGACTTCCGTGCTTCACCCACCCCACCGTACCTAATCCGTAAGGATACCCTTCGCTTTTGATGAGTATCTGCCCCGCGCGTTGACTTCCGTCACCCATAACGTAGATATTTAGCAACGGAATGAGTAGGGTGGGCTTCAGCCCACCTCACCGATAGGCGGGCTAAAGCCCACCCTACGATAAAAGGCAACACCATGAAGAACCAAGCCACACTCCTGTTGGTAGACGACGACCGCCACGTACTCAGCTCGATGGCTGAGTGGCTCCGCGAGCAAGGCCATAAGACCGATACGGCCGCCAGCTTGGCCGAAGGAATCGCCGCGGTCGATCGCAAACCGTACGACCTAGCCCTGGTCGATATCCGTCTGGCCGACCAAGACGGCTTCGATCTGCTGGCCCACATCCGCCAGAATCGACCGGAAACCTCGGTCATCATGCTCACCGGCTACGGCTCCGTCGAGTCGGCCGTCGAGGCGATTCGCCAAGGAGCATTCGATTTCCTCACCAAGCCGCTAATCGACGAAGAGTTGGACATGGCCATTCAACGTGCCCTGAGCCAGCGCGAGGTCATCGAAGAGAACAAGACGCTGAAGGCCCAGCTCGATCTCCGTTTCGGCATGGAGAACGTCATTGGTCACGACCATCGCATGTTGAAAATCTACGACATGATCGACAGCGTGGCGGACACCCGCGCCACCGTGCTCATCACCGGCGAGAGCGGCACTGGCAAGTCGATGATCGCCCGGGCGATTCACCGCCGCAGCGGTCGCCGGGACAAGGCTTTTGTCGAGGTGGCTTGCGGGGCGTTGCCGGAAACGCTGCTGGAAAGCGAACTCTTCGGCCACGTCGCCGGCGCGTTTACGGGTGCGATGGGCGACAAGCTTGGCAAGTTCAAGCAGGCCGACTCGGGCACGATTTTCCTCGACGAAATCTCCACGGCCAGTCCCGGGATGCAGGTCAAGCTGCTCCGTGTTTTGCAGGAACTCGAGTTTGAGCAGGTCGGCGGTACGAAGACCTTCAAAGTCGATACCCGCGTGATCCTAGCCACGAATGAGGATCTCGGTCGGGCGGTGGCGGAGGGCCGTTTCCGCCAGGATCTGTACTATCGCGTCAATGTGATCAACATCGAACTGCCCGGCCTGCGCGATCGAATTTCCGACATCCCTCTGCTGGCCGAGCATTTCCTCCGTCAGATTTGCAGCGAGTCCGGAAAAAAGGTCCGCTGTTTTAGCGAGGAGGCACTGACCGCCTTGCAGCGTTTCCGTTGGCCCGGCAATGTCCGTGAGTTGCAGAACGTAATCGAGCGAGCCGTGTTGTTGGGCAAGAATCCAGTGATCGGTCTGGAGGACTTGCCCTCGCACTTATTGGCCGGCAGTCCGATGACGGTGGAGACTTCCAGCGCGCGGACGCTGAAGGATGCCTTGGAAGCTCCCGAGCGACAGATTATCTTGAACGTGCTGGAGACCAATCAGTGGAACCGTCACGCCACCGCTGAAGCTTTAGGCATCAACCGTACCACGCTCTACAAGAAGATGAAGCGTCTCGGTCTGGAAGATATGCACGTGGCAAGCGTGCGGTAATGGATCGGCGAATCAATAAGTATCGCAAGAAAAGTAGCAGGCACACTCCGTGTGCCGTCCGCCCCCTGCTCGGCGAGTGCGCAAAACACGACATTTATCAATTCGCCGATCCTAATGAATCAATAATCTTCGCTGATCGTTTCCGAGCCGGCGATCGTCGACAATGCCTGGTACGCCGTGAAGTCAATCGAATTGGAAATGTACTTCACGTGACCATCGCCAAAAGCAAAATTGGCGCCGGACGGATGCCGGCTGCTGAAAGCTCCCGTGGCTCCCGTGGTAATGAGTCGGCTAGGGAGAGAGGAGTCAAGGCCGCTGTTGGTAATCTTGACCATGGCTCCGGTGTCTGACGGGGTGTTCAAGGGGTTGTTGGTCGAACGCATGCTGCAAAGATAAGCGACGCTGAGTGCCCAGGAATTCAACGACCCGGCGGTGTCGCCGGCGGTCGTCTCGCCGACAAACATCGTGCTTTCCAGTCCGTCACGAATATCGGCCGCACGACGCGGCAACTTGTAAATGAACGGTCCGTTGTTGTAATACTTCTGGTTCGCCTCGACAGCCGCTGGCTGAAGTACATTCCCACTTGAATCGAGAACGGGATTTGCGCCCAGCGAGCCGAGCACCAGGGCATAGCTGCTGGTCTTGGTCGGAGGATTCAAGAAGGTGTTGTCCGGCAGCGCGTTATCGCTCGGACAGACAAAGACGGGCGGCCGCACCAGCAGGGCAAGGGCGATCGATTGGGCGGTCACTAGGGTGCCGCTGCTGGCGACGTAATTTTGCCAGCCGCTGGTCACCTTGCCTGGGTAAACAGAAACAGTCCCGTTGCCAACAGTCCCGCTCATCACAAAGGATGAGTAAAGCGGCGCATCGTCAAGCTGCCAAAGAATCGCCAAAAAGGCACTGGCGCCGGACCGCTGGTCCTCCGGAACATTTCGGACACTGCCACAGGGACTCCCCGTGTAGGCATCGCACCCCTTGCGGCCGGGTGGGAACGACCGATTGGTCGTTTCGTAGTTTATCATCGCCTTAATGATCTGGTTAAGATTATTCCTGCACGAATTGTTGCGGGCGGCCTCCCGCGCGGCCTGGACCGCCGGTAGTAGCAGCCCGATCAGAATACCAATAATGGCAATGACCACGAGAAGCTCGATTAGAGTGAAGCCGTTGCGGCTGGATCGGAACCTCAATGAGAAGATTTGACAGCTTGGCATGAAATATCCCTTTCCAAAGTTTCCCACACTTGTTGTGGCCGGTCGCCTTGTTGTGGCCGGTCGCCTTGTTGTGGCCGGTCGCCTTGTTGTGGCCGGTCGCC
>JBAWVO010000224.1:0-10786 GCA_037147235.1 Planctomycetota bacterium | reverse complement strand
TAAGTGTCGCAAGAAAAGTAGCAGGCACACTCCGTGTGCCGTCCGCCCCTACTCGGCGAGGGCGCAAAACACGACAGTTATTGATGCGCCGATCCTTATGACAATAGCCAGCCCAGCGATTTATCGCTGGGTTGGAAAGGCAAGCGAAACCGAAAGTCCCGGAGGGAACGACTGAAAAAAGCGACCGAGGCGGGACTCAGCCGTCCCTACAGGACTGGATGAGGTCTTGCGGAATTCCGATCCCAGCGATAAATCGTTGGGCTATTCTCGCGCGCCCCTCCGGGGCAAATTGCCTCGCCCTCGTCAACAAATCCCGCCCGACCACCCCCGCACGCCGAGCCGACTTTGCATCGCCCTACCCTACGACTGCGCACGATGTCCGCTCGGCCCAACTTGCTCGTTAATCCCCCCTACCTACCGCTTCTTCCCAATGTCCCATGCCTCAATCAGGACATCGCAGCCGGGAGTCAGGCAACGGAGCTTTTCGGCAATGACGGTCTTCTCGGAAACGGTCGCTTTGACCAGCTTCCGGGCGAAGATTTCATACTTCTTCTTACGGTGACGACGACGCTTTAACTCTTGTTTCCGCTCGCTGAGTGGCACTTGGATGCTCTCCGAGTAATAAAATTGTCTAATGGACGACTTGCTACTTTAGGCAAACCCCTATTTCTACCACAATATATCCTGCCGGTCAACGGTGTCTTTCCCCTGATTCCGAGGTGATTTCGCGATGCACAATCCACAGCGGAATCATGCCAAAAACTCCAAACGAACAATCAACCACCAGCCAGAACCAAGGAATTCCACGAATCGGGCCGCAAATCAGGGCCAGGGGAATCAGTGAGAGACAGGCAATCATTCCGAATTCAACCCCCCAAATGTTCCTCACCGGGTCGCGGATTGGGCCGATGAAGGAAACCGCAATAATCAGGTGGGCAAACGCCAGCCAGTCGGTTCCGTAGGCGAGAAATGGGTAGTTGCGATCGACCACCTCAAGCCCATCGCTGACTTTACACAGCCAATGGGCCAGGTCAGGAAAAGCCTCACCGGAGACTGTGCCGGGGCCAAACCAAGCCTTCAACAAACGGACCTCCGGCGGCAGGGCGAAGGCCGTGATGCCACTGGCGGCCAAGGCGACAACGAAACCGATCAGGATCAGGCGGACGCGGAAGAGTTTTGACGGGTTCATACGACGAGTGACCGTGTCGCCACGGAAGTCTTTGAAGGGGCATGGAAGTTTGTATACTTCTACCGCAGTCCAGTCTCCAAGGTTACCTCGACGGAGGCAAGCCCTTACCGCGGTCCTGTCTCCAAGGTTACCTCGGCGGAGGTAAGCCCTTCTGACAGGGCGCGTAGTGTAACCGTGCCCACTTGGCCCAGTTTGCCGCGGAGAATGACGAGGGCAAGCCCATTGAATGCCTTGGCTTCCTTGGCCTGAAAGGCGTCAAAGTTATAAGCATCGCCATTGTCCACGGCAACAATTTCTGCCGGGCCGGAAACCTCAAATCGAACGAGATTCTTAGCGCGCGGCACCTTCCGCCCGCTGCTGTCGGCAAGGGTCACGGTGACGAAAGAAAGATCGAGACCATCGCCGGCAATCTTCGCGCGATCCGCTTTGAGCAGCACCTTGGCGGCTGGCCCGGTGGTTTGGACGACATCTTCCGCCCAAGGCTTGCCGTCCTTGGTGGCCACGACTTTGATTTCGCCCGGCTGATATTTCACATCGTCCCAGCGGAGCCGATATTCAAACGGTTTTTTCATCTTTTTGCCGAGCGATTTCCCATTGAGGAAAAGCTCCGCCGCATCGCCCGAGGTATAGACATGCACCGGAATGATCGATCCCGCATCCGTCCAATTCCAATGCGGGAAAATATGGGCCATGGGCAGTTCCGGTCGCCAGTGGGCCTGATAGCTGTAAAAGCGATCCTTCTTAAAGCCGGCCAGATCGACGATGCCAAAGTAGGAACTTCGCGCGTCCTCCATGTAAGGGTGCGGCTCTCCGAGATAGTCAAAGCCGGTCCAGACGAATTCGCCCGCGACAAACGGATTCTGATCCTGTGCCCTGAACTCATCATCCGGCGTCCGGCCCCAGGGGGGGGCGGCAAGATCGTAGGAGGTTACCTGATGGTCGCCCACATTGCCCTTATTCTTGCCCTGGAGCGGAATCTGATATTCACCGCGGGAGCTGACGCAAGACGAAGTCTCGCTGCCCAGCAGCGGAATCGTCGGGTTCCTCTTTCGGAATTCGGCGTAGCCGCCGGCTTCGTAGTTCTGGCCAAAGACATCGACGCCTTTCTGCACACCGTTGTAGCTTGCGCCACCGTGGTTGGAGCCTATGATGGTCGGTCGCGTCGGATCCTCTTCGTGACAAATGGCACTCAGGCTGGCGGCCATCTTCGGCCCGTAAACATTATCGCGCAATTCATTGACCTCATTGCCGATACTCCATAGGATAACCGAAGGATGGTTGCGATCACGGCGGCAGAGGGCGCGGAGATCTTTTTCGTGCCAGTCGGGATACAACTTGTTATAGTCGAAGGCCGTCTTGCCGACCTCCCAGCAATCGAAGGACTCATCCATGACTAAAATGCCCATGCGATCGCAGAGATCGACCAGTTCTGGAGCCGGCATATTGTGGCTGGTGCGCAAGGCGTTGACGCCCATCTCTTTCAATATCTCAAGCTGCCGCTCGGCGGCACGGGTATTGAAGGCCGCGCCTAGTGCGCCGAGGTCGTGATGGTTGCAGACGCCGTTGATGCGCACCCGCTTGCCATTGAGTAGAAAACCTTCGTTGGCGGTAAACTTGATCGTGCGGATGCCAAAAACCGTTTCGTAGCGATCGATAATGTTGCCGTCGCTTTCCAGGATCGTGACCGCGGTGTAGCGGTCGGGATGAACCGTATCCCATAATTTCGGTTTTTCCACGGCAACCTGGACTGTCGTGTTCGCACGGGTGCCGGGATCAACGGACACGGTATGGGACGCAGTAGTTGCCACGCAGGTAGGACCGTCGAGGATTTGCGTCTTCACCACGACCCTGGCCGGCACCTTGCCGGAATTGGCAAGGGTGACGCCTATCTTGACCAAGGCGGATTCCGGCGTTACCTCCGGCGTGGTGATATAGGTTCCCCAATGTCCGACGTGAACGGGGCCTGTCTTCACCAGCCAGACGTTACGGTAGAGACCGGCACCGGGATACCAGCGAGCCATGCCGTTGTACCAAGGCCCCTTTCCGACCGGCGAGTTCAAGCGAATCGTCAGAACATTGTCGCCACCAGCCTTGATGTAAGGCGTGAGGTCCAGGCGGAACGAGGAGTAGCCGTAGGGCCAGCCGCCAACGAACTGGCCATTGCACCAAACCAGCGAGTAGGACATGGCACCGTCGATATCGAGATAGAACTGCCGGCCTTGGTCCGAGGCGGGGATCTCCAAGTGCTTGCGGTAGTAGACTGCCCCCCAATACGTCCGCTTGCCGGTCTGACCATAACCACGCTTGTCGAACGCGCCTTCGATCGCCCAATCGTGCGGCAAATCCAACTTTCGCCAGTCTTTGTCGTCGAAAGCGGCTTTCACATAGGATATATCGCCCCCGAGATTGCCTTCCGGCCGCTTCCACTGCTGTGCTGGATCCTTGGCAAAGGCCGCGCCGGAAGGAAGCACCCAGTTCTTGATTTTATCATAAGCCAACTTTCCGCCCACCTCAGAAGGATCACCCTTCTGAAACCGCCAATCGGCGTTGATGGAAATCCGCTGCCGCAGCGTCACCGTTTCCGCTATCGCCGCGCTGACACAGAACGCGCCCACCAATGTAGCAAGTATTATGCTTTTCATTCAAACACCCCTCTCATGCAGGAATTCCCAGTACTCGTTGGTTTGATTCAATCGCCCGTACACGTTTGACCCGATTATGACCGAGCCGCCGGCTGTGTCAAGTTCCCTTGGTTGACAAGTTCCCCCTCGCGACAAGTTCCACACACTTGACAGGCTCCGTGGCGGGTGGTAAGAATGGTGGCACCTTTGAGCCAAGTTCACGAAACCACCGGACCCGAATCGGGGCGGACCGCGGTAGCTCGCGTCGAAGCAGCCACGGCACGCTTACCACTCTGGAAGAACACCCTGCTCATGACGAACGTCGGCCTGACCCCATGCCCCCCCGTGAACCTACCGCTGTTGCCTCTGCTGAAACAATATTTCGGTTTCACGTCGTTTCGGTTGCTCCAGGAGGAAATCATCCGCGATTCGCTCGCGGGACGGGATGTTTTTGCGCTGCTGCCGACGGGCGGCGGGAAATCGCTTTGCTTCCAGCTTCCGGCACTCGCGCGCGACGGGCTGACGGTCGTCGTGTCGCCGCTGATTGCGCTGATGAAAGACCAAGTGGACTCGCTTCATGCCGGCGGAGTGCCGGCGACGTTCCTAAATTCCTCGCTCGCTAGCGACGAGTCGCGGCGGAGGTTGCGCGGATTGCATGGCGGCGAGTTCCGGCTGCTCTATGTCGCGCCGGAGCGGCTGATGCTTTCGGGGTTCCTGTCGGATTTGCAGAAATGGAATGTGCGGCTGATCGCGGTGGACGAGGCGCATTGCATCAGCGAATGGGGCCACGATTTCCGGCCGGAGTATCGCCAGCTTGCAATGCTCCGCGACGTTTTCCCGGCGGTGCCGTTCATGGCGCTAACGGCGACGGCGACGCAGCGCGTGCGTGAGGACATCGTGACGCATCTGAAGCTGCGCTCGCCGCAATGTTATGTCGCGAGTTTCAACCGACCGAATCTGATGTATCGCGTCATCGCGAAGAACAAACCCTACGACCAGTTGCTGGATTTTCTCCGCGCGCGACCGGCGGACGGCGGCATCGTGTACTGCCAGTCGCGTAAGTCCGCGGAAAGCGTGGCGGCAAACCTGAACGAGGATGGCGTCCCATCACACCCTTATCACGCGGGCCTGACTGCGCAACAGCGATCCACCCATCAGGAGGCGTTTCTGCGCGACGAAATCCGCGTCGTGTGCGCGACCATCGCCTTCGGCATGGGCATCAACAAACCGAACGTCCGTTTCGTGGTCCACTACGACCTGCCGAAAAACATCGAGGGCTATTATCAGGAAACCGGTCGAGCGGGCCGCGACGGACTGCCGGGCGAATGCGTCCTGCTTTTCAGTCCGGGCGACGTGGTGAAGCAGATGCGGTTCGTCGCGGAAAAGCCCGACGAGCAGGAGCAGCAGTTCGCCCGCGAGCAATTGCAGCAGATGGTCCACTACGCGGAAAGCCGCGAATGCCGCCGCTCGGAACTGCTCGCTTATTTCTCGGAAACTTTTCCGCACGGCAACTGCGGCACATGCGACAACTGTCTCTCGCCGCGTGAAACCTTCGACGGCTCCGTGTCCGCGCAAAAGTTCCTTTCCTGCGTCTATCGCATCCGCGAAAAATCCGGTTTTGGCACCGGCGCGAATCACGTCATCGAAGTGCTGACCGGCGCCGACACCGAAAAAATCCGCAAGTGGGGTCATGCGCAACTCTCCACCTACAACATCGGCGTCGAACACCCACGCGCCGAATGGGCAGCCATTGGACGCGAACTGATCCGGCTCGGTTTTCTGCGGCAGACTTCCGGAAACTTCAGTACCGTGGAACTTACAAACGACGGACTTGCCGCGCTCAAGGCGCGAACGCAAATCACGCTCACCCGCCCCGTGACTGCGCCTGATCGAAAAGCTCCGCGCGTCGGCGAAATCCTCTGTGACGAAAAGCTGTTTGCTCGCTTGCGCGAACTGCGCAAACGGCTGGCAAATGAACGCAGCGTGCCCTCCTACATCGTATTCTCCGACGTGTCGCTACGACAGATGGCGCGCATCTATCCGCAAAATGAACGCGACTTCACTCGGATCAGCGGCGTGGGAGAGAAAAAGCTCCACGAATTCGGTGAAACTTTCATCGCCGAAATCGCCGCGCACTTGCAGGACAACACGCAACAAATTTTTGAAGACGACGCGCCATCCGCCCCGCCACCGTCGCGCCGCGGCATCGGCGATTCAGCTCGCGAATCCATGCGGCAATTTCGTTCGGGGAAACCCATCGAACAAATCGCCCGTGATCGCAATGTCATCCCCAGCACGATTCTGGGCCACATCGCCGATGCCATTGAGCAGGGAGAACCCGTTGACCTCGACCGCCTAGTGCCGCCCGACGAACAAAAACAAATCGCCGCCGCCTTCGACCGCATCGGCTTGGCCGCCCTCTCGCCTATCCACGAGGCACTCGGCGGAACTATCGACTACGGCAAACTCCGCATCGTCCGCGCCGCAATGAATGCACGTCCCGTCGCGTTGTGAGCGAACGAAAAGGTGAATAACGAAAAAGAAAAAACACGTCGCAGGAGTTGATTTCCATGTCCCTTCCCCAATCCAGTCTGCCGCCGGTCGTGCCTGTGGGCGGTCCATCGGCCGAGTCGGATCACCGCCGACAGCGGCGTCTGCAACATTTGACCGATGCCAGCATCGCCCTGCTGCTCTTATTGACGTTGGGGATCGTCTTTGTTACCGATCGTCGCTCACCCGGCCGAGATGCGCTGTACGCCCACAACACAAGCTCCGCGCGGTTCCTCTTCGATCCGCTGCATGTGCCGATTGCCGAATTGCGACAGAATCCGCAACGGCAGGAGTGGATCGGGACCTATGGTGGAACCGCGGAATCGGAAGCGGCCGTGCGCCGCGGACTGGATTGGCTCGCCCGGCACCAATCAGTTGACGGCCACTGGGGGCCTGACTCGCTGCACGCCTGGCCCGATGGCCGCTGCAAGAAAGGCGACGCCTGCCCCGCCGGCGGCAGAGAACACCGCATCGCGTTGACCGGGCTGGCCGTGCTGGCCTTCCAGGCCGGTGGTCACTACGATTTCAACAACGCCGAGTATTCCGAATGTGTCCACCATGGGCTGGATTGGCTGGCGGCTCACCAGCGGCCTGATGGATGTTTGCTCGACCGCGACCATGGCTCGGGTATATGCAATATGTACGAGCACGGCATTGCCGCATTTGCCCTGGCAGACGCTTGCGAAATGGCCGCGTCGCTCCAGCGCGAGCCGGACGACCGCTTTTGCCAAGCAACTCATAAGGCCGTGCAGTTCATCCACTATACCCAGCATCAAGACGGTGGCTGGCGCTACACGGAAGATCGCGATGGGGCAAGCGATGTTTCCGTCTCCGGCTGGCAGGTTCTGGCCCTGAAGGCCGCCCGCCGGGCCGGAATCAGTGAAGTCAATGAGGAGTGCATTACCCGGATGGAAGGCTTCTTCAAGAGATGCGAAGACAAAGCCTCGGGCCGGACGTTCTACCAGCCGGGCCACAATCTGCCCAGCGACGCTCCAACCGCGATCGGCATGTTGGTGCATCAGTTCATTCTCGAACAGCCCGACTCGCCGCTGATCGTCAGCGGGGCCAAATACCTGGCCAGCGAGGCGGAATCCTCGTTCAAGCATGGCCGCAAACAGCCGAAGAAAAAGCGATTCGCAGCATCGCCGGGCGACTTTTATACATTCTATAATGGGACTCTGGCCATGTTCCAGGCGGGCGGACCGCCGTGGAAGCGTTGGAACGACGTCGTTCGCGATACGCTCGTTGACCACCAGTGTGATGAAGACGAAGGTTGCCGCCGCGGCAGTTGGGACCCGCTGGGCCTCTGGAGCCCCGAGGGTGGCCGCGTCTACAGCACGGCCCTGGCCGTGTTGACCCTCGAAGTTTATTATCGCTACCGGAGCGAACGCGCGAAAGTTTATCCAGAATCCGCCCGCTGAGTGTACCATGTCCCTACTTCGATTCGTTTACTATAGCGCAATGATCTCTGCCTGGGCCGCATTTCTGGGCTGGGGTGTTTCCGAGATCGCTCGCTCCTTTGCAGCCGTCGATTCGGCAACGACTTCAACCACGGTCGTGGTGCTGCTCGGATTCCTGGTCATCGCGGTTACGTCAGGAACCACCGGGGCGGCAATCGGCCTGGGGCTGAACGTGCTGGGCGGCATGGCCAACGGCCGCTGGCGGCAGCTTGCTCGCCGCGCCCTGCCAGGGCTTTTAGGCGGTTGCCTCGGCGGCATCGCCGGCGGGATGGTCGGCGGGGTGATGTTCTACTGCGGCCTACCCCGTGCGATCGGCTGGATGGTCCTTGGCCTGGGAGTCGGTATGGTCGAGGGCGTTTACGATCGATCCTTCCGAAAGATCCGCAATGGTTTGATCGGCGGCGCAACGGGGGGATTCATCGGTGGCCTGCTCTTTGACTGGATTTACAACCTCGAACTGACCGCCTCGGGCCGGTCGAGCCGGGCTGCGGCTTTTGTCGTGTTGGGGCTTTTGATTGGCGCTGCCATTGGGCTTGCGCACGTTGTCTTTCGCGTCGCTTGGCTCACCGTGGTCGATGGCTATCGCACAGGCCGCCAGTTGAACCTCACGCAGACGGTCACCATCCTGGGTCGTGGCGATCACCTGCCGCTGCCCTTCCTTGGCCCGGCGAACAAAGACCTGGAGTCGGAGTACCTGACCATTCGCCGCATGCCTGACGGCAGCTATTCCGTTGAAGACAATCGCACGAAGTTGGGCACGCGTCTGAACAGTCAACTGCTTGCCGGGCCGACGCCTTTGAAAGACGGCGACATCCTTCGCCTGGGTACGAACCTCGTGCGATTCAACGAACGACGACACCGCATCGGGGAGGCGGTAGCGGTTCCCGTGAGCGAGGCTCCGCAACTGCCGGCCCCGCCGCCACCGCCCACGATTCCGAGTTCCGCCGACAAGGTGTTTGCACCGACGGCCAATCCGTGGAGTAGCGCACGGAAGCCGCCACCGCCGCCAAAGTAGTGGGAAGGAAAATGGGAGAAGAGCAGAAAGATCAGAACCACGAAACCCACGAAGGTTTCGGATACGGGTTCGCGGACGTTTCCACTGTTTCCAGTAGCACATCCGCAACCGCCGCCGAATCCATTGGTCCAGCTCGCTGAAGATCGTTTTGGTATCGGCCAGGCCGAAGTAGTTGATCCAGCCTCGAAGGAAGCGGCATTACCTAAAAACCGGAAGAGCCGCAAAAATCGGGTAACCGGTTGCCGCGAAATCGTGTAGAGGGACTTCCTATTGGTTGACAACACGCGAAATCGTGTATACCATTTGAGTTGTGTGTTCAATTCCTACCCCTAGAATGAGGAGTCCTCCATGAAACTGTTTGCTTCCACCTTTGCTGCCCTGGCGCTATTGGCCGCCGTTGGGCAGGCCGCCCCGTTCGATTCAAAGAACGTCGCGGCCGATGCCAAGTGGGTCGTTCACGTCGATGTCGACGCCGTCCACGATTCGCTGGTCGTCAAGAAGGCTTTTGAAACCTGCCCGCTGCTAAAGAATGACTCGGGCAAGCATTTCGACAAGATTATCGAGAAGTTCGGCGTCGATCCCCGCAAGGATCTTCACGGCATGACCTTGTACGGCCGTGACACCGACAAAACCCATGGCGTGGCCATCGTCTTCGCCAAGGTCAATCAGAAGCTCCTGCTGGAGAAGGCCGCACATGCCACCGACCACAAGGTGGCCAAGCATGGCGAGATCGATATCCACTCCTGGACGCAGAAATGCGGTCCGAAGACCCACACCGCGGCCGGTGCGTTCTACAAGCCCGATGTGCTGGTCTTTGCGGCCAGTGTGGAGGGGGTCGCCGCAGCCATCGATGTGCTGGACGGAAAGTCGCCCGGCATTACCGATCTGAAGTCGCCGCTGGGCGGCCACGTCTATTCAGGCTCGATCCTCCTGGCCCGAGCGATCGCCATCCGGCCGGAGACGCGATGTCCCGTTCTCAAGCAAGCCGAGTCGTTCCGCGTCGCCCTGGGCGAGCACGACGGCCAGTCGTTCTACCGCGCGAAGCTGGTCATGAAGAGTCGCGAGGCTGCGTCCCAGGTGAAGGCGATCAACGACGGCTTTCAGGCCATGGTTTCCCTGAAGTTTTCCGGCGATGCCGATGTCATGAAGCTTATTGACGGCCTGCAAGCAACGGTCAAGGGGAGTACCGTTCGGATCCGCTGGGATGCCTCGGCCGACGATGTTTGGACCGTGGCGGAGAAGCTCGCCAAGAAGGCCGCGGAGCATTTTATGAAGGGTGGCGTATGCCCATTAACGCAAGGTGGCAAGGGCGGATGTCCGTTCGCCAAAGGTGATAAGACAGGCAAGTGCCCTGAAGGCTGCAAGTGCCCAAAGTGCAAGGGCAAGGCCGAGGATAAGGCCGGAAAATGCCCCGCCGACTGCAAGTGTCCAAAGTGCAAGGGCAAGGCCGAAGCTCAGGCTGGAAAATGTCCGACCAGTTGCGGAAAGTGCCCAAAGTGCAAGGGCAAGGCTGAGGGTAAGACCGGAAAATGCCCCGCCGACTGCAAGTGTCCTAAGTGCAAGGGTATGGTCAAGGCCGAGGGCAAGTCGAAGTGTACTTGCCCAGACTGCAAGGACTGCCCCAAGTGCAAGGCTGGCGAGCCGTGCGATTGTCCTAAGTGCGAACACTGCTCCAAGGGCAGCAAGACGGACAAATAGCTCTAATATGAGACTTGTTGTGGCCGGTCTCTGACCGAGCCATGCCGCCGACCGAAGGTCTCCCATTCAACGGGAGACCTTCGGTTTGCTTTTGGGAAGAGGGAGTGGGGTGGGGCGATGCAAAGTTGGGATTGGCGTGCTAGGGTGGTCGGGCGAGATTTGTTTACGAGGGCGAGGCATTTTGCCCCGGAGGGGCGCGTGAGAATAGCCCAGCGATTTATCGCTGGGATCGGAATTCCGCAAGACCTCATCC
>JBAWVO010000223.1:0-10794 GCA_037147235.1 Planctomycetota bacterium | reverse complement strand
ACTGCTCGCGGTTGAGACTGACACTAACCCGAAGCGCGAGCGAGGTTGCTAAGTCGTTGCCTCGCTCGCGTTTCGGGCTGGTATGGATTGGGACAATCTCAACCGCGGACAGTATGAAATTGATCAATCACCTAAAAACAAGGAGATTTTCCATGACTGTTACTGCTGAAAATATCGTAACCTTTGCCCGCGGCATCCTGGGCGATGACCCCAACGTACCCAAACTGCCGGTGGAGAAGTATCTGGAGGCCATCCCTCGGCTGCACTCGCTGGCCGATTTGCCCAGCGGCACGCCGGTGCTGATTCGCGGCGATGTGGATGCCAAGCCGGGTGCCAAGATCGGCGAAGGCGACATCCGCCTGCGTTCCATGAAAGGTACGCTGGATTATGCCCGGCAGAAGGGCTGGAAGATCGTGATCTTCGGGCATATCGGCCGCGAGCCGGAGAAGTCGTTGTCGAAGGTCCGCTCGCGCCTCGGTGAGATCCTCGGTTGTGAGGTGGGCTTTATCGCTGACTGGCTTGATCCAGAAACGACGACAATCAAGGACGAGGTTGCTAAGGCGATCCAGACCGCCGCGCCCGGAAGCGTAATCATGCTGGAGAATACGCGGAAGTACGACATCGAGCGCGTACTCTGGAAGGCCAAGTCGGCCGACTTGCCGAAGTTGGCCGATCGCCTAGCCAAGCTGGCCAACGAGTTCGCCGAGAAGGTTGCCAAGGTTTACATCCACGAGGCATTTTCGGCCGGCAGTCTCGATGCGTCAAGCGTGATCGTGCCGGCTGCCATGGATCGCGTGGCCCTGGGCGAATATGAGGCCGAGCAGTTCGACGTGCAAGTCCGCGATTGCCTCGGTGCCCAACTCGTAATTTTTAGTGGATTGAAGGCGGACAAGCTTGACGACATGGAGGCCATGATCAATCGCGGCAAGATCCGCCTGGTGATCTCGGCTGGATCGCTCTCCGCTTCGCTCAAAAAGGCCGCGGCCGAGTTGGACGGCAAAGATTTTAACTTGGGTGTTTCGGAAGATCCGGCCCATAGCGACAAACCCTACTTCATTCCCCGTAACCGCATCGAGCAGGCCAAAAAGATGTTAATCGAGGGCCGGGCCAAGGGGATCGAGTTTGTTTTGCCGATTGACTTCGTGTTGCAGGACGGGCAGATTTCTTCGCAGATCGGGCCGGGCAATCAGCAGTTTGACGTTGGCCCTCAGAGCAGCAAGCTATTTGCCGACACAGTTACGCGTTTCATTGAGGCCCATAAGAACGACAAGCCGGCGGCCGTGGCCTTCCATAACGGCGTGTTCGGCATGTTTGAAGACCCGCGGTTCGAGAACGGTACGAAGAATTTCGTCCCCGAGTTGAAGCGGATGAAGGATGCCGGGATCAAGGTCTACATCGGTGGCGGCGAGGGTGGCACGTCGCTGGAGAGGTATGGTCAGCCCGACTGGGTAACCTATGTCTTCACCGCCGGCGGCACGGTCTTGAACGCATTAGGCAGCGAGCCGGTTCCGTTCCTAGTTGCCTTGAAACTGGCGGCAAAGAAATAAGGGGGCGACCAGCTAGGAAGTAGGGTGGGGAGAGTGAAACGAGCCCCACCAAATGCTAGTTGTGGCCGGTCGCCCTGTTGTGGCCGGTCTCTGACCGAGCCACACCACCGACCGAAGGTCTCCCATTTGGCAGGAGACCTTCGGTCGGACATTTCGGCGGGGTCGGGAGATCCTCGCCGAACACGGTCGACATGGATTTCCCCGTCCCGTAGTTGGGCTTCGACACTCTCAGCCGATCTTGCCACTGGCCACCAGACGGGCGAAGTGTGCGAACGAGCGGTCGTAGGTGCGCTCGGCGTCGGGCGGGAAGAAGCAACCCGGCAACTCCCCAGCACTGAGATGATAGCTGACGCATTCGCAGCAAAGCCCCTTACGCGAGCAAGAGCCGTAACTGCAAGTGCATTGTTTGAGGTTCTTCGTTTGGTTGCACTCCATGGGACACCCTTCAGCGGATAAATGTGGTCGCCAAATACATGCCCCGAATATAGCTGAATCCGTGCGGCCTCGCCATGCCCATGCCCATCTTCTGCGGCCGAGCCCACGGTGGCGGCGAGGTCCGGGTTTCGGAAAACCTGCGGGGCGTGACCGGGTCGGCCGAGTACGGGAGCCGGAGATTCAGGAGGTTCTTCAGGTTGGGCGAGGCTCCGTCCCCCCGTCCCCAACGACGGACTTTTCGGCTGCTCTCACCCTGATTTAACCCAATCTCCGGCCGGTTTACAAACAAAATTTAGCTGGGCTGGCCGGAATCTGCCCAAGCGAATTGGTAATCCTTGACCAATTCGATAATATCGAACTCGAACTCCTTCCGGCCCTCCGCGACACGCTGGCCGTATCGGATCGTGCCGACTTCTGCGTCGGCTACTTCAATCTGCGCGGCTGGAAATCCATCGACGGGTTGATCGAAAAGTGGGCAGGTGGAACTGGCCAGCAATGCCGCCTCTTTGTTGGAATGCAACGGCTGCCGCAGGAGGAGTTGCGCGAAGCCTACAGCCTCCTACCAAACGAAGAACAAATGAGCCAACAGGCGGTCATCCGCCTAAAGCGCCGATTAGCCGAGGAATTCCGCTCGCAACTCACGATTGGTGCTCCGACCGACGCTGACGAGGCAGGTTTACGCAGGCTCTCGGCGCAACTCAAGGCGGGCCAAGTGGTCGTGGGTGTCTCGCCCGCATCTTCAAAACCAAGCGGGCAAAATGCCCGCGCTCCCTTCGACGAGATCGCCACGGTCTTGTGCGTTGTGGTAAAATACTCAGATAACGATGCCTTTGTGGTTACGGCTTCGTCTCAAAATGCCAGCTTGCGCTTCCCAGCAAAAAAGAACCCCAACGCTTTTTGGAAATAAAACGAAAGGTAGCAAACGCTTTGCCCTAAGCCCATGCCAACGAAGAAAAAAATCAGTGCCACCAAACGCGCCATTGCCCGAAGTGCCCTCAGTCCGCTGATTGCGGAGCTGCGCGGCCTGATCCTGTCCGCCCGTCATACGGCGGCCAGCACGATCAACACCCTGCAAGTGCTGACGAACTTCGAGATTGGCCGCCGCATCGTGGAGCACGAGCAGAAGGGCGCGAAGCGGGCGGAGTATGGAGATCTGCTAATGCGCACACTGGCAATCCAGTTAACCGAAGAATTTGGCCGCGGATTCTCAAAGAGAAACTTGGATTACATGCGGCGGTTCTACTTGGACTACACGGATCGCCTGCCTCGAATTGTGCAACAGCTTACTGCACAATTGGGAATCGAGGAGAAATGCCAGCAGCTTACTGAAAAATCGAAGGGCACCCGAATTCAACAGCAAGCTGCTGTTGAATTGAGTCCAGTTGAGATTTCCGCGCAGCATGCTCGGAAATCTCCTTTCACACTCAGTTGGACGCACTATGTCCTGCTCCTCACCATCAAAGACCCGGATGAACGCAGCTTCTACGAAATCGAAGCCACGAGCGAAAGCTGGTCCGTTCCCGAACTCAAGCGACAAGTCGCCTCCTGCCTCTATGAGCGCCTCGCCCTTAGCCGCGACAAGGCGGGGATCAAACGCCTCGCGCAGGAAGGTCAGATGATCACCCGGCCTGAGGATGTCCTCAAAGAGCCGCTCGTTTTGGAATTTCTCGGCATGGACGAGAAGGTGGAATACTCTGAGTCCGACCTTGAATCCGCCATCATCAGCGAGATCGAGCGATTCCTGCTGGAACTGGGCAAGGGCTTCCTCTTTGAGGCCCGGCAGAAGCGTTTCACCTTCGACGAAGACCACTTTTATGTGGACCTTGTCTTCTACAACCGCCTGCTGCGCTGCTATGTGCTGATTGATCTCAAGCTGGATAAGCTGACGCACCAAGACCTCGGCCAGATGCAGATGTATGTGAACTACTACGACCGCGAGATGAAGCTACCGGAGGAGAACCCCACCATCGGCATCGTGCTCTGCAAGCGGAAGAAGGAAGCCATCGTCGAACTCACGCTGCCCAAGGACGCCAACATTCACGCCAAGGAATACAAGCTCTACCTGCCCAGCAAGGCGGTACTGAAACGCAAGCTGCTGGAATGGGCCGGTGACCTGCCCTGATTCCCATGACGGCCCCATTCTCCGCCCTGAGTTCACGGAGGAGGAGTTGGATTTTATCCTGAACTACGACATCAAATATCGTATGGGCCACGCCACGGAGGAGAAATGAAGCGAATCGCATGTGACTTGAAAGAAAGGAGCGTGGGCGTCTCGACCCCATTTTTGCTGACACTAACTTTTTCTATGTGTTGACCAAATTGAGGCAAAATTGGATACCGGTTCTTCGTAGTCAGCCCAATTTAACGGAAGAGCGGGTAGTCTGAGACGGTTGCATGCGGCGGTCTGGCCAAGAAACCTCGTAATAACAGGCCAACACATAGAATCCGATAGTGTCAGCATTTTTGAAACCAAGCGGGCAAGATGCCCGCGCTCCCCTCGACGCAGACTACCCAGCCGCCTTGAAGGCCCGGCTTGGGGATCGGCGATTTGCGCGAGTGACTGCCTTGGGGAATCTCGACCACTTGAGTACACGGTTGCTGGCCCTGTTCTGTTCGGCGAAGTGCCCTGGCAACTTGATCCTGGATACCTACGACTTGGCTCGCAGCCTTCGGGACGCGGGCGTGGCGACGATCGGTGGCTTCCACTCGCCGATGGAGAAGGAGTGCCTTGACATGCTCCTGCGCGGCAAGCAGCCGGTAGTGATCTGCCCGGCCCGAGGTATTCAGCGGATGTGCATACCCCCTGCCTGGAAACCGGCACTTGGCGACGGCCGACTCTTGATTCTCTCCCCGTTTGGGGAGAAAGATCGCCGAATCACAACGGCTTTGGCGGTTCGCCGCAACCAGTTCGTCGCCGCCGTTGCCGACGAGGTCTTCGTCGCCCACGCCGCATCGGGCAGCAAGACGGAGCAGTTCTGCCTGGATCTGATTGCACAGGGCAGGCCGGTCGTCGTTTTCGGTCGGGAGGAAAACCAAACGCTATTGGATCTCGGTGCCCGCCTATTTGATCTATCGGAGTTATTACACGAGAAAAATCGAGGATGAGCACCATGGGTACTTTGAATCAACCGCTCGATTTCCGTAGCGACACCGTCACCCGGCCGACTCCCGCCATGCGCACAGCGATGGCCGAAGCGGCAGTGGGCGACGACGTTTTCGGCGATGATCCCTCGGTAATCGCCCTGCAAGAGCGGGTGGCCCGGGTACTCGGCAAGGAAGCGGCCCTTTTCGTCCCCTCCGGCACCATGTCGAACCTGATCGGCATACGGTTGCATTGTCGTCCGGGTGAGGCACTGATTTGCGAGGCCAGTGGCTACGTGGTCCAAAGCCTGGAAGCCGCCCTATGGCCTTCCACAATGCCAAGGACTTCCGTGAATCCGTACTGCGGGCCGTGAACCTGGGCGACGACGCCGACACGACCGGGGCCGTCTGTGGCCAGCTTGCCGGGGCCTATTGGGGCGAGTTGGGGATTCCGGTAGAATGGCGGGATGGGCTGGCGAGATTCGCAAGAGATAAAGGACCATTTCGCGGTCACGCGGGTTGAGTCATGGCTGTGATTCCATGTAAAGTTGCTTGGGTTTTCCGCGCGGTTTTCGTCGTGGTGGCAGTAAGCCTGTTCCTGTTTGGAACAACGGCATCGCTCCTTGTCGCGTGGCTCGGGCTTGCTGCCGTCGCCACGGGGGCCGACGACTTCTTGGAGTTGGATGGCCGGAACGGATTCCATGACAGCCCCGGCATTCCACGCGATGCAGTCGAAAAGCTCAAGGAAGTGCAAGGGACGAAAACCGCCAGATTGAAATGCATCGCCTTCACGCCTGACGGCGATTGGGTCGTCCTTTTCGACGATAGCGGCTTCTGTGCCAGCAATACGAACCTGCCGGCCGTCAAGAAGCTGACTGAACTGCGGAATGAACACCCTTCCGATTTCAAGTGTGTCGCCTTTGCACCCTCTGGCGGTTGGGCGGTCCTGTGGGGGCAATGTGGAAGCTGGACCGAAGGCCGCATCCCAGAAGACGCTCGCAACAAGATCGCGGAAATCGGAAGCAGCGGCGGCACTTTGCGGTCGATCGCTTTCTCGCCCAACGGCGGCTGGATTCTGCTTTGCGGCAAGACGGGCGTCTTTTACGGGGGCATTCCCCAAGATCTCGTCAAAGTCCTGGAAAACGCGATCAGGGATGACCTCTCCGTCCGCTGCGTCGCCTTCGCGCCAACCGGCGATTGGATCTGCCTGACCAACGGCGGTTGGTGGACGAGCAACATCGACATGCCCGCGTCGAAGTTGATGGATGCCAACGCAAAACGCGGTCCCTCGCCGAAGTGGCTCGCCTTCCTGCCGGAAGACGCCGGAAAAGGCCCATGTTGGCTCGAAACGAAGCCTTCTCAAACGATCGTGGCCACGCTCACCACGGAGATCGCCCACCCGGATGCAAAGGTCGATGAGTGGTATCTCTATGCGCCGCAAGTTCCTAATCTACCAAGCCAACAGGCGGTAAAAACGACTTTTGTCCCCAAGGGGATCATCGTCCGAGAGGGAAGTCCGCTGAAGCGACCCGTCATCCTGGCCCGCATCACCGATGGGCGAAAAGAGGTTCACACCGTTTTGACGATCCAGGCGACGTTGATGTCGCGGCGGCTGCGGGCGTTAACACCTGGCCAGAAAGCTCCCGAGGTGCCTGAGCTTTCTCCCGAGTCGTTCAAAAACCAGACCTGCTCCACGATGACGCTCGACTTCACGTCCAAACCATTCCAAGCCTGGATGACGGGAGCCGGCATGAAACGACACAACGGTGAAACCGACATGGCCTTCGCTCGGCGGGTGTTTGCCTATATCAAGCACCATTTTCGCTATCAATGGCCTACTCCCGAGCACACCGCCTCACGGACTTGCGTTGAGGGCAAGTCGGACTGCGGTGGCCTGTCGGCGGTGTTTGCGTCCACCATGCGAGCCAACCGAGTTCCGGCGCGGTTGCTGGCTGGCCGCTGGGCAAAGTCGCAAAAACCGGGCGATCGAATCGGTGTCTATGGTCAGTGGCACGTCAAGGCTGAGTTCTTCGCCCGTGGCGTGGGCTGGGTGCCGGTCGATGCTTCCGGTGCTGTTGGTGACACCCGTGGCGGCGACTTTGTCTTCTTCGGCAATGATCCGGGCGATGCGATCACCATGGCAAGCGGACAGGATTTATTGCTCGACTCGTTCGTTTCCGGCAAGCAGAATATATCCGTTTTCCAAGGGATCACCTATTGGTGGCGGGGGAGCGGCGAGGATAAGAGCCATCGCTTCGACGATCTTTGGACGGTACGGAAAGAGAAAATGCCTGACGTGGGACAAGAATAGTAGCCGGCAGACTCCGTATGCCATAATTGGCGGCAAAGGCCCCCCTAGCTGACGAGCTGCTCTTCCTTCTCGTCGCTGTGCGTGCTGATTTCGCCGGCGTCTTCCAGACGACGCACGACGTCGACGATCTGCTGTTGCATCTGCTCGACCGCCGAAAGTTTGACAGGCCCGAGATACTCCATCTCTTCGCGAAGCATGTCACCGGCGCGCTTGGACATGTTGGCCAGAATTTTCTCTTTCAAATCGGGGCTAGCACCCTTCAGGGCCATGGCCCACTGCGAGTTGTCTACGTTCTTCAACAACGTCTGGATTTCCTTATTGCCCAGGCTATTCAAGTCGTCGAACACGAACATCAAGCGGCGGATCTCTTGCACCAACTCGGGATCCTCGCGTGCGAGATTTTCCAAGAGGCTGCGTTCCGTGGCCCGATCGATGACGTTGAGCATGCCGGCCACGCTTGGCACGCCGCCGGCCTTCTCAAATTGCTGGCTGACGACGCTCGACATGCGATGCTCCAGCCCTCGCTCGACTTCTTTGATGATTTCCGGGCTGGTCTGGCCCATGGTGGCCACGCGGCGGATGACCGACAACTGCCGCTCCGCCGGCAACCCTTTGATAATCTCGGCGGCCTGTAGCGGCTGAATATGCGACAGGATCAGGGCGATCGTCTGCGGGTGTTCGTCCATGATGAAGGTCAACAGGTTTTGATTATCGACCTTTTGCAGGAATCCGAACGGCAGGGCCTCGATCGATTGCCGGACATTGTCCAGGGTAGCTCCCGCACCCTTGCCGAGGGCCTTTTCGACCAATTGCTTGGCAAGCTCCATGCCACCGGCTCGCACGGACATGTTCGATGGATTGGCTCCCGCAAACTCCTGAATCGTCGATTCCTGCTCATCGCCCGAGACCGTGCCGAGTTTGGCGATTTCAATGGAAACCGCTTCCACTTGCTTAGGTTCTAGCTTGCTCATCAACTGCGCAGCCTGGTCGTCTGGCAGACTCATGAGCAAAATGGCAGCTTTGCGAGTGTCTTGGGACATGGCGAGAGTAAAGGTTGCGCAATCGGGAGTCTTCTGCTGTTATCGGCTGAAAACTTAGGAAAACCAACAAAAATGACAAAGTATGACGGCTCTTCCAGTTCTAGGTGCGGAATGCGAATAATTGTAACGGCATGAAAAAATGACGAAAAGTGAAGCAGCATCAAGGTTTGCGGCAAATCCCTTCGTCGTCTCATTCATCTCTGCTTGAAGTGCGGCGGCAGTCGGCCATCCTTAACGTAAATTCTCAAAACGAATCGTATGTCGCACATGGCCGAGGCAAACAAGGCCAACCGCCAAATCCGATCAGACCATCGAAAACACGAATCTGATGGGTATTTCAGGCGGTGGCCCGCTCGTGTAGAATGGGTGAATGGATATTGCATCGCTACTGCCGAAGGAACTTCAAAACCTGGATGATCCCCAGACAGCCCTCCCGCGCATCGCCAAAGACCGGAAACTGACTACCTTGATCGAGTCCATCATCAGGGAAGTCCCCACCCACCACGACCTACGGCTAGGCGACGCCCGCGACCTGCAAGCGGAGAGAGTTCATCTTATCCTTACATCCCCACCCTACTGGACATTGAAAGAATACCGGAAGAGTGAAGGTCAGCTAGGCTTCGTGGCCGACTATGAAGTATTTCTTGGTGAGCTAGACAAGGTTTGGGAGCGATGCCACAAGGTTTTGGTCCCCGGTGGCCGGCTGATTTGCGTAGTGGGCGATGTTTGCCTAGCAAGGCGAAACAACGGCGGCCGGCACATGGTCGTGCCTCTTCACGCCTCGATCCAAGAGCATTGTCGGCAGATCGGCTACGACAACTTGGCACCCATCATCTGGCACAAGATCTCCAACGCGAAGTATGAGTCCGATGGCAACGGGTCCAGCTTCTTGGGCAAGCCCTATGAGCCAAACGCCGTCATTAAGAATGACATCGAGTTTATCCTGATGCAACGCAAGCCGGGGGGCTACCGTTCGCCATCCGTGGCCACCCGCATCTTGAGCGTGATTCCCGAAGACTCGCACCGCGAGTGGTTTCAACAAATATGGACTCGACTACCGGGAGCATCGACAAGACACCACCCAGCACCCTTCCCGGTCGAACTAGCTGAGCGGCTGATTCGCATGTTCAGTTTCGTGGGAGATACAGTGCTCGACCCTTTCATGGGAACAGGCACAACGAATATCGCAGCGAGCAGATGGGGAAGAAACAGTGTCGGTGTGGAAGTCGATCCGCACTACTTCGAGTATGCGAGAAAGCGATTTGACGAGTCCTCCCGTGACTTTTTCTCGGCGTCCCGGGTATCTCGATCAACTACGATACCGTTGAAAATGGGTAGCATCAAATGACTGAAGAAGTGAACCTACAGCTAGAGTTGGATGACCAGCGCAAGAAAGTTGACGTTGACAATGTTGACGTAACTCTTCGAGAAATTGTCCGCATGGCTTATGCGAACGAGCTAATTAGAAAGCCGCCATACCAGCGGAAATTTCGATGGGAGCCGCATGACGAGTCAAGGCTAATCGAATCTTTTTACCTCGGACTTCCGGTTCCAAACATTTTTGTTGCCTCAAACAAGGATGGGACATGGGAATTGGTTGACGGTTTGCAGCGTGTCTCGACTTTGATGCACTATGTCGCCGATCCGATTGGAATGGTCGCTGCCGTAGGGAAGAAAGATCCTCTGCGTCTTGACGGACTGGAGAAACTATCAACATTCAAAGGGAAGACCTTCGCCGACCTTCCTACCCCGGTTCGGCTCTCGTTCCTGAAACGTACACTGAGAGTTACGGCCCTCTCGGACAAGAGCGACCTTGATGTTCGGTTCGATATGTTCGAGCGTCTCAACAGCGGCGGTATTGTACTCACGCAACAGGAAATTCGTTCCTGTATTCACGCCGGTCGGTTCATTGATTTTTTGAAGGAATTGGGAGCTGATTCAAACTTCGCTTCTCTGCTGAAGCTGCCAAAGGCAAAGCAGGACGACGGAACGAAAGAGGAATTGGTACTCAGGTTCTTTGCGTATCTGTATGACCGGAATAAATTCACTGCTAGCGTCAAGGATTTTCTGAACAATTATGTTGAGAAGGCCAAAGCGGGCTTTGACTACCAGGAGGGTAAGCCGCTCTTTGAGAATGTCACTAGAACGCTCATGCAAATCGTTGGAGGCGTTATTGTGCGGAGCAACGGCAAAGTCACCCCACTGAATCAATTCGAATCCATCATGGTCGCCTGTGCCGAACTTCTCAAAGATGGCAAGAAGATCAAAAAACCACGGCCGGGCTGGATGGATGATGAGAGCCTATTGAGTTACAGTTCTGCCGGCACTAAGCGACCGCGCAAAAATAACCTGAACAATTTTTATCTTCGTGGTAACAGTG
>JBAWVO010000222.1:0-10795 GCA_037147235.1 Planctomycetota bacterium | reverse complement strand
CACGGAGTGTGCCTGCTACTTTTCTTGCGACAGTTATTTCTGCGCCGGTCCTAAATGGCCATGAAGATGCTTGGCAACCGCCTGCGCCCTCGCTGGATGAACTGCTGGGCCTTCGTCACAACCCCCCCAGATCGTCCCTAGACAGATCAAAAGACTTCCATCACAATAGGTTGGTTGGCTTTAGGGGATCTAGCGATTCTGCGTTGAGTTTGCGGTTCCTCTTGGTGCCCTCGTTGAACTTTCCGTTCTGTCCATCCTATAGGGAGATGCCGTCATGTTGTTGCAAAAACTTGGCCTGATTCGTGGGTTTCGTAAGGTTAGTTCCCGCAAAGGCCGTAATCCGGCCACCCGCCTGCTCGCGGTGATCCTCATCTTGGGGGGTGCGATATGCCTCTGTGCTAGTTCGGCAGATGCGGCCATGTTGATCCCGACTACGAGAGTAGGGAGTTCAGATTGGGGCAGCGGTGAAACCGTCGAGCAGTTGTTCGATGGAACGCCAACCGTCGAGGCAGGCCGTAGGTGCGTGGAGCGAAGCGAACCGGCCGGGAATAGGCGAGGTGCAATTCCAGATGTTGACGATGAATTGCCGATGTCTTGTCTCGATTTCCAAAGTGTCCAGTGATGGTTATGGGCTGTCCCCAGTCCAGTTTTCCCCGTGTTTTTGCGATTTTCAATCCTTGTTTTCGGCGGGCTTGACTTGAGCCGTGGACAAATCTAATAATTCCGATGAATCAGATGCGAAGCGAGAAGACGTCTGGATGTGGAGGCAGGGGTGTAGGCCCGACCTCGTCATGAAGGGCAGGGCTTTGGCAGATGAGTCCTTTCTGCCCCGCAAGGTCTTGCCCTAGCGGAAGGGGTTCGATCTAACGACGAACTTCTTCGGCGGCTTGGGTAGGAAGTAGGAGGTGCGTGGATACTGAGGGTCGATACGCTGGGTTTTTTTGTTCGCCGAAAGTCGGCTTGTTCGAGGTTAACGTACCGGCCCTCTGCCCACCGATGTTAAGATACCCAAGTTGAAGAAGCCCGCCTCTTGCGTGCGGGCTTCTTCGCTTTCTTGAATCAGATCGGCCAGAACGGAGCCGGGGTCAACGAAGGGAAGCTGATCGACATCCCCCACCAGAATTACACAGGCGTTGGACGGCACGGCCCGAAGAAATTGATGGCCCAGAACGACATCGACCATCGAAACCTCGTCCAGAACGAATAGATCGCCGGTGAGGACCGGCGCAGAAATAACTGTCACAAGAAAAGTAGCAGGCACACTCCGTGTGCCGTCTGCCCCCGCTCGGCGAGTGGGCAAAACACGACAGTTATTGGTGCGCCGGTCCTAAGCGGGTTCTACTGGTTCTTCTTCTCCGCAAAAGCCAGATTATACCTGCTTTTCCAATACGGGCTACTATTCTCGCAAGGGGCTTCCCGATGACCTTTCGGACCGCATTATGTGCATCAAGTCATGACATGGCCTGTTTTCGGGAGAGTGCGATCCTCCGGCGTTCGGGGTCCACCTCCAAAACTTTCACGAGGATAATGTTGCCTACGGCGACGACTTCGCTCGGATCTTTGATGAAGCGGTTGTCCAACTCGGAGATGTGGATCAGCCCGTCTTGGTGAACGCCGATGTCCACGAAGGCCCCGAATCGCGTGACGTTCGTTACCGCGCCCTCCAGGATCATCCCCTCGCGCAGGTCAGCTAGGTCGCGGACCCCTTCGGCGAAATGGGGCACGCGGAACTCCTGACGCGGATCGCGGCCCGGCTTCTCCAACTCGCGGAGGATGTCCTCGATCGTGGGCAGCCCGGCCCGGTCGTCGACGAACTGTTGCGGGTCCAGACACTTGATCGTCGCCGTGTTGCCAATAAGCGATTGCGGCACGGCACCCGCGGCCTTGGCCATCTTCTCGACGAGGTAGTAGCTCTCGGGATGCACAGCCGAGTTGTCCAGCGGCTGCCGCCCACCGCGGACCCGCAGGAAGCCGGCACTTTGCTGAAACGCCTTGCCTCCCAGCCGCGGCACGCTGAGCAAATCTTCCCGGCTGGAGAAGGCCCCGTGGGCATTGCGGTGCTGTAGGATCGAATCGGCCAGCTTCGGGCCAATCCCGGAAACGTAACTGAGCAACTGGCCGCTGGCGGTGTTCAGATCGACGCCCACTAGGTTGACGCACGACTCGACCTCCCGGTCCAGTGCCTTACGCAACTTGGCCTGATTTACATCATGTTGGTACTGTCCCACGCCGATGGACTTGGCATCGACCTTCACCAGTTCCGCCAGCGGGTCCTGTAACCGTCGAGCGATGCTAATCGCCCCGCGGACCGTCAGGTCAAGGTCCGGAAACTCGGTCCTGGCCGCCTCGCTGGCCGAATAGATCGAGGCCCCCGATTCGTTTACGGGCACCTTGGCCACTTTCCGCCCGGACGATCGCAGCATGTCGGTGACGAAGGCGTCGGTCTCGCGCGAGGCCGTGCCCGTGCCGATAGCCATCAGTTCCACGCCATACCGGTCTATCAGGGCGAGCAGGATCCTGGCCGCCTCATCGGTCTTGTTGTGGGGCGCGGTGGGATAAATCGTGGCGTTCTCCAGGAACTTGCCCGTGGCATCGACCACGGCCACCTTGCAGCCCGTGCGGAAGCCCGGATCGATTCCCAGTACAGGGCGTTGACCGGCGGGTGAAAAGAGCAACAACTCGCGAAGGTTCTGCGAAAAGACGCGGATAGCCTCTTCGTCGGCCTTTTCCTTCATCTCCGCCAACAACGTCGATTCCAAGGAAGGAAACAGCAAGCGGCGGTAACAATCGGCGACCGTCTCGGTCAATTCGTGCCGAAACAAGAATGACGGGTTGGTGACTAGGCGGCCTGTCAAGCGGCGCAGGACCGGCTCTTCGTCGATCTCAATTCCCACACGCAGCACTTCTTCGGCCTCGCCGCGGCGCATGGCCAGGAAACGATGTGAAGGCATTTTGGCCAGCGGCTCGCGATAGTTGTAATACATCTCGAACTTGCTCGGTTTGCCGGCCCAGTCGCGGCGGACCTGCGAGTCGAGCGTGCCCTGTTTCATCGTCTCGCGCACCACGCTGCGGACCGCCGCGTCGTCGGCCCATCCTTCGGCCACGATGTCGCATGCGCCCTGAATCGCCGCCTCGTCGTTGGGCACCTCCCGGTCGGGATTGATATACGGCCGCAGCACCTCGGTGCGGGCCCCGCCGGGGTTGACCTGTCGCTTGAGGATGACAGCAAGCCCTTCAAGCCCGCGCTCGCGGGCGATGGCGGCGCGGGTGCGGCGTTTGGGCTTGTAGGGCAAGTAAAGTTCTTCGAGCTCTTTCTTCTCGCGGCAGGCAAGGATCTTTTCCCGCAGGGGAGCGTCCAGCTTGCCCTGCTCTGCGATGGTTTTGAGAACCGTATTTTTCCGCTCGATCAACTCACGGGTCGTATCGATCGCGTCCTCGATCGCACGGAGGGCCGTTTCGTCCAATCCCCCGGTGCGTTCCTTGCGATACCGCGCTACAAAAGGGATTGTGTTGCCCTCGTCCAGAAGCTCGGCGGCGGCCTTGACCTTCGAGGCCGGAAGCCCAATCGCATTCGCGATCGCGGTAGCTTCCCGTTCCAGGTCAAATTTGATCTCGTCCGTTTGGCTCATTACCCGACTCACATGGAGGCTATTCACTGTCCCATTGAAGAAGGCCGAAGGCCGGGGATCGTTATCGATCCACGACGAGGCGATCGTTTTCTTCCCTCAGTTTGAGTAAGTGCGCCCGCTCACGGTTGCCGATGTTTGGCTGGTGCAGAACCAACAGAAGATTTTCGTTAAAATCACGAAAAATCATTCCGTGCCCTCCATCTTCGCCATACAGCACATCCTTTGCGTGTCGCCATGGCCCATTCACGTTTCCGCTCTCCGATTCCGCCTGGCCGACGGCATAGTCGCCTCCTTTGCGAAAGCTGGACCAGATCATCAGCAGCTTGCCACCCTGGGTTCGATGCAGAAACGGGCCATCCGTGACAAACGCATTACCGGACTGGAAAGGTCTCACCCAGGGTGCCTCCGAAGCCCGGAATAGCAATAGGGACTCGCCCTGTCTGGCCGTCCAATCGTTTGTCATTTGCACCGCTCGCACGGCTCCGTTCTTAACTTCCGTCCACTCGTGACAATAAACCAGCCAGTGCGTGCCATCGAGATCGATGCACGGCGTGCCATCAAGGCACTGCTGCTCGGGCGGTGTATTCGCCCTATCACCTGCAATCGTGAAGGGCCCCTCGGGACGGCTGGCACGCAGAATTTGGGTGCCGCGCCCATTTTTGCGCCCCGGGAAAGTGACGAACATGTAATAGCTGTCGCCGAACTTGTGTACCTCCGGCGCCCATATGTCGACGCCGCCCCAAAAATTGGACTTCGGCCGATCAAATGCCAGTTCTGGCTCACTCCAATGGACAAGGTCTTTGCTGCGGTAAACCTCTACCCCAAGGCCAAGGCGGTCTTTGTTCCGCCGGTTTCCGCACTGCGCATACAGAAAATAGGTTTTTGTTGCCGGATTCGCGAGAATAAACGGATCCCGGACGCGGATCTCGGAAATTTGAAGTGGGTATGTCAGTTCGTGCTCGGCAGCCGAAACCTGAAAAGCCAGAAGGCCCGTTAGGCCCAGCGTCAGTATTGTCTTCTTAATCATTATCTCGTTTCACCTGATGTTGCATGATACCCACTATTGTGCAGGAAGCCTCGACTTGGTGCAAGGAGGGCAGATTGGAAGAAAACAGACGGATCATCGGCCACCAAGCCTGCTTCGTAGGTAAATTTAGCGAGGTGGATTGGTGTAGCGGCGATGTTAGGCAGCCGTCTATTTGGGGGGCGACCTGACTGAATATAGGATGTACGCTCTCGGTAGGTGGGCACTATCTCTGGTACAGTCAATCGATTATACTGAAGCTCACTTTTGGGCGGCACTCTTACATCAAACCGCCGTCGAGAAATCATGAGTGTCATGGAATCGATCTTGAACTCCACATTACAACGCCATGCATGCACAATCCGTCCCGTGGTTCGCACCTACGACGGCAACCATCTGCGCGCGGAGATCGCCCTTGAACCCGGCGTGCCAAACCAGGGCTGGATAGGTGATGTCGTCGTTGTTGCAATACCCGGGCGCAAGGGTGAGTTCGACCTTGATATCACGTTTCGGTTCGATGGCGGCGCGGCGGAATCATCCGGCGTAGGTGTGGCCGTGGAGTTCGAGGATTGGTCGCCGGAAAACTACGTGCTGCTGCCCTCGGCAGTTTATGACGGCAATAATTTTGACGTTTGGGACACCAAATACCCACCCTTGTGGCGAGATCCCGAGCAGTTCCGCCCGGATATGCCGACGACGACCACCCCCATGCCGCGATTGGGCGCAGGCTCGGCGCGGATTGAGCAGACGACGGGCGACACTGCTGCGCCGGTAATGGGCTTTTATTCGGCCGCGCGTGGTCAAGGCTTTCTTCTCTTGACTACGCAGCAAACCCGGCTAGGCAATTCGGGGCTGACGGTCGAGAGTACCGGGACGGGCAAATGCGTCCGATTCCTGGTCACGGCCCCTAGTGTTCGCGAATTCCGCCAGGACCACTGCAAGGCCGTAGCCAGCGTCGATCACGGTGCCGACTGGACGGCGGGCGACCAGTTGACGTTGCGTCTGCGGGCCAGTTTCTTTTCCGCGAGTGAACTCCAATGCCTGTTCGACCGGTTCTGCGACCTGCGGAAGGTATCGCTCGATCCGTCGCGGCAACGTGAGGCAGATTGTCAAAGTGCCTCACAGTTGCCGTTTTCCGCTGCCTGGCGAATCCTGGAGGAAAAATACCATCGCGACAATTGGGACGAGAAGCACGGCTACTTCCGGGTAGCCCCCAACGCGGAGACCACGTTTGAAGTGTGCGAGAATCCATTGTGTTTTCTTTGGCAACTCGGCTGGGTCGGCGGCGGCATAGCCACATTGCTATTGATGTTCCAAGGCACGGATCGATCGCAGCAACGTGCCTGGCGCAACCTGGAGATGCTTTTCGAGCGAACCGCGGCACCCTCGGGTTTCTTCTACGGGATCGGCGACGGCGAGAAGTTTTATAGCGATGGCTTTGACTGCCCCCACCCGCATCACCTGCACATGGTTCGCAAAAGCGGGGATGCGTTGTTGTTTGCGATCAAGCATTTCGACCTTTTCCGCAAGCAGGGCCGCGAGATTCCAGGCGTGTGGCTGGAGAACACGCGGAAACTGGCCGATGCCTTCGTGCGGCTGTGGCAGAATTCGGGGCAGTTCGGGCAGTTCGTCGATATTGAGACGGGAGCGTTACTTGTGGGCGGTTCGGCTGGCGGTGCCATCGTGCCGGCCGCCCTGGCGCGGGCCGCGTGGTTCTTCCAGGAACCGGGTTACCTCCGCGTCGCCGAGGCGGCATGCCGAAAGTATGGCGAAGATTTCGTCCGCAAGGGAATTACGAACGGCGGTCCGGGTGAGATTCTCTCTGCGCCCGACAGTGAGTCAGCCTTCGCCCTGCTGGAATCGCTGGTGACGGTTCTGGAGGTCAGCGGCGACGCGAGTTGGCAGAAGCCGGCGAGAGACATGGTGCGGCAGTGTGCGACCTGGGTGGTTGCTTACGATTACGCGTTCCCGCCGGAATCGCCGCTGAGCAAGGCCGGCGTGCATAGCATGGGAGCCGTGTGGGCCAACGTCCAGAACAAGCATGCGGCACCGGCCATCTGTACGCTCTCCGGCGATGCGCTGCTGCGTCTGTGGCGGGCCAGCGGCGATCCGCTGGCCCTGGACCTGATTCGCGACATTGCCCACGGCATTCCGCAGTACCTGTCGCGCGAAGATCGCCCGCTGGGAGGTCCGATGCAGCCCGGCTGGATGTGCGAGCGAGTAAACCTGAGCGATTGGGAGGGGGCCAAGGGGGTCGGTGCCAATCTGTTTGGCTCCTGTTGGGCCGAGGTGAGCCTGATGCTGACGATCATGGAGATCCCGGGCCTTTATGTGCAGCCGGACACGGGCTTCTTCTGCGTTTTCGACCACATTCAATCAGAGTTGCTGGAGCGCGATGCCCATGGCGTGCGATTGAAGCTTACGAATCCGACGCAATTCGATGCGGAGGTCAAGGTGCTGTGCGAGCCATCGACTGCCTGCGCCCGACCGCTTGGTTTGAACACGTTGTTCGGGGCGCGAATCGTTTGTGTTCCGGCCGGAAAAAGCGTGGTGGAGACATTCTCATGACAGCCGATATAAAAGACGAGAACGAAATAACCCGGACAAAACAGGTCCCGGCCACGAAGCGGATACTCTGGGGCCTGGGTGGCATTACCGACTGCATGATTGCCAACGGGTTGAATGGCCTGATCGATCAGATCTATACGATCGCCCTGGCATTAAACCCCAAGTGGGTCGGCATCGCTCGCTCGGTGCCTCGCTTCCTGGACTTCGTGACCGATCCGCTGATCGGGCACCTGTCGGACAATACCCGCTCCCGCTGGGGCCGACGGAAACCGTGGATGCTGGCCGGGGTAGCGGTGGCGGCAATTACCGCAGTCGTGATGTGGTACCCGCCGCTAGCGTTGGGACCGGTCGCCGTCAACGCTTTCATCGTCGTCATGCTGTCGCTGTTGTTTACGGTTGGTTATGCGCTGTTCACCATCCCGTATACGGCGATGGGCTACGAAATGAGCACCGACAGCGACGAGCGGACTCACATTTACAAGTACCGGATTCTGGCCTTTACGGCCGTGGGATTCGTGACACCCTGGTTGGCTCGGTTATGTCTGGAACTAGAAGGGGAGAAATCCGAGGTGCTCAAGGGGCTGCAAGGCATCCATTGGGTCAGCCTCGGTGTGGCAGCAATCATCGTCCTATGCGGCTTGATGCCGATCTTGTTCTGCAAGGATGTCTACCACGGGAAGGCCGAGAACAAGGTCTCGTTCTTTGCGGCCGTCGGCTACACGGCTCGCAACAGGGCCTTCTGGCCCATCCTGTTGAGCAACTTCTTCATGCGATTCGGCATGTGCATCACCGGCATCTTCTTCTACTACTTGTTCATCTACCGCATCGGCGGCAATATGAAAGGAGGAGCGACGGAATGGGGATGGTTCGTCACCGCCATCACCATTGCGACTCTGGTGGGCACGCCGTTGGTGGCGTCATTGTCGCAACGTCTGGGCAAAAAGTTGACGGTTGTCATCCTGATGGCCACCAGCGCGGCGGCTTACGCCTCAGTCTGGTGGACTTTTCAGCCCGAATGGTCCCCCATGAAGCTTTACTTGTTGACCGGTGTCGGTATTGGTGTCTTCTGCAACACCATGCCCATGATTATCAACTCGATGCTGGCGGATGTCTGCGACGTGGACGAGCTGAATTCCGGCCACCGCCGCGAAGCGTTCTACGGAGCGGTCTTCGTCACTTGCGACAAGATCGCCATGGCGGTAACCCTGTTCATGCAAGGCTTCCTGCTCGAAGCGTCGGGATTCAACGCGAAACTGGACGTGCAGACGACTGAGACCGTCGATACCTGGATGCGCTGGCTGCTGATGACCCAGCCAACCGGGCTGATTCTGGGCATGTTCTGCATCCTTGCCTATCCGCTCACCAAGGCCCGGTTGCGGGAGGTGCAGCGGCAACTGCTAGCGAGATATCAAGCCCAATGAAGACCACCCTCCCCCGTCCACCTGTTCCGGCCTGGCTGCACAATGCCGTCATCTACCAGGTCTATCCGCAGAGCTATCAGGATTCCAACGGCGACGGCATCGGCGACCTGCCCGGATTGATTTCGCGGCTGGATTATATCCAGTCGCTCGGCGTGGACGCCCTCTGGCTCAACCCCGTCTTCGATTCACCCTTCGCCGATGCCGGTTACGATGTCTGCGACTTTCGCCGCATTGCCCCGCGCTACGGCAACAACGACGATGCCCAGCGACTTTTTCAGGAAGCACACCGACGCGGCTTGAAGGTGATCTTCGACCTGGTTGCCGGACACACCTCCGACCAGCATCCATGGTTTGTGGAATCGGCACGGTTGAAGCACGGTGCGTTGTCCGACCGCTATATCTGGACACCGTCGAAATGCGTGCGGCCCGATGATTTTGTTGTCGGCAAACACCCGCGCGACGGCTGCTACAAGCCCAACTTTTTCGACTGCCAGCCTGCGCTCAACTACGGCTACGGCGAACCCGATCCGGCGCATCCATGGCAGCAGCCGGTAGACGCACCCGGCCCTCAAGCCACCCTCGCCGAACTCAGGGACATCATGGCCTTTTGGTTGGAGCAAGGCTGTGACGGTTTCCGCGTGGACATGGCCGCGTCGCTAATAAAAAATGATCCGGGCTACAAGGAAACGTACACCTTGTGGAATGGCATCCGTAACGAATTCGGGCGCAAATATCCCGACTCCGTGCTGATTGCCGAGTGGGGCAACCCGGAACAGGCGATCAGGGCAGGGTTTCACATCGATTTCATGCTCCACTTCGGCGCGCCCGGCTACCCCTCGCTCTTTTTCAACGAGCAGGGCACCTTCCACCATCCCGCTTGCTTCTTCGACACCCGAGGCAAGGGTGCGTTTACCGAATTCTACCAGAACTGGCTGGCCGGAAACAAAGCCATCAACGGCCTTGGCTTCATTGCTATCCCGTCGGCGAACCATGACTTCCAGCGTCCCCATTGCTTGCCTCGCGACGATTCTCAACTCCGCGTCGTCTGGGCGTTCCTGCTGACCTGGCCCGGTGTGCCCTTCATCTACTACGGCGACGAAATAGGCATGCGCTTCGTTGAACCGTTGCCCGACAAGGAAGGCAGCGTACTGCCCATGTTCAGCGGCGCGAACCGTGCCGGTGCCCGCACACCCATGCAGTGGGATGCGGCCGCCGCCAACGCCGGTTTTTCCACGGCCGATGCGAACGATCTCTATCTCCCCATCGATCCCAACCCAGAGCGTCCGACCGTTTCGATGCAGGCCGCCGATCCCCAATCCCTGCTCAACTTCGTCCGCCGCTTGATCGCGCTTCGCAAAACCGATCCAGCGTTGGGATCGGCAGCCTCGGTCGAGTGTCTTTCGGTCGGCCCGTGCCATTACCCGGTGGTTTATCTCCGCGAGGCTGAGGGACGCCGCGTCCTGGTCGCCCTAAACCCGGCGGGGGTGCCTGGGACGGCCTCTGTCAAACTGGAATGTGTATCAGAAATCAAGCCTCTCCTCACGGACAAGACGCAGGTTGCGTATGAAAGCGGGAGGACCGTCATCAAGATGGACCGCGTCGCCTTCGGCATCTTTGAGATCATTGCGACACAATCTCGCCCGTCGTAGCAAGTTTGAGGCCAGGGATTTCAGGACAGGGCCAACAACCTTCGCCACGGGCACGAGATATACCAGAGCCTACACGGCGAAGCGATGAGGCAGCCAATCCTCCTGAAATCCGTCCAGGGGGGCTTGCTTTTAGTCTGAGATTGTTCTATAAAGAGAAGAGAGGTGGAACATACAGTTTACCCCTGCTTCGGGTGGACGGCTTTCATCTGTTTTGCGCGTGTGGCGGAATTGGCAGACGCGCCAGGCTCAGGACCTGGTGCCCTTTACCGGGCGTGGAGGTTCAAATCCTCTCTCGCGCACATCTAAGTAGATAGAGTATAAGGGTTTGCGGTAAGTGGCTGCAAGTCCTTTCTCTTTGCGCCCAAAGGGTTTACCCGCATCCATGGTGCAAATACGGGCGAGCAGTCGGTCGACGAGGCTATTTCAGATGGCGCGTGAGGCGGGGGAACGGCTTAGGACCGGCGCAGAAATAACTGTCGCAAGAAAAGTAGCAGGCACACTCCG
>JBAWVO010000221.1:0-10840 GCA_037147235.1 Planctomycetota bacterium | reverse complement strand
GGGAGTATGCGAAAAATCTTCAGATGGGACAATCCCAATCACGGGCAGTATATATATGGGACTCTATGGGACTCTATGGGATTCTTTAGTCTTATGGGGGGTATGTCCGAAGAGTCCCAATCGTCCCATAGAGTCCCGAGCGTCCTAAGAGTCCTAAGCGTTGAAAAACCATTCCCATTTTCCTGTAAACCCGGTTTTTCGCGCAAACGCACCAATCTCGTCTTTCGCCTTGAACAGTCGATTGCGAGAAATACCAACGGCTTTTCCGTTCGCGATTAGTTCGTCGGTGAAAACGGCACCATTGGCTAGCTGTGCCGATAGCCATTCCCCGTCACTCTTCACATTCCCACGCGACTGCTGCGGATTGTGCGATAGAGCTTCGTCAGCCGTTGTACAAACCGGCTGGCTGTCCCACTCCACGCGCGGTTGTTCGTTCTCATCAGCAACCACGGTGAAGCTTAATCCGCCAATGTTCGGCGCGAGATTATTCTTCACTGGAAGGAACAATCGAGTATTCGGGTCGTCTTGTGATTCCGCGATTACATAGGCGACACGCGCGGCGGCGACAAAAGCCATGCTGCCAGCCGCCTTAAACATAGCGGGACCGTTCATGGACTTATTCAAGTGTCCGAGAAAGATGCACGTTACGCCTAGCCTAGCGCACATCTCGGCAACAGGCCCGAGTATCCCACGCACTTCCGCGTTCTTATGGCTGTCGCATTTTCCGAGATAGCAGTTAATCGGATCGAGAATAAACAGCTTGCAATTCGGCGTTGCGAGAATAGCTTTCTCGATTGAAGCAAGGTCGCTTTGCAGATTGACGAGTCGTTCGGCGGTCTTCTTGGTTTTAGCGTCCGTCAGCGTAACCGACGCAACCAACGAGATGAGCGAACAATCGGCACCAGCGGCATCCAGCCTGGGGCGCAAGGTGTCTTCTGGGTCGTCTTCACCAGACAGGATTACAACACCGCCAGGAGAACCGCCAGGAGCACCATCCGGCCAATCTGCGCCTACGGTAGTTCGTGCGGCAAAGTCCAATAGCACCATAGACTTCCCGAGTCCCGGCATCCCGAAGAGAGAGACGAGCTTGCCGGTGGGTATCCGATTGAGCCATAGCCAGTCCACTTTACGCGGTTGCACGGTATCCATGCGGATAATGCGCAGTTCCCACTCTGCTATCGCGGCGGTCGGTATACTGCCAATCGGCACACTACTGGACGACTTACAATTCGGCGGCGCGTTCGGTCCGCTTGTGTCTTGCGCGAGTAGCCATCCCCACGGCTTTTGTTTCAATGCTTCCGATAGCTTGCGCCTGTATTCTTGATCTGGATACCGTCCACATGGATTACCAGCATCCCACTCGGCAAGCAGTCGCAATGCGTCCGCTTCGTCGATGCAGAGTCCGTTCATAGCCGAAGCGGCTTTTAGCAACTGCGTGCTGGCATCCATCGCGGCAGTTTCGCGCGGGTCGCATACATCCACTGACGCGAGATAGCGGCGCGCTCGTTCGATATAGATCAAACCACTGGCAATCCCACACGGCGCGTACGGTGCCGGTGCCGGTGGTTCATCCGGTAGGTGATGTTCAAAGTCTTCCAAAGAGTTGCGGCGGTGTGGTTCAAACACCAGCGCGGAAACAGTGCTGCCGTACTTCTTATTCTTCGTGCCGATAGGACGAAAAACATGTTCCAGGCTGAATGTCGAATCAAGGTCATACGGTGCCAACTTCTCCTTCAGGAGCGCGTGCCATCGCTTCGATATGTTCTTAACACGCTGGAAGTCTTCGTCGCTGCCGATGATGAACGGCTTGTCGAATAGCCAGTAGGGATGAAGTCCCGCGTTGGCTTTCCCACTGACGACGATGATTGATGGTGCTAACGGCATATCCGCCAGCGCGTCGATAATCTGCCGTTGCGTTGGATAGTTGTGCTTCGGCTTCTTGGCGTCCACGTCGAACACGATAGCCACCACGGCGGCGAGTTCCGCTTCCGTGCCACGGGTATATTCGCCACGACTGCGGACACTATCGCCGTCGAGAGTATTCGTTGTCAGGTAGACATCGTGCTTGGCGTCGAGTTCTTCAATCTGACGCGCAAAGTCTTCCAGGTTGTCTGGACTACCAAACTGACGGATAGACTCACTCTTGACGTACGCTAGGCACTCTCCCGGCGTGCCAGCGGGATAGAGCGCGTGCAGGTGGTCGAGTAGGGTGGGCGGCGTTGGTGCCGGTAGACTTATTGAACTTCCAATGGTAAAATACATTGCGTTGATTCTCCTGCCCGTGCCGTCGAACTTCCAGCCGACGGCACGGGCGTTTCTTGGGTTATTCGGGACTAGAAACGGCAGGAACCGCACCGACTGTGCGAGACTGTAGCCAGCGGTCCAAGTCGGTTTTCCGATACATGCACCGGCTACCGACTTTGACCAATGGGATTCCGTAGCGATGGACGCAGTGCCAAACCGCGAGAGTTCGGCTTTTGACGCCTAAGAGTTCGGCGGCCTGCTGCCGGGTGAGAAGTTCAGACGATACTGAAGTAACCATGAAAAAAACTCCGTAAAATAGGGTTGCGGTGAATGAACACGCGTAATCCTAACCGGAGTTTTTTACAGCAATATCGTAGGTGCTGGACAAACCGTACGGTCTGTCTAATTTTGTTTCATGGCACGTTCCACGGTCTTGGCGGAAACCTTGAATTCCCGTGCTGTGGCGTTGATCTGCGCCTTATCGCTGCAATGCGGAAAAACTCTCAGCCGTTCGGCATACTTACACCGAATAGCTTCTTTCTGCAAATCGGCTTTGGTGGTTTTAGCCTGTCCACCAGCCACGGCGGCAAGCTTTCTGGTTTTTATTTTGAGCGTGTTCTTGAAGCTTCCCCATGCGTTCAGTCCGTTCACCACGGCAAAAGACTGCTTTTCGGCAACAACCCCGACGGCATAGGCACAGATAATCGCACCGTTGGTATCGCCAGAGTCCAATGCCTTGAGTAAAGCATCAATAAGCGGTTCCAGCTTTTGTCCCTTCGCCCAGGATAGATCGGTGCCGCATCGCATGATGTCCAAAATCTCTCCGGGTTCGACGCGAGCCACCGGCCAGGGTAAACCATCGGGTCGCATGGCGTCAAAGAAGGCTCTTAGACCGCCGTAGTCTGCTTTCTTAGCCATTGCTGCCCCCTTCCGTGCTGGTCGCATCCAACACCATGCCAGCGGTGCCGACACTGGCTTTCCCAGCGGTAAGCAGTGCTTGGCTTGCACCGGCAACGGCGGCGCGAACTGGATCGAGTTGGAGTCTCGCGTAGACCTGGGTGGACTTCAAGTCGCTGTGACCGAGACTCTTGCCGACGATTGCCAACGACACACCCATAGAAGCTTGCCAACTGCCTTGCGTGCGGCGTAAATCATGCTGGTGTAGGTCCGGCAACCCTGCAATCGCTACAAGACGCTTCCAGCGAACTGTTGGATACTTTAGGCAGCCAGAGCCGCGAAGAGCAGGAAACACGTAGGGGGTGCCATTGCGCTCGTTGTAGCGGGTGTTTAGGATTGCCAGTGCCGGTTCGCATAAAACAATGGCGATTGACTTCCCCGACTTGGCTTTCCCACTAGGAACGTGCCAAACGCCGTTCCCTAAGTCGAGTTCATCCCATTGCATTGTCTGTACATTCCCACGCCTTGCACCAGTGAAGAGCAACAACAGGAAGAATCCCTGCCAGTAGGGTGGCTCATTCGCCAGGGCGTTGAAGAACTGCTCTACTTCGTTCGGCATTAGAAATCGTTCTCTGGATTGTTCTGGATTCGATGCCACGCCTTTACAGGGATTCGCGCCGGTGTAGCCCACGGCGGCCGATGCCTTGGCAAACATCGTCGTAAGCAATTTCTTACACCGGTTCGCCATGACAAGCCCATGTTCTTTCCCAACGGCGCCATGCCACTTGGCCACGATAGGCGTTGTGATCGACGATAGCCGCTTGTTGTGAAGTTCCACCATGTACTTACTTCCCGAACTGCCGTTCGTCTTCCGCCCATGACCGCTTCTGCGGTTTCGCATGAAGTTCCAAGTAGGACGCAAACAACTCTTTCAACGTCGCTTCCGCACGATCCGCCTGCCGTGCTGCCTGGACATCAATACCATCCGCCAGCTTCCCAACGATGCCACGACACGCCTTACGTGCTTGTTCCACGGACAGGGTGGGAAACTTACCCAGCGGGATACGGACTTTCTCGCCACGAAAGAACCGAACAAGGTAGAACGTCCTGCTGCCAGCGGCAGTAATGCAGATCGAGAGAGACTCGCCACCCGCATCCTGGTAGTAAGTCCTGCCCTTCGCCGGTGGAACGAGTGCTTCAAGCTTTGTCTTCGTGAACTGGAATTTCATGCTATGCTTTCTTGTGGTGGTTCTGGTGGTTGGTTTCGGTGCCATGCGCGGCGGAAATTCGCCGTAACTGCCATAAACACCGGTGCCATGTAATAGTATCGGGAAAATGCGGGAAAAGCAATAGTGGTAGACTTAAAACGTCAAATAGAAACTAACGTAAACACCCCCTTTTTTTGTCCCGGCGGCAAATAGATAATATGAAATCTATATGGTCAATTCCGGGCAAGAGACCGACGCCACATTTTTCAACTTGATGCATCATTTCTTGGCCGTTTCGCACAAGGGCGAAGGCGACGTGGTGCGGGACGAACCGGAAGCCGAGCAACGGTATGAATCGCGGCGGGCCTTTCGGCTTATCCAGCGGATTGCAACCGGCTATTGCTGGGAGGTGCCGCCGGAATCGGCCTGGATCGATGTCCGCTGCCATGACTTGACGAAAGGCGGTTTCTCCTTCTTTCTTGACGAGAGGCCGACCTTCGAGCGGCTGGTGGCAAAGTTCCGTTCGGCTGAACCGATCTTTGTCGCGGCGAGGGTACACTACTGGCGGCCGGTTTTGGTGGACGGCTGGGGGGGCATTATCGAACCCAACACGTCCTCGGTCGGCACGATTTCGACCGGCCGCCGGACAGAGTCGAAATTCCTCATCGGCTGCCAGTTCCTGCGGCGGTTTTAGCCACTGAATGGTGCGTTACGCGAACTGATCTGGAACAGCGGTAAGTGCTTCCAACGTCTCAACTTCGTGCGCAACCCACCATTTGCCGGGCAGTTCGCTCCACGCACCCTACAACCCGCCCTGCATCTTCTGCTGCTGGCACGACGGTGTATAATGAAGTCTACTGGTAGGGGTTTTGAAAGTATCCGTGGGGGTTTGTTTTGTGGACCGTTCCATGTGGCGCATCGTATTCTTGATTCCAGTTTGGGCAAGTCTTAGCAGTCTGGCGGCCAGACCGGTCCGTGCCGCCGGCCCCGGCGAGCCAGCGGAAGATTCCTGTTCGCGTTACGAGCAGGTTGAACTGCTCGACCATTCCCGCCATGCCGGCCTGATCGAATCCGAAGATGGCGACTGGCTCACGTTGATCCGCATTCAGTCTCCTCGCGGCCAGCAAATGCACCTGGTAATCCAGCCGCTGGACCGCCGCCAGATCCTTTCCGTTTCACGTTTGGATGCCGGCAAGCGGGCGGTGTTAGAGCAGCAAATCGAGGAGTTCCGCAACCGTGCGACGATCGAAGCCATCCGCATGGAGGCCCTCCAACTTAAACCGCGAGAGGCCGAAGGCAACACCTATCGGCACTATCGCAGTAAGTGGTTCACCCTGGACAGCACGGCCGATGAGCAGAACACCCGTCGCGTGGTCGTCCGTGTCGAGCAGATCTTCGCCGCCTATCGCCAGATTGTGCCACCACGGAGCGAGCCTTCTCAGCCTCCTCGACTGGTCGTACTCGGGTCGATGGACCAATACCAGTCACTACTGACCAAACTTGGGCTGAAGTCGAAGATCGAAAATCCGGCCTGCTTCCTCGAAGACCAGAACGTGGTCGTCGTCGGTAGCGACCTTGCCCGGCTGACCGCCGTCAATTGTCAGATTTCCACGGACAATGCTCAATTGCGCCGAGACCTCCGCGATCTGGAATGCCGACTTGCCGAACGTCTCCGCGTCGTCGCCGAGAGCCTTCACAAGAGCGGCCTTTCCAGCGGCCAGGTCGCACGTGAGTTAACTCGGGAACGCGAGAAATTCAAGAAACAGCTCGATAAGAAGCGCGACGAACTGCGGAAGTCCGATCAGCAGATTGACCGCCTCTTCAAGCAAAGTGCCAGTCAAACACTCGTGAGGCTCTATCACGAAGCGTTTCACGCCTACCTGCGAAACAACGTCTATTCGCAGCAGAAATACGACGTGCCCCCTTGGCTCAACGAGGGCCTAGCCGTGATCTTTGAAGGGGGCCTGCTGGAAGGCAACACCTTGCGGGTTGACGCTCCCAACCCGGTCGCCTTAAAAAAACTCAAGGCCGATTTGACCCGTCCGAAGCCGCTGGAGTTGGAGAATTTGCTCGCCGCCAACGAGGTTCAATTCCTTTTGGCGACCGGCGTGCGACCGGCCGCCGTTGATCGCCATTACGTCCACGCCTGGGGATTGGCCCACTATTTGACTTTTGAAAAACATTTGCTAGGCAGCCCCGCGCTGGAGAAATACCTACAGCCCGGCAATGCTGCTCCCAAGCAAAGGTTTCAACAGTTGATCGGCATGCCGCTCGATCAGTTTGAACACGAGTGGCGAGATTATATCCGCTCGCTTTGAGTTTAAGTACGTCAGGCTTTCCAGTCTGACCTTGTCCGGCTCGCTGTCAGGCTGGAAAGCCTGACGTACGACAGTTCCAACACCTTGGCGGGTGGTTGAACCAGTTTCACTTCCTTCGTTGCCCGAACAGGCTCTGCATCCCCAACGAGAAGATGATCCGCAGGGCGTTGACCGCCTCTTTCAGATTGATCTTCGATTGGCCTCGCTGGCGTTCAACAAAGACGATCGGTGTCTCACTGAACCGCGCCCCGACTCGCTTCAGGTGCCAGAGAATCTCTTCCTGCAGCGAGTATCCCCGGCTGCGGATCCGGTCGAAGTCCAGCTTGGCGAGGGTCTCGGTGCGGTAACAGCGATAGTTGCCGCTACAATCCTTCGGCTTCAGGCCAAGAAACCAGCGGGCATAGAAGTTCACGCTACGGCTCATGAAGTGCCGCTTCAAGGGCCAACCCTCGACGCCACCCCCCGGGACGTAACGCGAGCCAATCATCACATCGACGCTCGAACCATTCTCGGGACTCATGCCGGCAATCATCGCCGGCAGGCACTTGGGCGGATGGCTGAAGTCGGCATCCATCGTCAGCGCATAACTGTAACCGTTGGCCAATGCGTACTTCATTGCCGCAAGGATCGCCGTTCCCAGACCTAGCTTGCCTGCGCGATGCATACAATGGAGGCGAGGATCTTCGGCCGCGCGGGCATCGCACCACCGGCCGGTGCCGTCGGGCGAATTGTCGTCTACCACCAACAGATTGGCCGCAGGCAGATAGCGGAAAATCTCATCCACGAGAGAGGGTAGATTCTCGATTTCGTTATAGGTGGCGACGACAACAAGTGTTTTGCCGGTATTGATCCCTGGTTTGGACATGGTAAACAAGCCTCACTCGTAGAGCGCGGGATCGGTGCTTTTCCTGGGCCTGCACCAATTTCCAGCACGGCTGCGGTAGCTTCTCGCCTCGGCAATCCGTCGCCATGGCCCAACGCTGGCCAACCGCTGCGGGTATGTTACCGAACCTAGCTCAATAAAATCCAGACCGTTTTGTAAGTAGTTGGAACGAGTGAAACGAGCCACGCTCCATTGAACCTGTGAATATAAGCAAGACAGGTGGTTTAAGAAGCCGCAACTGCGGAACATATCGCATTGACACCCCTGGCCGACCTTGGCATAATCCGCACTACTTTTCCCGGTGTTTTTCCACTGCTTGTCCTAAGTTTGGGGATTTGCCCTTGCCTGGCATACGCAAACTCGTGCTTCTGCTGGTCGCCGTGACGATCGAACTGACACGGATGTCGCTGGGGCAGGTTGCGCACACGCAGGCCGGACCGACGGAATTTTCGGCGGCGAAGATCGATCCGTGCTGTCCTTGCCCCATGGAGTCCTGCGACGAGGAACCCCAGTTCGACTGGAAGTGCAGCCGTCCACTTTGCGCGCTGTTTAACCGGTTGAAAGCGGAGTGCAGGCCGGTGCCCTGGGCCAATTGGAGCGAGCATCCCCTGAGCATCGGCTGTTTTGCCGGCATGATCCATGGCGGGCCGTTGATCGAAGACTGGGTCGGAACCACGACCGGATTCGACGGTGGCTGGCGATTGGGCTGGGACGTCAGTCCGAGTTGGGGCACCGAAATGCGATTTGCCTTCGGCTCACTACAGCTCTACGACAGTTTTCGCGCCGACCAGGCCCTGACGGCGCACGATAACGCAAGTGGCCTGCTTCCGAACGATCCCCAGCGCAGCCGTTTTGATCACCGCAATGCCGATCTGTTCCAGTGGGACGTCGACATCCTCTACTACCCTTGGGGAGAGACTCGCTTGCGGCCTTATTTCCTCGCTGGCATGGGCCTAACGAACATCCGTTTCACGGACCGCCTGGACAAAGGCTATCACAGCACGTGCCTCTCCCTGCCGCTGGGACTGGGCGTGAAGTATCTCTGCAATGAGCGTCTCGCCTTGCGATTGGACCTTCTCGACGATATTGCGATGAGCAGCAACCATTTGCAAACACAACACAACCTCTCGTTGACCGCCGGCGCGGAACTTCGCTTCGGCGGCAGCCGCAAGGTCTATTGGCCCTGGGATCTGGGCCGATCATTCTGGTGAAATGTCGTGCTTGATCGTAAGGTGGCGGCCTCGATCCGATATACGCTTCGGAAAGTGCGGATCACCAAGTTGTCGCGGGCCAGGGCCGGACTGGCCAGTGTCACCTCGTTGAGCGGATTCCGTTGCAGGATCTTGAATTCCCGACCCGCCTGGACCACAAAGGTTTCGCCATCTTCGCTCAGGCAGTAAACCTTGCCGTCGCAGGCCCAGGGCGAAGTGGAAAAGGTAGCACGATCGGGAGAAAGCCGTTGCCGTCCGTAGATCTCCTTGCCCGTATGGGCATCATGGCACGCCAGCGATCCCCGATCGTACAGTAGATACAGGTAATCACCATGGACCAGTGGCGACGGAATATAGGAGCCTGCCAGAGGCAGGCAGAATGCCACGTACTTGCTGCTGGTTTGATCGCCAGGCAGTGAAATATCGCCTGCCGCACCCGGGCGAATAGCATAGACCGGGCGAAACTGATCGATCACGTAACCCGAGGACACGTAGAGCAGTTCCTTGGTGGCGACAGGGGTGGGAATGTGGATCGATGACATGCCGCTGAGTTCCCACAGGAGCCGGCCATCGAGGTCGTAGGACCGCACTTTATTGCTGCCCGTGGTGACGATTTCCGTTCGTAACCCGTTTTTCCAGACTATGGGCGAGGACCAATTGCTCTTTTCATCGCGTGCGACCGTCCATATCTGCTTGCCGGTCACCTTGTCCAGGGCCAGCAAGAAGGAGCCTGTTTCGTTGTCGTTGACCGCGTACACCCGACCTTCGTGGATGACCGGCGAAGAAGCCGGCCCCCAACCGGACCGCATGCGAAACCCTTCCCACCTGTGTGCCCAGATCTCGTTACTGTCCCGTCCGTAGCAAAATAGTCCCGCAGTGCCGAAACAGGCCACGACTTGCTCGCCATCGGCCACGGGCGTCGCAGTGGCATAACTGTTCTTCGCGTGGATTGGCACCTGGGGCCGTCCCTGGTAGGCGACCTTTTCCCAAAGGATCTTGCCTGTCTGCCAGTCCAGGCAGTAGACCACGAACCGGAATTCTCCTTCCCCCAGCCGTCCCCGCATGTTCTGGATATACAGGCCGGTACGCGGAACTGCGGCTTCCGATTCACCCACCGCGGAGGTGACGATAATCCGTCCGTTCCACACGATGGGCGAAGACCAGCCCATGCCGGGAATTTCCGTCTTCCAGACCACGTTTTCGGTGGCGTTCCAGCGGCGTGGAAGTTTAGCCCCTTGGGCCACTCCCGCGGAATCCGGGCCTCGGAACTGACTCCAATTGTCCTGGCCCATGGCCAGCCCGGTAATGAGCGTGCTGGCAGCAGCAAGTAAAGTTGCAGTTTTTGCTCGCATAACGGTCCCTATCCGTGCCTAAAAAAGCGAAAGCCGCCGGATTTCCGCCAGCGGCTTCCTTGAATCACACGACTTTCCCACGGTCTGCCAAACGGGGGCGCAAACCGGTGGGGAGAACGGCCTTGGCTTTACTACTCGGCCTTCTTCTCATCCTTTTTCTCGCCATGATGCTTTCCGCCCTTATCCTTCCACTCCTTCCGCATCTTCTCCCGAGCGTCATTGTACTCTTTTTCCTTCAGGGATTCGGCCTTGCCGGCCAGTGTATCCCACATCTTGCCAATGTACTCCTTGGCCTTCTCCTTGCGGTCCTCCGGAACGCCCTTCATCCGAGCGGCGACAAACTCGTCTTTGGTAAGGTTGCCATCGTGGTTCGCGTCCATGTCGGTAAAGCTCATCCGCGGCCGATCACCTTTTTTGTGGCCGTGTCCCTTGTCCGGCTTGCCGTCTTGGGCAAACGCACTGGTTGCAATCACTCCGGCCATCGCCAAACTCAACACCATCGTCCAAAATCTCATGTCCGATTCTCCATACACTTGGGGGTGGTTGCCGCTTCCCGGCGCCTACCGGGCCCGCGACGAACCGATTCTCTCCATTAAACCCCGTAGGGTCGAGAAAGTTCCGCACGGAAATGCCGTTTTGGAAAAATTATGGCTCTCCGACGGGTTTGCGGATAAATGGGGTATCCCCTTGGCTGGCGTGACCACTATATGTTGTGGTCGTGCGGCTT
>JBAWVO010000220.1:0-10902 GCA_037147235.1 Planctomycetota bacterium | reverse complement strand
CCAAAAACCGCCCCTTGACTGGTAAGAGCGTTTCAGGGATAGGGTGGGCCGAGTGGAGAACTGCTTGCACGAGCCGCTCCACGTCCACGATCTGCTCGCCGAACTGCGCCGCTACATTGAAGTGTAGCCCAAGCTCAAGGACGAATGAGAGGCTACCGAAAGCTGAAATTATGTTTTGGCTGGCAAAAGGCGGCCAGGATTCCGAAATCTTGACGAATTACGGCTAGTGGGACCACAAATCTGGTGTAGAATAGATGGGGTGTGATGTGCTTGGGAGAAATTTCGCCAAGAGGTGAAGAGCTTGCCGACTATCGATGATATAGGTCCGTACAAGCTCTTCTTCTACTCGGCAGAAGGGAATGAACCGCCCCACGTTCACATCCGGCGAGGCCGTGCTACGGCGAAATTCTGGCTCACCCCCGTTCGGCTTGCCAAATCCCGGCGCATCGGTGATCATGAATTGCGGATACTTCGGAAAACCGTCGAGGAGAACCAGCAACGAATTTTGGAGGCGTGGAATGAGCACTTTGGTGACTGAACGAGACATCTTTGCTGAGTCTCTGCGTTTCTCAGAGGATTCGCTGACGGTGTGGTTGGATGACGGACGCACGCTCTCGGTCCCCTTGGCATGGTATCCAAGGTTGCTCAGCGGAACCAAGGCGGAACGCGAGGACTACGAGCTGATCGGCGATGGGGAGGGCATCCATTGGCCGAAACTCGATGAGGACATCAGCGTCGAGGGCCTTTTGGCCGGACGACGTTCCACCGAGTCTGCCGCCTCACTCGCACAGTGGATCGAGAAAAGGGAAGAGTGAAAAGGTTCATCCGCCGCAAGAATGCGCCGGGCTTCATCGTCGATATGGGGTCTCCCATCCCTCCGGGGTAGTCGGGTTGGAGAGGGCCAAAGGCCCGCATGATACCAGCCCAGGGCAACGCCCTCGTTGTTACACACATCGTTTGGACCCCATCCGGCTTGCCGGATGGTGAACAAGGTTGGATGGCTAAAATGGAGAACAAAGACCAACACGACCCCATCCACCTTGGTGGATGGTGAAGGAGGTTGCTTGGCTAGATCGCGAATATGGGCTAGCTGACCAACCTGATTCACCATCCAGCAAGCTGGATGGGGTCGCTCAAGGACTTGTGGGTAACGACAAGCCCTGAAGGGGCGGTTCATCGGCGAATGGTTGGAACGCCCCTTCAGGGCTTGAATTACGGTGGCGGACGGTTTCCTAGGTTCACGGTTCGGGAAAAATCATCGCGTCCGCAAACGCGGCGGCAAAATCCGGCTCCAGGGAAAGATCAACGTGCTCGGTACGTGCGGCAAGCTCGTCGCACGCTTCCTGATAACGCCGCGAAAGACCGACCAACTGGGCCCCGGCGAGCGAAGTGTTGCCTTGGTAACGGATTCGCTGATGCTCGATGTCGGGGGGCAAGAGACCCATGCGCTGGGCATTGCCGCGACGGATATAGTTGCCGAATCCGCCCGCCAAAAGCACGCGATCAAGGTCTTTCGGCTTCAGCCCTTGCCGTTTCAACAGCAGTTCGATGCCGGCACGAATCGCTCCGGAGGCTAACTGGACTTCTCGCAAGTCGCGCTGGGTCAACGCCACCCCCTTGCCGCCCGCCACGGTTTCCCCGTCGGCAAGCACAAAGGCGACCTGTCGATCGCGGAGTTCGATTCGCCGGGCGAGGTCCGGCAGGATGTCCGCGGGCAGTTCGTCGCGCGTCAAAAGCCGGCCTTGGGGCGAGACGATGCCATGCCGCAAGAGTTCCGCCGTGGTGTCGATCAAGGCGGAGCCACACAGTCCCAGGGGTGGAATGTGGCCGATTACATGGATGTGCAAACTCCGATCGACCACAACCTTCTCGATCGCCCCCTGGCTGGCCCTCATGCCTTGGGCGATTCGCGCACCTTCAAAGGCCGGCCCGGCGGCGGTCGAGGTCGCCGTGAGTTTACCGTCCGCCAGCAGTACAATCTCGCCGTTCGTACCAATATCGATCAAGAGAGTCGGACTTGTGCAATCGGCCAGCCCCGTTGCCAGAATACCGCCTACGATGTCACCGCCCACGAAAGCACCGATGATCGGCAGGACATAGACCCGGCCGCGAGGATGGATCTGCAAGCCGCCTTCCGCGGCCGGAAAGGCCAGCCCTTGTTGGACTGCGGGCACAAAGGGCACTTCGCCCAACGCCCCCGGATCGATGCCGCAGAATAGTTGCTGCATGGTGGTGTTGCCGGCCAAGGTCACGTGGTAAACTTGCCGCCGAGCGATACCCGTGGCGTCGCACAATTCGCCGATCATGGCATCCATTGCCTCGGCGACGACCCGCTGGAGTTGTTGAAGCCCCTCGGACTTGGTGCGGGCCATGAGAATTCGCGTCAGCACATCGTCGCCGAAACGGGTCTGCGGATTGAGCCGTGAAGCGATGCGAACCTGTCGGCCGGTGGCAAGGTCCAACAGGGCAGCAACGAGCGTCGTGGTACCCAAGTCGATGGCCACGCCGTAGGAATCCCCTTCCGTGTTTCCCGGCTCGAAGTCGATGAGACGATCGTCATCCAGCACGGCGGTGCCTTGGAAATTGGCATCCCGCAGGCGGCGTGGAAGCGCGCGGATTAGGCTCAAATCGGCATGAAGCGGGCCGAGGCACCGTTGCAGCCGAGCCAGATCCGGCAGATCGTCACCCCGATCGGGCGGGGAAAGTTCGACATACCGTTTGCAAATCAACGGCGCACCGTCCGCTTCTATCGCTGCCTCGGAGTGGACCAGAATTTGATGGGGCCGGTTGACGAGTGAGGTCTCGGGCACCAATACGCTCATCGGTCCTTCGACGGTTGCCTGGCAGGCAAGGCGACAGCCCGCGTACAGTTCCTCTTCGGTCAGCCGCTGGCGTTCTTCCTCCGTGGGGGGCGAGGTGCCTTGGCGGACGATCAGGCGACACTTACCACAAGTTCCCTCGCCGCCACATGGCGAATCGAGTACAAGATCGGCTGCCATGGCCGCCTCTTGCAGCAGGGTTCCCGCCGGCACATAGACCTTCTTATCGCACGGCTGAAACGTGACTGGAAACTCTCCTTGACGACTCATGATTCCTCCGGTCTTCGTAAGACGGATTTCAATCCGGTAGAACGGAATGAATTCCGTTCTACGGAGCACTCACGATTCCTCCGAACCTTGCAACTGGATCTCTTTGAGCAACTCGACGAACTTGGCCGTGGTCGGAGTGAATACCTTCCGCTGGCGATGGATAATGCCAATGGGACGGTACAACTCGGGATCGATCAAGCGGATCGCGACGAGGCTGCCGTTGCGACAAGCTTCGCGGATCGGCGGCTCCGGCAGGATGCTGATCCCGGCCCCGATTTCCACTGCCTGTTTGATGGTCTCGATATTATCGAACTCCATCACGATTCTGATGTTTACCGACTGCTGCCGCAAGTACCGATCAATCTCCCTGCGGATGCTTAGGTCGCGATCGAAGGCGACAAAATCCTCGCTCTGCAAGTGTTCGGCCGTCACGGACGTTTCCTTCGCCAGTCGGTGCCGCGGACTGCATACCAGTACCATGCGTTCGCTACGCAAGGGCACCACTTCGATGTCGGGTGATGCGATTGGGTAGGACATGATGCCTAGATCGACCTCGGCGTTGTTGACCGCGTCATACACCTTATTGGGACGCAAATACTCCAACCGCACCTTGGCTTTGGGGTATTGCCGCATGAAATCCTGCATGCACTGCCGCATGTCGTGTAGCCCAACCGAATAGATCGCCGCCACGCGAACCAAGCCGCTGATATCCATGCGTAACGATCGGATCCGGGCTTCAACCGAGTCGTAGAGTTCCAGAACGTCGCGAAAGCCTTCGTAACATGATTGTCCTTCAGGAGTTAAAACAAATGGCCGCTTGGTGCGATCGACCAATTGCACCCCAAAATGTTCCTCCAATCGGTGGATGGACTGAGTCACGGCGGACTGGCTCACGCCATGGATCACCGCACCACGAGAGAAGCTCTGGTGTTGTACAACATCACAAAAGATGCGCAAAGTCTCAATGTTCATAAGTCTATCTTATCATAAGTTCTACTTATTTCAAGAGAAATGACGTTTCATTTCCAACTCCTCGATCCTTCGCGGCAAGACCCACTTTTTCAAATCAGGAATTTAGGGGATAATCAGTTTCTCCTGTTGGAAAAAAATCATGAACTGTCACGAACGTATTCTTGCCATGCTGGAAGGCCGGCCCGTGGACCGCTTGCCGCGGATGCCGATTACGATGATGCTCGCGACAGACGTCGTCGGAGTTCCTTACGGCCGCTATGCGACCGACTATCGCGTCTTGGTTGAAGGGCAACTTCGGACCGCGGAGACGTTTGATTTCGATTATGTGTCGTGCATCTCCGACCCGGCCCGTGAGGCCGCCGACTGCGGTGCCACGGTACAGTTCTTCGACGACCAACCGCCGGCGATCGATGAGATCCAAGCCCTCTTGACCGACAAAACGATGCTTGCGCGGTTACAGATGCCCGATCCCTTGGGCGGCGGCCGAATGCACGACCGCGTGCAGGCAGCGGCCCTCTTTCGCGAGAAGGTCGGCGGCCGGCGATGGATCGAGGGCTGGATCGAAGGCCCCTGTGCCGAGGCGGCCGACCTGCGAGGCATCAATCGGCTGATGACCGACTTTTTTGATGACCCGGTTTTTGTCCGCGACCTGTTTGAATTTACCTTGGAGCTAGGATTGCGGTTCGGCCGGGCCCAGGTGGAAGCGGGCATTGATATGGTCGGCGTAGGGGATGCAGCCGCTTCGCTCGTCGGGCCGCAAATTTATGAAGAGTTCGTTTTGCCCTATGAAAAACGTATCGTCGACGGCCTGCACGCCATGGGCACCAAAGTCCGCCTGCACATCTGTGGCAACACGAACCGCATCCTTGCCGGCATGGGCAGCCTCGGTTGCGAGATCGTCGATATCGACTCCAAAGTCACCCTGGCCACGGCCCGTGCAGCGATGGGCACGAACCAGGTATTATCCGGCAATATCGATCCCGTAAAAACCTTGCGCAACGGCACTCCCGCGTCGGTGGCAGCCGCCATCGCCCAATGTTATCTCGAGGCTGGACCACGCTACATCATCGCCGCCGGCTGTGAAGTGCCCCGCGACACGCCCGCGGAAAACGTCCGGGCAATGTTGGTAGCGTAGGCGTCGCGCCCGCTACAAACTCCAGCCGGGCCGATATTCGGGAGTGACCAGCGCGGTGGCTTCCGCGTTGTTGGTGAACTTCATGTTCTCGCCATCCCACTCCAGCTTCGTCCCGGCGAGGCGGCCGGCGATGACGCCCAACATGCCGATCTCGGTCAACGCGGCACCATAGGTGAAATCAGAACCCGCCTTGCCGCCCGTGCGGATCGCATTCAGCCAATCGAGGTGGTGTTCCTTGACTCGGGGAAGACTTTTGGCGGGCCGCTTATAGGCCTGCATTTTGACCTCGGGGATAATGCGCACTCCGTCGGCACCGTGCGAACCGTACATGATCGTTCCCTTGTCGCCGAGAACCACGGCACCGATGCCGACCGGATTGCGGCCCGGTTCGAGGTCAACAGGCCGTGGAATGGGCAATGCTCCGCTGTACCAATGCAGGGTGACAGGACCGCGGTCGCCCTTGGCGGCAAACTCGTACGTGATCTTTTCACTCTTGGGGAAGGCCGCGCCCTGGGTCTTGATGTCGTAGCCCGGCGTTTCCGAGACGATCGACTTGGGCGAACCGAGATCGAGCGCCCAGAAAACCGGATCGACCACATGGCAGACCCAATCGCCGATCGTGCCGTTGCCGAAGGGAACCCAGCCGCGCCAAATGTAAGGCAGAAAGGCGGGGCAATAGGGCCGCTGCTTGGTCGGGCCAAGCCATAGATCCCAGTCGAGCGATTCGGGCGTCTTCCATTCCTTCTTGAGATCGCCCAGGCGGTCGACACCCGAGTTCACCACGCTGCAACCGCAGTGGATGGTATGCACCTTGCCGATGGCCCCGTCGCGGAGCCACTCGACCAATAACCGGCACGACTCGTAGGAGTGTCCCTGGTTGCCCATCTGTGTAACGACTTTATGCTCCCGGGCTGCCTTGGCCATCTCGCGGCATTCGTAGACGGAGTGGGCAAGCGGCTTCTCACAGTAGACGTGCTTGCCGTGCTTGATCGCGGCAATCGCGGCGACCGCATGATTATGGTCGGGCGTGGCGACCACGACGGCGTCAATCTGCTTGTCCATCTTGTCGAACATCGTGCGGAAGTCGCGGAAGCGTTCGGCCTTGGGATGGTTCTTGAACGCCTTCGCGGCGTAGCCCCAGTCAACGTCGCACAGCGCGACGATGTTATTGCTTTTGGCCACCTCATTCACGTCATTCCGACCCATCGAGCCTACGCCAATGCCGGCAATGTTCAGCTTCTCGCTGGGGGGCGTTTCACCGCTCTTGGCCACGACATGCCGCGGCACAATCGTACACGCGGCCACGGCAGCCCCCGCCGAACAGAGAAATTCACGACGTTGGAGAGTAGTTTTCTTCATGGAGAACCTCGGTTGGTAAATTGACGACAAGGTGGTGAAAAATATTGGGCTAGAACACGTAACGGTTAACGATGTTTTCCAGCAACTCCTGGCGGCCGCTGGTGTTGGGCGCGGAGTCGCCCTTGGCGAGAATGTACTTCTCCAGCGAGGCGAAGTTCTGCTTCCCGGCCTCGATCTCGGCGCCGATGCCCGAATCCCACGAAGAGTAACGCTGCTTGAGCATGCCGTTGATCTCGCCCTCGGCGCGGATGGCCGCGGCAATCTTCAGGCCCTTGGCAAAGGCGTCCATGCCACCGATGTGGGCGTGGAACAGATCGACCGGCTCAAAACTCTCTCGCCGCACCTTGGCGTCAAAGTTCAATCCGCCGGTGGTGAATCCGCCGTACTTCAAAATGATGAGCATCATCTTGGTGGCAATGTAGATGTCCGTGGGGAACTGGTCCGTGTCCCAGCCGAGGAGCAGGTCGCCCACGTTGGCGTCGACGGAACCCAGGAAACCCTGCGCGCCGGCGTAGTCCAGTTCATGCTCGACGGAATGCCCGGCCAAGGTGGCGTGGTTGGTTTCAATGTTCATTTTGACGTGGTCGGCCAAGCCGTAGGCACGGAGGAAGTTAATACAAGCGGCCGAGTCGTAGTCATACTGGTGCTTGGTCGGTTCTTTGGGCTTAGGCTCGAAATAGAACTGCCCTTTGAAGCCGATCTGCTTGGCATAGTCAACGGCCATGTGCATGAACTTGGCCAGATGGTCGAACTCGCGCTTCATGTCGGTATTCCAGAGGGTCTGGTAGCCCTCGCGGCCGCCCCAGAACGTGTATCCTTCACCACCGAGTTCCTTGGTGACCTCCAGGGCCTTCTTCACCTGGGCCGATGCGTAGGCGAAAGCGTCGGCATTGGGGCTTGTGGCGGCACCGTGGACAAATCGCGGATTACTGAAGAGATTCGCTGTACCCCAGAGCAGCTTGACGCCGGTCCGCTGCATCTCTTCCTTGATGACCTTGACCACGGCGTCAAGGTTTTTGTTGGTTTCAGCCAGCGAAACACCCTCGGGGGCAATGTCGCGATCATGGAAGCAGAAGAACGGGGTCGTCAGCTTCTCCATGAACTCGAAGGCCACGCGGACCCGCTTCTGAGCCATGTCGACGTCGTCCGAGCCTGTTTCCCAGGGACGAAGCATCGTACCGGGGCCGAACGGGTCGGAGCCGGTGCCGCGTAGGGTATGCCAGTAGGCGACACTGAATCGCAGATGGTCTTTCATGGTCTTGCCGGCCACGACTTCCGATTCGTTGTAGTGGCGGAAAGACAAAGCGTTCTTCGATTGCGGGCCTGTGTAGCAGATCTTTTGGATGTCAGGGAATGCGGTCATTTGAGTTCCTGGGATAAAATGTGGTTGGTTTTTAGGTAGGGTAGGCCGAGTGAAACGAGTCCCACCCTCTTTACTTTTGAATCACGGCGGCCTGTGCGGCCGGTTCTTCTTTGTCTTTTTTCAAACTGCCACTATAACCGGCGATCCCGGCCGAGGCAAACAGCAGCAAGAGGCCAAGCAACAGCAGTCCGCGGGTGCGGCCGCTGGTGCCTTTCCACTCGCCCAGTGCCAAGCCCAAGAGGCTGCTGAAGAGGATGGCGGCGGCCATGAGTACTGCCCAGCCAATATAGCCCAGGGGACCCATCGCGGCACCGCCCGTCTTGAAGGCGATGAACTGGCAGCACCAGATGACCCCGGCCAGAGCGGCAAAAACCAGGTTGGCCAGCAACAGCGGCCCTTCCGGCTTGACGTAGTCGCCGAACGTGCCGTTTTTGAAATTCAGGAACAGGCAGAGCAGGCAGTTCACCGTAAAGCCGCCCAGCAGTACCACAACCAGTACGGGGATTCCCTGCCAGGTGGATGAAGTGAGCTTTTCATCGGCTGCGGCTTTGGGCACGAACCAGACCTTCTTGTCCTTGTCATATTGCAACCCCGCTTTGCCGGCTAGCGACGCGGGGGGAGTCTTGGCATCGCCACTTTCCACGCGAGTTTCCGATCCGTGGTGGGCCTTCATTTCGGCGATCACGCCTCCCTGTAGGCCGAAACTCATGGCGGAACTCATCAGCCCGGAAAAGATGGCGACGAGGATTCCCTTTTTGAAATCATACTCGGCGACGGCTTTCTTTTTCTGCTCTTCGGGCAATTCGCCTTCCTTGGACATGCCAGCCATGCCGACGAGAATGATCCCAAGCAAGGAGACGGCCACGCCAACCAGCGACATTTGGGCCGCCGGCGTGTTGTATAAATCCGCGATAGTGCCCTTGAGAATCGGTGGCACGAGCGTACCGGCGGCTGAGCATAAACCGCAGCCGATGGCCAGGCCCAGGCCAACGCCCAGGTAGCGGATCATCAATCCCCAGGTGATGCCCCCGACGCCCCACATCGCGCCGCAGAGATAGCAATAAAGAAGTTCCTTGGGCGGAGTGCTGCGTAGTGCGGTACATGCATTGGGCGAAGTTGCCAGTGCCAGCATCATGGGGAGAACCAACAGCCCGGCGATGGCATAGATCATCCAGTAGCTTTCCCACGCCCACCCCCCAACCTTCTTGAACGCCAAGTAAAATATGGCCCCGGCCAGTCCGCCAAGGGTGAAGATGGTCACCCCCAAAGCCGGATTTGTCGCAGTTTCTGCCAGCAATAAGCTCATAAATCTCTTCCTTCCTTATCCTGTAAATCTCAAATCAACCGACCTGTACGATTGATTTTGGGCATGCCCATAACTACCGAGGAAAACACCGGTCTACTGTACTCGACACGCTTTTCGGTGACTTCTGCGGGACCGACTGCCAAAACACGGAACCATAAGCTACCAAACGAGTTGCGATTCTAGGTTGGACGAACAGACCAACAAAATTAATCGTACAGGCCGAAATCAACTCCTCTTCGACAACACATCCGTCTCATACTGCTTCACTTCGCCGATCCAGGCCGGGCCTACGGGCACGTTCTGCTTCAAGCAGTAGTAATCCCAAACGGCTGCGTAGGGCATTGTCTTGAGTTCTTCCAACATCGCTAGCCGCGCCGTGCAGTCGCCGGCATTCTCCAACTCACGGAGCAAATGGATTGGCTCCAGCAGCGCGATCAGCAGAGCCTTGATCATCGCGCGGGCACCGATGACCCAGGCTGCCACACGATTGATTGAGGCATCGAAGTAGTCCAGGCCGACGTGCGTCCGATCGAGGAAGTTGCCGCGGACCAACTCCTGGGCGATCGCCAAGAGCGAGTCGTCAACGATCACCACATGGTCGCTGTCCCAGCGGATGCCGCGACTGACGTGCAGAAGGATCTCGTCGAGTTGGCTGAAAACGGCCGAAATCTTGTCAACGATCGTTTCCGTGGGATGAAAATGGCCCGTGTCGAGGCAAAGGAGCTTCTTCCGCGTGATGGCGTAGCCCAGATAATACTCGTGCGAGCCGACGACGTAACTTTCCGAGCCGATACCGAAGAGCTTGCTCTCAACGGAATCGAGGTTGTCCGCCCGATTGACCGGAACGGCAAAGATCTCGTCGAGGGCCTCGGTCAATCGCTGACGCGGGGCGACACGGTCGATTGGCAGATCCTTCATGCCGTCGGGAATCCAAGTGTTCGTCACGCATGTCTTGCCCAAGGCGGCACCGATCGCTCCGCCGATCTTGCGGCAGGCGATGCCGTGCTCGATCCAGAACTTGCGGATGCCCGTGTCGGAATGGGCCAGCGTCATGCCGTCCGTCGCCTTGGGATGCGAGAAGTAGCTGGGGTTGAAGTCCATGCCCAATCCCTGCTCCTTGCTCCAATCGATCCAGCCCTGGAAATGCTCGGGGAGTAGTTCGTTCCGATCAACCTTCTTGCCGCCCGTCTCGGCATACAAAGCGTGCAAGTTGAAGCGGTGCTTTCCAGGAATGAGCGAAAGTGCCCTGACGGTGTCGCCGCGAAGCTCGTTGGGTGTGCGGGCCTTGCCGGGATAATTGCCCGTGACGGCCAATCCGCCGCCCAAGTCTTCGCCAGCCTTCTCGAATCCGCCCACATCGTCGCCTTGCCAGCAGTGCAGCGAGACGGGCACCGTGGCCAGTCGCTTCAGCGCGGCTTCGGTATCAACCCCCAGTGCGGCGTAGCGCTCTTGGGCGGCCTTGTAGGCCGATTCAATCGATGAAGGGGGGGGGGCAGTCGTGAAGATTGTCGTGGACATGAGATTTCCTCGGTCTGTGAAGTGAATGGCTTTTGGCCGATTATAGCCGACGCCCAAGACTTTCCAAGTGGTCTGTCGAAAAACTGCAAAGTTTCAGTAGCAGGCAGTAGGGTGGGGAGAGCGCAGCGAGCCCCACCAATTCTGTTGCGGTCCGCTTTTG
>JBAWVO010000219.1:0-11066 GCA_037147235.1 Planctomycetota bacterium | reverse complement strand
ACGAATGACGAATGACGAATGACGAATGACGAATGACGAATGACGAATGACGAAGTCCAAGCCCGGAGTTCGTCGCCCACTCTGGGGGGGGTACTTGATCCACAACTCGCGGCCTCGCATGGTTTTTGGCCATTTCTTCGTCATTCGTCATTCGGATTTTGAATTTCGTCATTCCTGCTTGGAGGATGGCGACAAAAATGGTAAGATAAGTCCCTAGGCAGTCTCCCAAGCAACATTATCCCCCCTAGAGTGGCGGTATGGCGAAAAAAGAAGAAGCAATCGAGGTCGAGGGCATCGTGACGGAAGCCCTGGCCAACACACGGTTTCGGGTGCAATTGGACAGCGGTCATAAAATCATTGCCCACGTTGCCGGTCGGATGCGGAAAAATTTCATCCGTATCGTGCCCGGCGATAAGGTGCGCATTGAACTCTCTCCGTACGACCTGACCAAGGGCCGTATCACTTTCCGCGAGCGGTAAATTGGTCGCCCGACCGTTTTGCCCGTAAAAAGATCCTGTCGCTCACGTCCACCCTGGCGTCGCGCTGCTTCGCCGGTAAGGAGACCCTTCTCGTGACCGGCCTCCAGAAGCCAGCGATAGAATTGGGCACTGCAGTTTCGCGAGGATAGGCCGCGACCTCAAACCGCGACCACTTCCACGCGGGGAGAAAAGCCGAGTTCGTGTAGAAGCTCTTCGCAGTCTTCCCACGCGAGACCGAAGGCACGCACGTCGGCAACACCGAGACGGGCGATGACTGGTTTCGTAGTACCCAGTTGCCATGAGTACTCTTGACTGATAAATCGGTGCAATTCCATCCAATCAAATTGCGATTGTCACCGAGAAACGATCGCACGATCCGCAAGCAAGGGGAGAACCTCATGTGCTCACTGCGAAACTGGACGATTCTTCAGGCGGTATGGTCGTTGCTCATATTGACGGTCGGCGGTTGTGGCAGTTCTTCCGAGTTAAACCAAACAAATAGATCCGTAAAATCGCCAAATACTGCACCGGCTGATCGATCATTGACAACCGATGAGTATCTTCGTCTTGGTATGCCTGCCGCAGATCGTGAGTGGACCGGTCAGGACATGACCAAAGTCGCTGAATTAATGGCCTCGCTTGAGAAGGAAAAAAGGCATGCTTTGCCGAGGCGAGAAAGCCAGCGATCAGGAAAAGTCTTTTCGCGGCTGGTTTCTTCTCAGAATCTAGAAATATACCGGAATCATAGCCTGCCGATTCAATCTCGGATTTCGCAGGCAATGCTCTATTTCGGTTCCAGCAAGGAAATCTTCAAGCTATACCTTAGCGCCTCTCTTGCAAACGAAGTTGGCAGTATCGAGATTGTTGATTTGTTCGGCGTCGTACTCCAGAATACGGTACTCTTGCTCGAATTGACCGACGAGTTTCTACCGACGTTGGATAAGAATGACTCATCTTATCCTGTCCGCGTGCAAGGCTTGGAGGGAATAAAAAGGGGACTCGCGTCCATAGTGACAGGATGCATTGCGACCTTGACGGAGCGAAGCTCCTACAGCCGCGACGACCTTGCCAATCTACTTCGTTCTATGCGCGAGACATTTCCCCAAATTGTACCAAGGTTACTTCCCGATACGCGAACTGAAGTCCTTTTGGAACTGGATAGGCTTCAGCGGGATCCCAAATTGGAGGATCTTCAAACGCAAACGCGAGATCTTAATGAAGCCGTCAAGGCCGCCCTGGAGCATGAGAAACTCAAGTGAAGGTGGATTGCGACCTTTGTGTTTTTCTTCCAGGACTGTGGTAATCTGCTTCTCGCCGTACTATACTGTCTTGAAATTCCCCCGTTCTATTTGATCTTTATTGTGGCGAATTCCCCATATTTAGGAGGCCCCACCATGACTTAATTCGTCATATCGTTGAAGAACGTCTGCTGTCGGCGGTTGCCCCGTTGCGTAATGTGGTGGGGCATGCCCGGTATGACCAATCTCGCTAATCTCGACGGGCTAAAGCCCATCCTACAGGAAAATTGTAAGCGTTATTTATTCACTCTGCCTTACGCCGGGGCGGCCAGTCGGACGATCAGCCGTTCGAGGATCAGCCGCGGAAGCATCTGGCTATCGCCCTTCAGATCGAGATCGGCCTCCAGGAGCCAGCGGTAGAGCTGGGCGCCGCGCTGCCGGCCGAGACGCTTGAGCTGTCGCTCGGCCTTTTGGAGCACGAAGGATTTGATGCCCGCCTGCTGCAAGGCGGGGCCGACGCCGATGCGGCGACCGGCAGACTCGGACTGGAGGATCAAGCGGGTGGCTGCGGCTAGACGGCGAAGCGTGGCGGAAATCTGAGCCAACAGCCCGACAGGTGCTTCGCCGGCAGCCAGCAGCCTGTCAATCTGCCGCAATGCCTCGATCACGTTCCCGTCCAATGCCAGATCAAGCATCTCCCAGGTTGTCTTTGCCCGCCATCCACCGACCAGCTTTTGGATCATTTCGGACGTGATCTTTTTGTCGTTGCCGGCCATCAGGGCTAACTTGGCCAATTCCTGATCCAGGAGCCCCAACTCCGGCCCGACCAACTCGACGAGCGTATCCGCCGCGTTGAGCGAAAGCTGGCTTTTGTGGGTTTGCTTGGCCCAATCGCTGAGCCAGCGAGTGAGCTTGGCAACGGCCGGAGTGCTGCAATCGACGGCCAACCCTTGGGCATCGACCGCCTTATAGAGCCGGGTGTTGCTTGGCCAGCTCTTCACGTCCAGCAGCAGGATGCCACTTCGCCCGGGCCGGGCAACGTAGCCTTCCAACGCTTCGCGATGCCGGCTCACGAACTCGTCGGCTTCATCGACCACAACCAGCCGCTGCCCGCCAAACATGGCGATCGTGGTTAGTTCCTCGACCACGGTGCGGAATTCAGCCGTGCGGCCTTCGTAGCTCGTCAGCGAGAAATCGGCTTCGTCGCTTCCCAGTACGGCGTGGCGAAGGCCCAGCAGCACTTGGCGGCGCAGGAACAGCTCGTCGCCAAACGCCACGCAGACCGGCTTTGGCGGGTACTTGTCGGGCTTTGCCAGATAGTCGATTGCATGAAGTTTGGCCATGCAGACAGTATATCCGAAGAAGTTGTCGGTTGACAACTGAAACTTTTCTTCACCGCGGATACGTCTGTTCCGCTGGCCGGGGGTCGAGTCGGCCGAGGGGACGCAGATCGCGAAGCTGCGCGGCGGGACTGGAAAGATTGAGAGTTACCGGCTCCGGCGTTTCGTAGATGCCCATGTTGCCGGCGGCATCGTGGATCTCCAGCCGCAAATAGATCCGCTGCGGCAAGCTGCCCGTGAGCTGCCAAGCATACTGCCCCGTATTTTCCAGGCCGGCGGCCATTGCGGTCCAGGGGCCGCCTGAGCGTTCGCTATACGACAGCGAAATTGGCCTTGTGGCCAGTTCATGATTGTCGCTGGCTTCCCAGGCGATGAACAACTTGTTGCCATCGGGGCCGATACCCTGTTGGGCAACGGTGATGCGTCCCACCGGCCGGGTCAAGTCGATGCCGATCCAAATACCCGGTACTTCGCCGGGCAACGGCGGTCTCCCCACCATGTCGGGGCCGTTCTGAATTGCCATGCGAAACCCGTAAATGCCATCCTCGGGTACGGTCACCAACATCGGGCTCTGGCCTTTGGGATCCTTGCCAAAGCTTTGCCACGACTTGCCGCCGTCACGTGTTCCCCACAGTTCGACAGGGAGGTTGCCCGTGCTACCCATGGCGAGGGTGCCATAAGTAAGTTGAAAAACCCGTGTATTGATCCAGCGAAGTTGTACTCCCGGCGGCGGGCCGGTGTTCCCTGCGACCGTCGGGCTAGTCGCAGGCCCGATCGGCCGGCTGGCGGTGAATCCACTGAACAGGTTCGTCGGATCCGATGGCGCGGCAGGCGCTGCGGACGATATCGGCGGTTGATTGGTAACAAATTGCTGTGTGACCGGCGGATTGACACGGATGGCAACCGAGCTGTTGCCGGGATCATTCTGGGGTGCCGGCGGCTTTGCCGGGTCGGTGAAAGCTGGACTGGCGTTCTCCGCCGGCCAAGGCGTCTTGCTTGTCGCTGGGCCAAGCGGTTGCCACGGATGGGCAGCCTTCGCAGCAACTGCGGGCGAAGGCGTCGTTGTTGCCGGAGTAGATAAAATGGGGGTCGGAGTTGCGGCAGGCGAGATCGGCATCCGTGGACCTAGTGGGTTTGTTCCGGCCGGAATTGCCGCAACGGCACCCAGCGGCGGTCGCACTGGATTTGCCATTGCCGCGCTTCCAGTTGCCGTCGGCAGAACAACTTGCGCGTGACTCTCCGCCGGATTGCCGGCCAAGTCGCTCACGCGAATGCGTATCTCCATGGTCCCCGAAGCGTTTTGCGGATACCAAGTAACCTCACCCGAGTGTTCGGCGTTATTGCTGTGGACATCTCTGGGACCGACAGAAACGGCCTGCCAGGCAGCCGTCGGAGCCAGGCGATATTCGAGTACAAGGCTGTCCAGTTTGGGATAAAGCTCCTCAATGCGGAAAGCAGCCGTGATCTGGCCGGAATCGCCGCGGTGGGCCGTGAGTTGAGTCTTGGGTGGAACCGTGTCAACGATCACGATTAGCTTGGGGGTATGCGGGCCTTGCGGTCGGATCTGACCGGAACGATCGAGCGTGCGGACATCAAACCAGTATTCGCCGTCGGCACCCGCTTTGAAGAGGAAGTATCCCTTTTTTGGCGGAGCCTGTCGCCAATTGTCCCAATGCGCGCCTCGGTCCGGAGATACGTGCAACTGGACTTCGGCAGGTTCCGGCTTGGTCTGCCCCGAACGCTCGACCTGGAAAGGGATGGAGAACAGAGTCTGTCGCCAGTAGATTGACGCAGGCACTGCCGAAGCGGCCAGTGGCGGCACCGGATCGACCGCACCAAGGGCCAGTATCTGAAGGATTGAGGCCATCCACATGATCTCACCGCTCCCAAATCAATTAGCGATTACCGCTCCCTACCGTGTGGGCGCAGCACCATCGGCCAAGTTCGCGCATACTCGGTATCGGTTGTGCCGGTTAACGGACTTGAAACGAAAAATTCTGCTTGGTCGGAATTCGCGATACTGCGAATTGCCAATGCCGAAACCTAGCAGGGGAGGAGTTTTCCTGGACCCGCATATTTTTACTGGACAACCTGGCGTAAATCGCACATAATGAATCGACGTAAGGATTGATTGGTTATTGGCCCCCCAATGATACTAGCCGCATTGGACCGAGTGGATATTCAACAACTCGTGTTGGGGGTTGCCGCGCTGGCGATTTTTGTGGCGATTGGTGTCTGTTGGGCAGGGAGGATCCATGCCGAGTCGGTACAAAAGGAACCTTCAGTCAGCGAATTGCTAACAAAATTCCGAGAAATGCATTTCCGGGGTGTGCTGAGCGACGAAGAATTCCGAACAATTAAAACTGCGTTGACGGAGCGACTGCAGGCTGAGTTAAGAGGTAAGGACGAAACGGGTTAAGACGTGTTGGGAACACTTACGGCCCGTGTACCGTAGTATACACATATAGAATTCACCAACCGTATAACAAAAGAGAAGGCAACCGTGGCGAAAGGAACAGACGACATGCAGTCGGGACGTGATTTTGTGGCTGGCCGGCGAGGCAGTGGCACCACCAAGAAAAACGCGTTCTGCTCGTTCTGCCGCAAAAGTTATCGCGACGTTGGACCGCTGGTCGAGGGACCGGGCGACGTTTATATATGCGGCGAATGTATCGACCTCTGTCAGTCGATCCTCGAGCAGGAACGCCGCCGCCGTGGGACCAGCAAGCCCTTGTTCAGCAAGATTCCCACACCCAGGGAACTGGTCGAACATTTGGACCAATACGTCATCGGGCAGGATCGGGCCAAAAAAGTCCTGGCCGTGGCCGTGCATAGCCATTACAAGCGGCTTATGCATCATGCCGAGTCGGGCGAGGTCGAGATCGACAAGTCGAATATTCTCGTGATTGGCCCGACCGGTTCCGGCAAGACTTTGCTGGCCCAGACCTTGGCCCGTATCCTCGACGTGCCCTTTGCCATCGGCGACGCCACCACGCTGACCGAGGCAGGCTACGTGGGCGAGGACGTGGAGAACCTCCTGCTCAAGCTCCTGCACGCGGCGGACTTTGACGTCGAAGTCGCCCAGCGGGGCATCCTTTACATTGATGAAATCGACAAAATCGGCAAAACCAGCCAGAATGTCTCGATTACTCGCGACGTTTCCGGCGAGGGTGTGCAGCAGGCTTTGCTCAAAATGCTCGAAGGGACCGTGGCCAACGTGCCGCCCCAAGGGGGGCGTAAGCATCCCGAGCAGCAATACATCCAGATGGATACCTCGAATATCCTCTTCATCTGCGGCGGGACGTTCGTTGGTTTGGACGACATCATTGGTAAGCGGCTCGGCAAGCGATCGATCGGTTTCGGTCAGGAGCCGGTCTTGCACGACGAATTGGAGATGGGCGATCTATTGGCCCGAGTTACCAGCGACGACATTTTGCAGTTCGGCATGATCCCCGAACTTATCGGCCGTCTGCCGGTGGTGACTCCGCTACGTCCGCTGGACGAGGGGGCCTTGGTCCGCGTATTGACCGAGCCGAAGAACGCCCTGATCAAGCAGTATCAGGCGTTGTTCTCGATGGAGAAAGCCGAGGTGAATTTCACCGAGGGCGCATTGAAATTGATCGCCCACAAGGCCCACGAGAAGGATGTCGGTGCTCGCGGGTTGCGAGCGATCATTGAGGAAGTCATGCTCGACATCCTGTACGAGTTGCCCGACCAGCCGCCGGCGAGCAAATTCCTGATCACCGAGGAAGTGGTTGCCGGACGGCAATCGCTCTTCAGCGGTCCGGTGAAGAAGAGTGCCTAGCCGGAATCTTTCTAGTTCTTCGATCACACCGACGCTTGTAGTGGCCGGTCTCCGACCGAGCCACGCCGCCGACCGCAGGTCTCCCTTTCACCGGGGAGACCTGCGGTCAGGCGTTTCGGCGGGGTCGGGAGACCCCTGCTGTAAATGTTCGATTCAAAACATCACTAAAGGTCTCTGTTCCAGTAATCCATGCCTCCACAATTCATTTTTGAAATGCACGACGTCGACAAACGCTACGGCGAACGCGTTGTGCTTAAAAATATCAACTTGTCGTTCTTCTATGGCGCGAAAATCGGCATCGTCGGCGAGAACGGGTCCGGAAAATCGACTCTCCTGCGGATCATGGCCGGCATCGATACCGATATCGACGGCACCGCCGCCTTGGCGAAGAACATGCGGGTGCGGTATGTGGCCCAGGAGCCACAGTTGGATCTCGATAAGACGGTTCGCGAGAACCTGCAAATCTCGATGAAACCGATCCAGGGCCTCGTCGATCGCTTCAATGAGATCACCCTGGAGATGTCCGATCCCAAGGACGATGACGACCTGGACAAGCTCATGGATGAAATGGGCCGATTGCAGGAGAAGATCGACGGATGCAATGGCTGGGAACTCGACCGCCTGATGGATATCGCCTCCGACGCCCTCGTGCTGCCGCCCGACGAGACGCCCGTCCGCCAACTCTCCGGGGGTGAGCGCCGCCGCGTGGCGTTGTGCATGGCCTTGCTGGAAAAGCCCGACCTGTTGCTCCTGGACGAGCCGACAAACCACCTCGACGCCGAGACGGTGCAGTGGCTCGAACAGACCTTGCGGGACTATCCCGGCACGGTCATCATTGTCACGCACGACCGCTATTTCTTGGACAACATCACGAAGTGGATCCTCGAACTGGAAAACGGCCGCGGCCTGCCGTTCGAGGGGAATTATTCTTCCTGGCTCCAGCAGAAGGCCGAATTGCTGCGTCTGACGGAAAAGCGAGAGACGCAGCGGCAGAGGATACTCGAACGCGAACTGGACTGGATCCGCAATTCGCACGAAGGCCGCAAACAAAAAAATCTAGCCCGCATCAAGTCCTATGAGGAGCTAGCCTCGCAGGAGGTCGATGACGCGAAAAGCGATGCAATCATCCAACTCGCTCCGGGGCCGCGGCTGGGCGACAAGGTGCTGACGTTCAAAGACGTCTGCAAGGCATATACCGTCGAGGGCGACAAGCTCAACCTGATGGAAAACTGCTCGTTCGACCTGCCTCGCGGCGGCATCGTTGGCCTGATCGGGCCTAACGGCACTGGCAAAACAACGCTCTTTCGCATGGTCGTCGGCCAGGAGAAGCCGGACGCGGGCAAGATCGAACTGGGGTCCAGCGTGCAGCTTTCCTATGTCGACCAGAATCGCGACGCCTTGGACGACGATCACAGCGTGTTCGAGGAAATCACCGACGGCAAGGACGTGATCGAGCTGGGCAACATCTCAATGAACTCGCGGGTTTATCTGGCACGATTCAACTTCCGCGGGCCTTCGCAGCAAAAGCGGGTGGGCGACTGCTCAGGCGGCGAGCGGAACCGCATCCATCTGGCCAAGATGCTTCGCCGCGGCGGCAACCTCGTGCTCTTGGACGAGCCGACGAATGACCTTGATGTGAACACGATGCGGGTTTTAGAGGAGGCCTTGCTGGACTTTCAAGGCTGCGCGATGGTGATCAGCCACGACCGATTCTTCCTCGATCGTATCTGTACCCACCTCTTGATCATGGAAGGCAACGGGCAAACCCGCTGGTACGAAGGCAATTTCACGGCCTACGAGAAGTCGGTGATGGCCGAGAATCCCGAGCGGCTGGCCCATCGGCGGAACAAGTATCGTCGTCTGGTGCTGAAATAATATACATATTGCCTAATTCTCAGGTGTTGCAATAATGATACAGGGTGTCCAAAGGATGACTGCGCATGGGAGGCGCCCCACTGCGGTGCCGATGCCCGAAAAGGGTTGAAAAAAGGCGTAAGTTGTTCTCCATGAACAGGTTGCAAGCATTTGCTTCCCCAATTCCAGCGGTATTGGTATCAGAGTTGCTGATCTAGGTTCGGCGAGGGTCTCCTGACCCCGCCGAAACAATGAACACATTAGTGAAAGGCAGGAAAATGAGTACACGAAAATTATCTATTGCTTTCCGTTGGTTGAGGGGCATTGGTTTGCTGGTGCTTCTTGGACCGTTGATGTCGATGGCTCGCGGACAGGGTATTCCGCCTCCGCCGCTCCCTGATCCCAACGGGGTGGCCGCTGGCCAATCCGATCCGAATGTCGAGGTTATGACCCGCGGGCCGGTGCATGAGGCTTTTGCCGTGCCCGTAACGGCGGGTCAAACGGCCGGCATGCTCGTTCCCAAGCAACCGGCCAACCCGATCGAAGAAGTCCCCCCCGACATGAAGCCGGAGGGTGAGAACTCGGTCTGGATTCCCGGCTATTGGAGCTGGGACGACGACCGCAAGGATTTTATCTGGGTCAGCGGTGTGTGGCGTGTGCCACCACCGGGGTATCGTTGGATGCCTGGCTACTGGCAAGAGGCACCGGGGCAGAGTGGGTATCAATGGATTTCCGGCTATTGGATGCCCGCCCAGGTCGAAGAAACGACGTTCATGCCCCAGCCGCCGCAAAGCGTCGAGGCCGGGCCTACCAGTGATGCGCCCGAAAACCACTTCTGGGTTCCCGGCAATTGGCAATGGCGGGAAACACGTTACGCTTGGCAAGCGGGCTACTGGGCGGAGTGTCAGCCCGACTGGATCTGGGTGCCGGCAACTTATTATTGGTGCCCACGGGGTTGGGTCCACATTCCTGGCTACTGGGATTACCCGTTGGCCCGCCGTGGGCTGGTCTTTTCGCCGGTCTATTTTGTTCGGCCGGTGGCCGTTTATCGGCCGTTCGTTTGCCTGGATGTGGGCGCGTTCAGTGTCTCGCTCTTTTGCCGTCCGAGCTATGGCCACTACTACTTTGGCGATTACTACGACGATCGCTACGTGGCGATGGGCATTCGGCCATGGTTCTATTACAATTCGCCGCGGCATGGCTACGATCCGTTGTACGGCTACTACCGCTGGTATCACGTAGATCACTTGGGCGAAAGGCAGTGGGACCAACATCTGCATGGCTGGCACGATTATTACCGTGGCCATCCTGATATGCGCCCGCCGCACACGATGGCAGCCCAGCGTGCGCTCTTGGACAGTCATGCAGGGCAGGGGCGGCCAGACTTTCAACAGCTTCATACGACCCACGACATCCATCAATTCAGCAGGAAGCCTGATGCCTTCGTGAAGCTTCAGCCGGTTTCCCAGGTTCAGCGTGCGCAGTTCAACCAGGCGGCCAAGGAGACATCCCGCTTTGGGCAAGAACGGCAGCAATTCGAGAGGAAGCCGACGGGCAGTGTCGGCTTGGCTGCCGGGGCTGCTAACGGGCGTGGCCCTGCCCAACCGGAGAGGGTAAACCTCACGAAGATCCCCGGCTTTAAGTCGACGCAACTCCCGGGCTCTGCGACCAGCAATTTGAATCCGTTGATGGGGCGGCCAACTGGCGGCAATACCGTGACCGGTGCAGCAACCGGCGGACAACCGTCATCGTCTGGCAATCCGGATCGCAAGACAACGTGGAAGCCTGGCGGTAGCGGTAATACAGCCACGGGCAACGCGACCGGAAACTCCGGAACGCCCGGCGGTTCGGGTAACCCTGCGGGCCGACTGCCGCTGAAGCCGGGAACCGTGATTCCTGGCGGCACGAATCCTGGTGCCAGCGGAGGCAGCGGACGCGGAACGCCATCCAGCGGTGGCAACCCCGGTTCAGGCAATCGCGGGCGGGACAAGGACCGCGAGAAAAAACCGCAGGCTTCGTTCACACCGACCGTCACGCCAACCGTCACCCCGGCGACAACTCCTGCGGTCACTTCACGTGCCGTACCTGACCGGAAGGTCGAACGTCTGGCACCTTCAAATCCCGCTAGTTCAAGCGTTGCCGTCTCGAATCCGCAACCGCCAGTGCGAACCGTTACCCCACCACCGCCAGTGCGAACCGTTACTCCACCGCCGGCGAACAATAATTCCGGCGGCCGCAACGACAGCCGTGGCGATGACAACCGACGCCGAGATCGCGATAAGGACAAAAAATAAAGGGATCTCCGCCGGGTTTGCGGATAATTGTGGTGCGGGCGTCCCGCCTGCCCAAG
>JBAWVO010000218.1:0-11105 GCA_037147235.1 Planctomycetota bacterium | reverse complement strand
TGTACCCCGGAAAAACGCGGGAAATTCGCTACGCAAAACGGGATTGCACCCGATTGCCACCGTCCTTGAACGGTACTGTTATAATCACGTACAGTGTTTTGCCGTCATGGAACACTTTGGCGCTGGCCGGCGAACCGTTGATGTCCTCGCGTGCAGGGGTCTGTTTCATTGTCAACACCGCCGCCGGATATTCTCCTTCGCCTGCCACACCGTCGATTACTGCGGCCTTGTCACGCTTGGCAACGATAGCCGTGAAATCTTTATCAGCCTGTGCCATCGCGAAATCCAGTGACATGCATGACATTACAGCGACCATCAATGAGATTGCGTTCTTCATGTCGTTTCCTTTCCGTTGACTGACATTTTCCGTTTGCAGTGAACCTAGAGCCGATCCAGGCTCGTTTGACTATTCATTTTATCAAGGCCCCTCCTCCCGCGTCTAGCACCTACGCGTACGTGGACAGATCGTGGGTAACGTGACAGGCGGTGCCGCGAGTCGCTCGGTGGGTCGGCCCTAGTCTCGGCCGTGCCGTCGATCATGTTCTGCGTTGGGCTACTTCGCCATATCCTTGAGCATCTTCAACGCCCGCACCTTGACCTTGCTGTAGGCGGGCTTGGCCGGACGGTCCATCAACTCGCCGGGCTTGAACGGGTTGGGCACGCCCTTCTGGGCCTTGCGGGCCGGAACCTGCTTCTTTTCGATCTTCACGAGGCCGGGGATCGTGATTGCCCCAGCACCCTTTTTGCCGAGGCTCGTCTGGATTTCGGCAGCTAGAGCATTCAGTACTGCGGCGACCTGCGTCTTGGGCAGTTCGGTGACGGCGGCGATGTTGGCGAGCAGTTCGGTCTTGGTTGGGGGTTTCTTTGGGGTGACTTCTTTGGCCATGGTTCTTTTTCTCCGTGTGGGGCGATAGGTATAATAAGGTGTTTATCCGCAGGGGATTGCGTGATTAGAGCGATTTTGGCGAGAAATACAAGCCAGAAACGGGTAGAACTCCGCGAAAACGAGCAGAAATTTGCCTCCAGCCCCGGTCACACAAAACTAATTCACATCTTTCTTCGCTCCACAATGTTCGCAATGGGCCAAGAGCGAGTGTCGAATCTTCTGGCAAGATGGGCACACCTCGAATACAAACGTGCCGCAGGATGGGCAGGTGTAGGTTTCCTCGGCACCTGTGATATCGCCCTGCGGGAGAATTTTGTGGACGGTTCTCCGTGTCCAGTAAAGGAACTTGCGCGGTCCAGTGCGAATCGGATACTCGCAGATCGGGCACAGAAACCGCTCGTATGCCTCTCGATATTGCCGGATCAGCCACTCGATCTTGGGAAAGGCGATAATCCGAATGAGGTAAATGATCAGCCGGGCTACAACGGCCAGCAAGGCAAGGATCAATACGTACTTAAAATATCGCGTGGGAAAGTACTCGTGGACCACCAGCGCGACTTTTGCCAAGGTGGCCCCTCCAACTGCTAAAAACAACGGGAAGTAGATACTGCTACGCTGCGCCATCACTAGGTATCCAGCCACGAGCAGAAGAGGAACGAGCATCGCTAGCTGATAAAATGCCAAGCGGAGCCGATGCGCCTCGCTGAGCTTCTGAAACTCCTCGCGGGCAGGCTCCCTCTGTTTGGCGAGCTGCTGTTCGGTCTGGTTCTTCTCCTCCTCCACCGCAAGTTTCTTCGAGGTCAGGTCGGCGATATTCTGATTCAGTTCCTGATAGCTCTTCTGACTGTCGAGAAAGCTCTTCAGGCTCGTTGAGAGGTTTTCTTTCTCCGCTTCCGAGAGCGAGACCGCTTTTTGGATGCTCAGCCGCTGTAGTTCAAGAAGTTGGTTGATTGTGCGTTGAAGGTTTTGCGAGCTATCACCCACCAAGCGTTGTTGCTCACGTTTGTTGTTGATGACCCTTTCGAGATCGGCAATCTGTTTTCCAACTTGCTCCCTTTTCGCCACAAGAGCCGGGTCAACGTGTTTGCGCTCGATCTCAGGGTAGTTGGGGCCTTGGATCGACTCGATGTCTTCGACGAGGAATCCGAGCAACCAGAAGACGAGAACGCCCAGAACAACCGTGAACAGATGGATTAGCTGACGAGTGCCCCAGGTTCCTCGCGATGCATTGGTTTTCATAGTCGAATCCTGCTCTTACTGGCCGCATTGGCCGTGATTTCCCATTTTGCCTCCGGCCGGTTACGCTCCAGGCCACCGTGAACTCCCCGTATCTTAGCTGTCAGGTAGACGAGTTACAACATCCTGATTCTCGACATACGGTGCCGCAAGAGCCCCAGCCAATGACCACGATCAAGTCGTCACTGATTCAGGAGTCGATTCCTCTGCTTGGCTTTCTTGCCTTTCACGGCCGCGTAATGCTCATCCATCAATTGGCTGCCTTGGCTGAAAAGTCAGGTGGGCGCGACTGTCAAATTTCCTGCGGGTCAAGAAAAACCGCCGGTTTTCTAGCTTTTTGACGGCGGCCGAGCCGCTTCGCTGGGATTGGGTGACCGACGCAGGTTAGCTGGCTGCCGTTGCTCCGAGAAATCGGACCAACTCTTCGGCGAAACGCGCATGGAAGAGCCCCGCTGGTTCTCGACCAGCAGGGCTTCCGAAGAATTCTATTTTGTACCGAAGCTCAACTTTGCCGTCGACGCCACGCCCAGCCCAACAGTCCGATCATACTGACACCGAGCAGGGCGAGGGTGGAGGGTTCGGGGACTACGCTGATCTCCCCAGTCGTATAAAGGCTGCTGGTGTTCCAGCTCAGGCCGCTGCTTAGAACGGGCAAATTGAGCTGGGCAAATTGCCCGATTGGCACGCCATTGAAATTGAAGATGTCAAAACTCTGCCCTTGTGACGGCGCAAAGCCGTTAAAGAGAGTCACGTTCAACGTGCCGTTGAGGGTTGCCTGCCCAGATATGTCCAACTGGTCGTATCCATTGCCGGGCGAGTCTAGCTCAAAGTCCATAACAGCACCAGCCAGCAGTATGAGGTTTCCGCTTAGGTGCAAGATGCCTGGCGAATTGCCTGGGCCGAGGTGGCCGCTGGCATTGACGGTAATGCTCGCCAGGCTGCCCGTGCCGCCCAGGCTGCCGCCACTATTGACCGTGACCAGACTGGCCAGTAGACCGTCGACGACTAGCTTGCCAGCGTTGATCGTGGTGCTGCCGCTGTAGGTGCTGCTGCCGGTAAGCGTCAGGGTGCCGCTGCGAACATTCAGCGCGACCTGTCCGGTGCCGCCGCTGAGCATGCCGTCGCGGATCGTTCCACCGAAAGTGGTGATTGCGCTGCCTGGATCGAACGTTAGTGTCGCCGCAGTCTTGCCGCTATTGCCGACGACCGCACCCGCCGGGCCGGTCAGCCCGCCAATCGCCTGGTTGACGCCGTTGAGGTCCAGCGCGGCGGCGGCCCCGATCACCACGGGACTGCCGGTAGGGAGTAGATTGGCGGCGCTTCCGCCACCGCCGCTGCCCAACCACTTGAAGTTGAGGTAGCTGACGACGGCCGCACGATCGGCATCGCTGAGCGTGTGATCGTAGACGACGATTTCGGCGATGTTGCCAGCGGAGCCCTCCACACTGGGAGTGTTGTTAAAAGCGCCAAGACTCAGGCCGTTCGGACCGGTGATGCCGCCGTTGTTGCTCGCCAGCAGTGTGCCGCCGTCATAGAAACTGGTGGGGCCTCCATTGTTGCCCGTAGCACCGTAGACGTGAACGGCGGTGTCCGCCAAGCTGCCGGAATTCACCCAACCTTCGGCATACATCGCATCCTTGTTGCCGCCCCAGTAGCCCAGCAGCCAGTTGTTGTTGGCCGTGATCAGGCGTTGTTTGTTCGTGCCGAGCATGTTCGAGACGCTGAAGATCGTGTAATTGTTGCCGAAGTTGGTGGCGTTGCCGAGCACGCCGTTTCCATTGAACTGCACTACTGGCAGGCCATTGATGGCGTTGAGGACCACGGAGGGCTGATTGGCGGCATTGCTTTGCGTGAGGTTGCGGCCATTGCCGCTCTGGTCCGGCCAGGTCCCCAGCAGCCCGGCTGTCTGGAAGCCGCCGGCATCGAGCCACAGCGAGAGCCCGTTCGTGACCGTCAGTAGAGGCCCACCCTGGAGCTTGAGCACGCCGCCGTTGATAGTGGTTGCGCCGGTGTAGTTCTGCGATGTGGTCAAGGACAGCGTGCCGCCACCGGTCTTGGTCAACGAGCCCGTGCCGGTGATCGCCTTGCTGAAGATGATCGGGTCTGAATGGTTGAAAGTGAGGTTGGCGTTATTGGAGAGGGCAACGCCGCTGGTGGCGATCGAAGCTCCGCTGCCGCCGTTGCCGATCGAGAGCGTGCCGCCGCTGACGGTCGTGGCCCCGGTGAAGCCGTAGGTGCCGGCAAGCGTCAACTGGCCCGGCCCGGTTATGGCCAAGCCGCCGGTCGTAGCGACTGAGCTGCCGGTGAACGTGAGGTTGGCCGCCGGATTGCTGATGTTCAAGGTAGCTACCTGGCCGGCGTTGATCGTAAAGCCGCGGTCGGTGATCTCGCCCGCGGCGGTGTACCGCAGGACGCCGCCGTTGAAGACGAGGTTGCCGGCCGCATTGCTGGCCGCACCGAGGTTGCCGGCGTTGCTGCCGTAGCCGATCGAAGCCGTGCTCAACGTGCCCCCGCTGAGGGTGGTTGTGCCGGTATAGCTGTTGTTGCCGCTGAGGATCGTGGTGCCCGAGCCTGCCAGCGTGAGCCCGCCAGTGCCGCTGATCGCGCCGCCAACCGTCAATGTCTTGCCGCTGGCGGTTGTAAGGACATTGGCACCGCCCAAGACAACGCCCGCGTTGATGGTGGCGTTCTGGTTGGCGCTGACGGCGCTTGTTGTGCCAGTGCCCGGGGAGTTCAACGTAATCGCGCAGCCGTCGTTGGCAATCGTAATCGGGGCAGTGTCGTTGAAGGTGAGGCGGCTGACGCTCATGTTAGCGCCCAGCACGATGTTGTTTTGCTGGGTGGCACCAGTGGCGGAGAAGAACACGGCGGCCATGGAACCAGGAACCGTCAGCCTAACCGCCGCACCGGTACCCGCGGTGGACGACCAGTTGCTGGCGGTGCCATTCGACAGCGCCATGGCGTTCTGAGCACCAGGAACCCGCCCGCCGAACCAGTAAGCGTTAAGCAGACGCACCTGGGAGCTGTAGGAGGCGACTTGGACTGCAGTGGAACTCAGAGTCAACGTAGCACTGTAGTTGGTATTGTTGGCAAGGTAGTACGTCGCGTTGTCGAGGCCGCCAGCGGCTTGGATCAAGGTGAAGGGGCCACCGCTGGGCGTGTTGGTGAGATTCAAGCTGATTCCCACCCTGCCGCTGGTCGTCGCGGTCGCGTTGGTAGTGATCTGGTCCGCGCTGGTAATGATCTGGTCCGCGTTGCCGCCGATCCAATCCAATGTTACGGTGGCGGGACCGGCCAGTGTCAATCCGGCGACCGGAGTGTGGCTCGCGGTGCTGTCGGCTAGACTGAGGTTTCCGCCGCTCTGAACGCTGACGGTCCCCGTGCTGGGCAGGGCGCTGGTGCCGGAGATCAGAAGGGTGCCGGCTGTGACGAACGTGCTGCCGCTGTAGCTATTGCTGCCGGAGAGCGTCAACATGCCGGCGCCGGTCTTGGCCATCGCAACCAAACCCGAGGTATTCTTGATGGACCCCGAGAATGTGCTCGTCGCTCCGTTGGCGCCGACGGCAAGCGTGCAAGCCCCTGCAACGGCCAAGTTGTCGACCGTTCCGGAGCCGGACAAGCTGTTGACCGTGGGACTGTTGCCATTGAGGTCCAACGTACCGTTGACGGCCACGTTGCCCATGCCCGCGCCACTAGGTATCGCGCCAGCCGCGCCCAGTTGCAGTATGCCGGCGCTGATCGTCGTGGGGCCGCTATAGGTATTGCTGCCGCTGAGCAGGGTGGTTCCTGGGCCGGCCTGAATCACGGAACCGGTGCCGCTGATCGGACTTGTGACCGAAAGCGTGCCCGCGCGGTTGAAAACGAGTGTGCCGTTATCGATGACGGGGGCCATATCCAATCCCAAGGTCCCTGTGACGCCGCCCAGGCCGATTTGCAGTGTTCCCGCGCTCAGCAGTGTCCCTCCCGAATAGGTATTGGAACCGCTGAGCACGACCGTCCCCGTGGTGGACTTGGAGAGCGCACCCGGACCGGCCAGGGGTACCGAGACGACGCCGTTTTGCAGACTGAAGAAACTTGCGGTCAGGACTCCATTGCTGCCTGTCACTGTGCCGTTCTGAAGGATCAGTGACGCCGCCGTGCTTCTGAAAGCCCCCAGATCCAACGTACCGCCGTTGACCGTGATGGGGGAAGCTGCCGGAAGGGCGCTGCTGCTTCCCAGGGCGAGCGTACCGGCAAGAACCTGCGTCGGGCCAGCATAGCTGTTCGTGCCAAAGAGGATCAGAGTGCCGCCGCCGGTCTTGACCAGGCCACTCGCCGGATTGCCGGACAGGGACTGGCCGATCGTCACTGGGGAAACGCTCGGGTCGATCTGGAACGTGCCCCCGGCGGGCCCCAGGGCCAAGTTGCCGGTAATCGTGGTGGGCCATGTCGACGGCAAGTAGTTCACAATGCCGTTGAGCGTGAGTGTTCCCGTTCCGCCATTGATTGTGCCGCCGCTCAGATTGAGTCCACTGATCGTTTCGTTATGGTTATTCAAACTCAAGACGGCCGTGTTGGAAAGACTGACCACCGGGTTGCCCGTGAACTGGCTGGCGGAGCCGGAAAGTAACAACAAACCGTCCCGCACGGCGATGTTGATGTTGGTCGTCGAACCGACCAACTGCAAAGAGCCGGGTCCAGCCTTAACGAGCGGGCCATTGCCCAACAGGTTCTGCGCGAAGAGCACGAAGGTGTTGGCCGGATCGTCGATCCAGAGGGTTCCGCCAGCCGAGTTCCACTGGACGGGTCGTGAGAGGCTATTGAACTGGTTTGTCAGGACCTGAAGCGTGCCGCCATCGAAAGTCAGGGTGCCGCCGGAAGCACCCAAACTGCTGTCAGCCGATGCGGCCAGCGTTCCGCCGCTGAGAACGGTCCCTCCCGAATAGGTATTGGAACCGCTGAGCACGACCGTCCCCATGGTGGACTTGGAGAGCGCACCCGGACCGGCCAGGGGTACCGAGACGACGCCGTTTTGCAGACTGAAGAAACTTGCGGTCAGGACTCCATTGCTGCCTGTCACTGTGCCGTTCTGAAGGATCAGTGACGCCGCCGTGCTTCTGAAAGCCCCCAGATCCAACGTACCGCCGTTGACCGTGATGGGGGAAGCTGCCGGAAGGGCGCTGCTGCTTCCCAGGGCGAGCGTACCGGCAAGAACCTGCGTCGGGCCAGCATAGCTGTTCGTGCCGGAGAGTGTCAGCGTGCCGGCGCCGATCTTGGACAGCGCGACGAAGCCGGAGGTATTCTGGATGGAACCGGAGAAGGTGGTGGTTGCGTCGTTGCCGCCGACGCTGAACGTGTACGTCCCGGCGCCGGTGGAGTTGTCGACCCGGCCGCTGCCCGACAGACCGTTGATCGTATCGCTATTGCCATTCAGGTCCAGCGTGCCGTTGATGATGACATTGCCCTTGCTCGGGCCGCTGGGAATCACCTCCGCCGCGCCCAATTTCAACGTGCTGGGGCTACAGATGGTCACGCCGCCGGCGAAGCTGTTGGTCCCGGAAAGTACCGTGGTGCCGGAACCTGCCACGGTGAGCGAGCCGCCGCTGATCGCGCCGCCGATGGTCAGGGTCTTGCCGCCGGCAGTCGTGAAGACAGCGGCACCGCCCAGGGCAATACCCGCGTTGACGGCGGCGCTCTGGTTGGCGCTGATGGCGCTCGATGCGCCCGAGCCCGTGGAGTTCAGCGAGATCGCAAAGCCGTCGTTGGCGATCGTCACCGGCGTGGTGTCGTTGAAGGTCAGGCTGTTGACGCTCATATTCGCGCCCAGCACGATTTTGCCTTGCTGGCTAGCGCCGGTGGCGGAGAGAATCACGTCGGTCGTGGGACCGGGAACCAACGCTGTCGTCGTATAACTGCCTGCCGTGGACGACCAGTTGCTGGTCGAGCCATCGGAGGCCGAGAGCGCCATGGCGCTCCCGGCGCCGCTCACCAGTCCCCCGTACCAGTAAGCAGTCGTGAGGGCCACCTGCGCGGCATAGGAGCCGACTTGGACCGCGGTGGAACTCACCGTCAAGGTGGCAGTGTAGTTGGTATTGTTGGCCAGGTAGTACGTCCCGCTGTCGAGGCCGCCAGCGGCTTGGATCAGGGTGAAGGGGCCGCCGCTGGGAGCGTTCGTGGGATTCAAGCTGATTCCCAATTTGCCGCTGGTCGTCGCGGTCGCGTTGGTAGTGATCTGGTCCGCGTTACCGCCGTTCCAATCCAATGTTACGGTGGCGGGACCGGCCAGTGTCAATCCGGCGACCGGAGTGGTGCGCGCGGTGCTGTCGGCCACGCTCAGGTTTCCGCCAGGCTGGACGGTGACGACGCTCGTGCCAGGCAGGGCGTTGGCGCCGGAGATCGCCAGTACGCCGGCGGCGACGAGCGCGTTGCCCGTATAGGCGTTGCTGCCGGAAAGCGTCAACGTGCCGGCACCGGTCTTCGTGACACTGCCGTTGCCGCTGACGTTGCCGCTGACGGCAAGAGAATCGGCCGGGTTAGCCACCGCGAAGAGATTCCCGCCCGTCGCCAGGGCCAGCGGCGCGGAAATCGTATGGTTGCCGGACAGGACGTTCACGAGGCACTGGCTTGCGGAACCGTTGGTCGAGGACAACGTGAGCGTCTGTCCCGGCGAGGCCGCGATTGTATAATCGCCGCCACCGCTGTTGTCCAGCGCGATCTCCTCGACGGTCGCCGAGATGTCCAGCATGACCGTGCCGCCGTGGGCCGCGCCGCTGAAGCGGGCGACCCCGTCGTTGTTCTGCGGAAGCGAGCCGGAAGTCCAGTTCAAGGGTCTGCTCCACAGCCCGTTGCCAGCGCTGTTACCCCAGCCGTTGACCGCGCCGCTTGCCACATGCACGACGAAGGCGCCGCCGGCCACTTGCATTCCATCGCCAAAGACGGCGACGGGCACGATCACATTGTCGCCGGGGGCCAGGCTGCTGCGACTGAGACTGAGCGAGCCGGGAGAGCCGCCGGCCTGCGCTACCACGCGGCCAAGACATGTCAACTCGACATGCGACACGGTGCCATCGCCGGCGGTCGCAGCCAAGCTGATTGTCGCCGCGGACGAGGTCAGCGTAAGGTTGCCGCCGTTAAAATTGATGGCGCGGCCATGGTTGTTCACCACGATCTGCTGGGCCGCATAGCCTTCCGACGCGGCCTGGGAGTTGTTGATGCCTACGATGCGGACCTCGTGTACGCCATCGGAAAGAGTTGAAGTGTTGAAGTTGAACGTCCCGCTGCCGCCTGAAACAAAAGAACTGATCAACCCATCGATGAGCAATTCCAACGAGTTGATGCCGGTGGCGATGTGCGGATTGGTGAGTCCCGCCGATGCGCTGATGGAAATGGTTCCCTTGGCGAAACCGTAATTGCCTGGGCCGGACGTGATGCTCACCTTAGGAACGTCCGCATAAGGCTGCGCCAGCATGTCGCCCAAAGGCATCTGGATGTCGGGCGCGGCGACGGACTTGGCAAAGCATTCCCCCAGGGTGGAACCGTCCGCCATGAAGGTGTACAGCGAGGAATTGGTGAATCGCTGGGAAATGGCGTACGGTTCGGCGACTGAACCGGTCGTGCCGGCAGCCCCGGCGGCAATGAACTTCGTCGACTTGGTCTGGCCATAGTCATAGAAGGTGCAGCCATAGCTGGTCAAGTCGTCAGCCCAAGAGCCCGGCAAATAGGTTGAGCCGTTGGGCAGGTTCATCGTTGCCAAGCCGCAAACGGCCCCGAGCACGTCACTGCGGTTCTGCGGCGTGGCCCCGGAGGTGTTGCTTTCGTAAACCCAAGGAATGTTCCGCGCGGTCAGTTGCGATTCGGTCGCGGGCCACTGGCCATGTCGAGTGGTGGAGCGGATATCGCCGTTGTCCTCGAAGTAGATGGCACCCGCCGGCCGCGTCCCGTCCGAGGCAGCAGCACTTTGCAGGCTGGCGATGACTTCGCCGACCGTGTTGCCGTTGGTTCCGGTATAGCCGATCGTTCCCGACATGTAATACTGCGTCGAGTAGGAGGCGCTCGCATAGGGGAAATAGGAACTGTACGTGGCGGAATGATGGATGGCCAGATTGCTGCCGACCGGAATGCTGCTGGGGCTCTCGTACAGGCCCGTGCTGCCAGATACCAGGGGGCTGGTGTTCATCGTCAGTCCCGAGCCGTTTGTCAGCGGCGTAAGCAGGGTCAGGGCGTAGTTGAGTGAAATCTGTGTGGTTAACGACACCCCGCTGACCGGGAATTCGACCGCCTGGCCGATCGTGCCGATGTAGTCGATCTGGTTTGTCAGTCCGCGGGCGGAGATGGCGACGGAGATCGGCGTGAGATAGGTATTGGTGACCTCCGCTTGCGAGATCGGCAGTCCATCGTTGTGATAGTCGGTAGGAGGCGCGATGAAGAGGATGTTGTTGGCGGGGATGTTGCGGAGCGCGGCGTAGGCATTGGCGATCTGCAAGGAGGCGGGGTCATTCGGATTGACCACCAGGAGCATGTTTTCGCCGCCGCCACCGGCCATCAGCGGCGACGGGGCAGCGAAACAGCCGAGGGCTAGAGCCAAGACAAGAACCGATAGACTGGCCCTAGAGCGATTCATGGGAGTGCCTTCACCTTTTGAAGGGATGATTCGACAATTGCCATTTTGGCTCCGTGTGGGTTGATTCCGAAAAGCGGCAACCTTTTTATCCTAGCATGTTGCGTTACGACTGTCCAGTTGCCAAACCGATTCTCGGTCCTGCATCGAGTCTCTCAGGCGATCCTGATGCTCGGCGTCCAAAACTGGGTTTCCGGCAAGCAACCACCCCCTCATTGGGCGGATAGTGTCACTCAGCGGTACCACGGCCCGCGGAAGTCGGGCAGGCCGACGTCCGACCACTCCCCTCTCTGAAAGTAGCCGTATCACATCCGAAATATTTCGCGAGCCGTTGCCATTCGCGATCGGATGATGACTGTTGGCGTACTTCCCCGGACCAAAGCGAGA
>JBAWVO010000217.1:0-11127 GCA_037147235.1 Planctomycetota bacterium | reverse complement strand
CGGAAAAGGGGCATAAATGCCCCTGCACCTGCCAGATTCACCGATCACTTGAGTCAACTATGGGCACCCCCTTTTGCCCGGAAGATTCGGCATTCTCGGCAGATCCGGCAGGCAACACCTCCAGGATTTGACCGATGCCCGGAAGCGAAGTAGCCTTTGCATGGACGATCAATGGATTCTATTTCCCAGGCGGAAGCTCCACTTGCGATGACGATGCCAACTGCGGACAACCATCTGCCGGCACAACCGGTCGGACTCGGTACGATTGGCTTGGGCAGCACGGCGATGAACGCCCTAGCGGCGACCGAACCGCAACACGCCCTGCCCCGACAAGCGGCCGACCCAAAGTTCGACGCCATGGTTGATCGCATCCGCTCGCTGACCGCGGGCACGTTTTCCGTCGCCCCCCCGGACACCGCACCAGAGGCGACTGCACCGCTGGCCACATCGACCTCGATCGAGCGAGATCCGTCGCGGTCCAATGGCTTTGTCCCCCAAGAACCCAAGTCGTTCCGTGCCGCCGGGCTAAACGACAGCCTCGTGGAGTCGCTGGCCTTGAAGCATTTGATGGCTCGCGGCGACTCCACCGGCCGTGAGGTGGCCGACCAACTCAAGCTCCCTTTCATCCTCATCGACGAGCTGCTGCGCGGGTTGAAGAACGACCAGTTGGTTGCCTATCGCGGTGGCGCGCCGATGAATGACTTCGTCCACCAGCTCACCGATCTTGGCCGTGAACGTGCCAAACGCTACTGGAACCACTGCACCTACTTCGGTGCCGCTCCGGTTTCGCTGGAAGACTATATCGAGAGCGTCAAGGCCCAATCGCTTGCCGCCCAACCGACCACGGCCGAACACCTGCGGCACGCATTCGGCGATCTCGTGCTCAGCGAGCGGATGCTCGATCGACTCGGACCGGCAGTGAACTCCGGCCGCGGACTATTCCTTTTCGGCGCGGCGGGCAACGGCAAGACGAGCATTGCCGAGCGGGTCACGCGGGCTTTCGGGCAGGAAATCTGGATTCCCCGTGCCATCGGCATCGACGGCGAGATCATGCGGGTTTTCGACCCGATAAACCATGAAGAGCTGCCGCTGGAGGCCTGCGAAGGTCTTTACGAAAAGCGGAAGATCGACCGTCGCTGGGTACGGATCCGCCGCCCCACACTGGTCGTTGGCGGCGAGCTGACGATGTCGGCCCTGGAAGTGACGGTCAACACTTCGACCGGCATTTGCGAATCACCCCTGCAACTGAAGAGCAACTGCGGCACGCTGGTGATCGACGACTTTGGCCGGCAGCGGATGCGGGTTGAAGAACTGCTCAATCGGTGGATCGTTCCGCTGGAACGGCGTTACGACTTCCTCAATATGCCCAACGGCAAGAAGGTTCAGGTGCCGTTCGACCAATTGATCATCTTCTCGACGAACCTCGAGCCGCGCGACCTGGTCGACGAGGCATTCTTGCGGCGGATTCCCTACAAGATCGAGGTACTCGACCCCAGCCCCGAGGATTTCAAGGGACTGTTTCTCTCGTTGGCCAAGAAGATGGGCTTTCCCGATCGGCCGGAAGCGGTCGATCATCTCATCCAGCAGCACTATACGCCAAAGAACCGGCCCCTCCGATTTTGCCAACCCCGCGACCTCCTCATGCAGATCCGCAATTACTGTAGTTATAAGGATTGCCCGCTGGAGGTCACGAACGACTACATCGATATGGCGGTAGAGAACTATTTTGCCGTGATGTAAAGGTTTGGGGGATGTTGTTTCACTCTCCCCACCCTACTTCTTACCCCCCTAGTGAGCATGGTTTCAAGCAGGGTTTCGGCTTGACAAAATGCCTCCGAGCATTTAGAATCTAGGAAGAACCCCTAACATAACCGCATGAACCTCGGCGGAATCGTCCCCAGGCGAAGCGTGGTGTTGTGCTAGGGGTTTTGGTTTTGAAAGAAGCTTCCTTCCCTACGCAGGCAAGACGCCTACGCTACCTATCCTACGCAGGCTAGACGCCTACGTTACCTATCCTACGCAGGCGAGACGCCTGTACTACAAATTTCCATGGAGATTGAACTGATGCGACGTCAAGACGTCCGCAACGTGGCCATTATCGCACACGTTGATCACGGCAAGACGACGCTTGTCGATTGCATGCTGCGCCAAAGCGGCCGCTACCGCGATACGCAATTGGTCGGCGAGCAAATCCTCGACTCCAATGACTTGGAGCGCGAACGGGGGATCACAATCCTGGCGAAGAACATCGCCATCCCCTACCGCGGCATAAAAATCAACATTATCGACACGCCGGGCCACGCCGACTTTGGCGGCGAGGTCGAGCGCGTGCTGCGCATGGCAGACGGTGCATTGGTGTTGGTCGACGCAGCCGAAGGTCCCATGCCGCAAACCCGCTTCGTGCTTTCAAAGGCATTGGAGTGCGGCTTGCAGCCGATCGTGGTGATCAACAAAGTCGATCGTCCTGACGCTCGGCCACATGAGGTGCTCGACGAGGTCTTTGAGCTTTTTCTGCAACTGGGGGCCGACGACCGCCTGGCGGACTTCCCGCACATCTACGCCAGCAGCAAGCTTGGCTTTGCCACTCATGAACTTGGCAAGCAAGGCGACTCCGTCGCGCCGTTGATGGACATGATTTTGGATAAGATCCCTGGTCCGGAGATTGATGCCGAGGCACCGCTCCAGATGCTCATCACCACTCTGGATTGGTCCGATTATGTCGGCCGCATCGCGATCGGACGGCTCTACTCCGGCTCGGTCAGGCCGGGCATGGACGTCGCCTTGATGCAAAAGAACGACAAGATCGCACCCTCGCGGATCGTCACGGTCCAAGTCTTCGAGGACCTCGGGCGGGTCGAAGTCCCGTCCGCCGAGGCCGGTGACATTGTCGCCCTGGTGGGTCTGGAAAATATCGAAATCGGCGATACGGTGAGTGATCGCGATTTCCCCAGGGCAATGCCTCGCCTCGTGGTCGACGAGCCGACGCTGAAGATGACCTTCGGCGTGAATACCTCGCCCCTGGCCGGCCAGGAAGGCAAGTATCTGACCAGCCGCCACCTCCGCGAGCGGCTCATGAAGGAGTTGCAAAAGAACGTCGCCTTGCGTGCCGAGCCGATTCCGGGCACCGAGCAGTTTTCAGTTGCTGGCCGCGGTATTTTGCATCTTTCCGTACTCATCGAAACGATGCGCCGCGAAGGTTTTGAGCTTTCCATCGGCAAGCCGCACGTGATTCTTCACGATAACAACGGCGTGATTGAAGAGCCGTTCGAGTCCCTGGTGGTCGAAGTTCCGGAACACCAGACCGGCCCCGTAATGGAAATGGCCGGCCAGCGTCGCGGGCAGCTCGTCGATATGCAGTCGCACAACGATTATTCCTACATGGTGTTTTCGATTCCTGCCCGTGGGCTGATTGGGTTTCGGACTCGGCTCTTGAATGCCACGCAAGGGACGGCGGTGATTCACCACCGTTTCGAGTGCTATAAACCGATGGAAGGCGAGATCGAAACCCGGCTCACCGGCGTGCTGGTTTCGCTCTGCGGCGGCCGAGCCGTGGCCTATGGCCTCGATACACTCCAGGAACGGGCTGAACTGCACGTCGGCCATAACGACGTCGTCTACGAAGGCATGATCGTCGGCGAGAACAGCCGTACGGACGACATGAACGTCAACCCCACGAAGGAAAAGAAGCTTTCCAACATGCGGGCATCCGGCCACGACCGCAATGTCCTTCTCCGACCCGCGCGCCGCATGTCCCTGGAGGAAGCCCTGGAATTCATCGAGGACGATGAGTTGGTCGAGGTCACACCTACGCAGATCCGCCTACGAAAGATCTTGCTCAACGAGCACGTCCGCAAACGTGCCTCGCGGAAGGCGGCCGCAGTGGGAGTGTAATGCCCTTGTCAAGAGCCTTCGGTTCGGTGTTCCAAATTCGTTGACAACCCGCCGTAAGGATCGGCGCATCAATAAGTGTCGCAAGAAAAGTAGCAGGCACACTCCGTGTGCCGTCCGTCCCCGCACGGCGAGTGGGCAAAACACGACAGTTATTTATGCGCCGATCGTAAGTCATTTAGATTATTAAGTTGTCGATTCCATGGGTGATCCTAATTGGATGCTTGAGGTTTGATTTGTCGGAAAAGGCCTGGGGTGGTGTATTTGATGTGGCGACCGATCGCCGTGTTGAGCGGTTCACGGAAAGCGTGAGCTTTGATCGCCGTTTGTTTGCGCAGGACATCGAAGGTTCCGTGGCCCACGCTCAGATGTTGGCCAAAGTTGGCCTGCTCACGGCCGATGAATGTCGGATGATCGAGCAAACCTTAGGCGAGATTCGCCGAGAAATTGAGCAGGGAAGTTTCCCGTTCCGCACGGAATTGGAAGACATCCACATGCACATTGAGAAGGCCCTCGTCGATCGGATTGGCGACGTCGGCCGCAAGCTGCATACGGCCAGGAGTCGCAATGATCAGGTATCGACGGACCTTCGCCTGTGGGTCCGTGAAGCGATTGACGAGATCGATCAGCGGCTATCCGATGTGCAAAGGGCGTTGGTCGGCCGGTGCGACGCCGACGCCGACGTGATCCTGCCCGGCTATACTCATACGCAGCGCGCTCAGCCGGTTCTTGCCCCGCATTACTGGCTGGCCTATTGCGAGAAGTTTCGACGCGATCGGCAGCGTCTTGCCGACTGTCGGCGGCGGACGAATCGCTTGACGCTCGGCACCGCGGCCTTGGCGGGAACCAGCCTGCCGATCGATCGCGACGACGTCGCCAAGCGGCTTGGCTTCGAGGAAGTGGCAGCCAACAGCATCGACGCATCGAGCGATCGCGACTTCGTGCTGGAGTTTACTTTCTGCCTGACGATGATCGCCGAGCACCTCAGCACCTGGGCCGAGGAGTGGATTCTCTGGTCGACCATGGAGTTCAACTTTCTCAAGTTGCCGCAGGCATTTTGCACCGGGTCATCGATCATGCCGCAAAAGGTCAACCCCGACGTGCTGGAGTTGATTCGCGGCAAGACGGCCCGAGTGATCGGCAGCCTACAGACGTTACTGGTTCTGATCAAGGGTCTGCCGCTGGCCTATAACCGTGATCTTCAAGAGGACAAGCCGCCGCTGTTCGACGCGTTCGACACGGTTCGGGCGTCGCTGGAACTAGCTGCGCCGTTGATGGCCACTGCGGAACTGAATCGGCCGGCGATCGCCCTGCGATTGGACCGCGGGCATCTCGACGCCACCACGTTTATGGAATACCTGATCCGCCGCGGCGTTCCCCAGCGAACGGCTCATGGCCTCGTCGGCCGCCTGGTGCGCAAGGCATTGGACCGCGATGTGCGGCTATCCGATCTGCCGCTGGAAGATTTTCGTGAAGCACTGCCGGAGTTGGACGAATCGGTGTATGACGTTTTGGGCGTCGAGCAAGCGGTGGCCGCCATGCAAAGCTACGGCTCGACGGCTCCGGAGCAGGTGAAGAAGCAAGTCGAAAAATGGAAGAAGGAGCTAGGAGTTAGGAGTTAGGAGTTAGAAGGGTGCGGTCGAGCGCAGCGACTACAACCTACGCTTGAATTCAACGACTACAGCCGCTCGCGGCTTCGCAACTGGCAACGGTATCCATCATGAACCACATTCGCCAAACATTGCTTTACGCCGGAATCTGCTTTTTACTGACCGCATCGGCACAAGGCATCGACGAGGCACCGGCCAAGGAGAAAAACGGCAAGCCGGCCGCGGGAAAGTCGGCTGGAGGCAGTAAAGCCGGAGCTGCCGGGAAGTCCGTCAACCTCGCGCCGCCGGAAGACCCCGTGGTTACGGCTTTATTGGCAACGAACCCGACCACGCCATCGGAGATTTTCAGTACGGCGCAATTGTTGATTCAAGCAGGCAGGCCGGAGTTGGCCAAGGGATTCCTGAAAAAAATCCTGGATGCGAAACTCGATGACGGCCAGTGGATGGCCTTGGTCGATGAGTTCCATACGCCCGCCTTCACCGATATGGCGGGCCGAACCGAATTGCGGCCCGAGAGTGAAGAATTGATCCACACGGCTCTGAGTGCCGTCAATCGCCGCTTGCACGACCCAGCCCGAATCGCCGAGCAGATCAAGCAATTGCAGGATCCTGCACCGGAAGTTCGCTCGCGGGCACGGGGAAGTCTGCAAGGCGCGCGCGGCGCGGGCGTGAATGCCCTGATTGCCGTACTCGCCGATCCGCAGCGGGCCGCGGAATATGCTGCCGTCCGCTCGGCCTTGGTGGCCATGCGCGGCGACGCCATCGAACCCTTGGCCGACATCGTTCAGCATGCCGAACCGGAATTCATGATCCAGGCCATTAAGGCATTGGCGGATATGCGAGCTACCCAGGCGACCGTCTATCTTTTCGTTCCGGCACTGTCCGAGGAGAGCGACGTGCGGGTCCGTGCGCCGGCGCGCGAGGCGATTGTGAAACTGATGGGGCAATTGCCCAGCAAGGCCCAGGCGGCTCAGCAGTTGTCGGATCTGGCGAAAAGCTACTTCGCCGGCAAACAGAGGATGCGAATCGACGTCGACGGCCGCGTCACGCTCTGGAAATGGGATTCTGCGACCAATCAATGCACGTCGCAAAATTATGCACCGGAGGATGCCGCTCGGGCGATTGCGGCCCGACTGGCCTGTGCTGCCAGGTCGCTTGCGCCCGACAACCGCCAGGTGCAGATGCTGGCTCTGGCCGCCGTGTTGGAGCAGGCCGTCTATGATCGTGGACTCGATAAGCGGTTGGACTTCGACAAGGATCCGACCGTGCGCGCGATCGCGGCACTTGATTCTCGGATGATCGAGAGCGTGCTGGCCTTCTGCCTGGCCGAGAACCATCCGGCGGCGGCGCGGGCGGCGGCCGAAATCCTCGGTCGGGCGGGTAAGCCACAGGATCTGCTGCGGGGTGGAAGCGAGGCATCGCCGTTGGTGCGTGCCGTGCGAAGCACCGATCGGCGGTTGCGAATGGCCGCAGCGGAAGCGATTGTGCGTTTGCAGCCGCAGACGGCCTTTGCCGGTTCGAGCCATCTGCTGGAGTCGCTGGCCTACCTGGCCGCGTCGAGCGGTGGTCGCCGGGCACTGGTCGTCAGTTCCAACACCGAGACGTTGGAGGAGTGGATTGGCGTGCTGAAGTTTCGCAACATTGTTTCGGATTCGGCGGTCGCGGGTCGCGAGGCGGTGCGCATGGCCTTGCGTTGCCCCGATTACGAGTTCGTCCTGATCGACATGGCGACTTTAGGTCCGCCGGCGGAAGAAATCGTGCAGCAACTTCACCAGGACTATCGCACGGCCAGCTTGCGGATCGGGCTGATTGCTCGCGCAGGTTTCCTCAAGCGGGCCGAGCGGATCGCTGACGAAGATCCTCTGGCAATCGCCTTTTCGCAGCCCATTGATGCCACGGCGGCCCGCTGGCAATTGGGCCAGCTCATGGCCCTGACGCCACGAGAGTTCGTCGGTTTTTCCGAGCGGCAGGATCTGGCCGTGCGGGCATTGAACTGTCTGGCAAAGCTGGCTGGCACGTCCGGCAATCTCTATGACATGCACCGGGTGGAAGATGCGGTGCTGGCCGGTTTGCGCGTGCCGCGATTGAGCGGCCACGCGGTCGCCGTACTGGCCAACCTCGGCACGCAGGCGAGCCAGCGTGCCCTGACTGATCTGGCCGGCCGTTTCGTCAACCCGCTCGCGGTTCGCCAGGCCGCCGGCATCGCATTTGGTTTCAACGTACAGCGATTCGGCCTGCTGCTGGACCAAGAGGCGATTCGCGTGCTATACGCGCGCTGCCGTGAGAGTGTTTCGCAGGATCAGGCTACGCAACAAGTGCTGACATCGATCCTCAGCACGATCGAGTCACGGGCTACACCTTCGCTCCTGGAAGCGGCCAAGAAGGGTGCCACGCCGGAGAAGCCAGCCCAACTGAAGCGGCCGGGCAAACCGCTCGACAAAGCCAAAGAGCAGAAGAAGTGAAGAAGTAAGAAAAGCAGAAATTTCAGGAGATAAGGATCGGCGCAGAAATAAGTGTCGCAAAAAAAGTAGCAGGCACACTCCGTGTGCCGTCCGCCTCCCGTTCGGCGAGTGAGCAAAACAGGACAGTCAGCTAACCCCACCGATGGTGAAATGGACTTGCGGCGGAGAGTGCCTTGAGCGAGTCTCATTTCACGGCGAGCTGGCACTTTGAATTCCGTGACGGCGATCTCGGACTTGGTTTGTCAGGAATTTTGCGGCAGGGTGGGCGGATCAGCGAGCACCACGAAAGACCGACTCCGCTTGTTTGGTGTTTTGGTAGATATAAATGTCGAGAGTACGCATAATCGTGGCATCTTGATTCACACGAGGTTCTTCACGATCTCGGGAATGTTCAGTACGGGCGCGAGGCGGCCACCGCCGAGCTGGGCGATACCGGTGAGCTTCGTGCTGTCGGGCAGGATCTTATTGAGGGCCGTAACTACCACTTGGCGATGGCCCAGGACGTTGTCTACGCGAATACACAAACTGCGGCCCTTGCACTCCACCACGACAACCACCTCCGAACCGGTCGCCATGCGGTCCTCGTGCCGCATGCCGGTGAGTTCTTCGAGATGCACCGCATGGAAGGTGGAGTTGCCGATCATCGCCATGGGGCGCCCATGAACGGATTGGAATTGTGCGGCATCAACGCGGACGATTTCCTTGATATTCTCAAAAGGAATGACGAATTGGTCGGTTCCGCCGGCAACCATCAGCCCATCGATTACCAAGGTCGCCTGGCGCACCGGGAACTCCAGGCGGATGGTTGTACCCTGACCGACGACCGATTCGATGGATACCTGGCCATGGTGCTGCTCGACGGTGGCTCGCACGACATCCATGCCGACGCCGCGACCGGAGACCTCCGAGACCTGCTCCGCAGTGGAGAAGCCGGGGCGGAAGATCAGTTGCAGGGCATCTTCGTTGGAGAGCGCATCGGCCTGGGTTTGGGTGATTATCCCTTTTTCCACGGCCTTCGCACGGAGCCGCTGGGGATCCATTCCCCGGCCGTCGTCGCGAACGAGAATCGCCACCAGGTTCGGGGTCGATTGGGCCTCTAGGTGCAGGTTGCCGGTCTCGCTCTTCCGACATGCCGTTCGCTGCTCCGGGGTCTCCATCGCGTGGTCCACGACGTTCCGCACGAGATGGGTAAGCAGTGCATCGAGATCTTCGGAGAGTTGCTTGTCAATTTCAGTCTCTTCGCCGGAGAGATGCATGTGGATCTGCTTGCCGAGTTGGGAGGCAAGCCCCCTCGCCATGCGAGGGAACTTGGAAAACAAGCCGCCAATGGAGACGCGACGCAAAGTCATCACCCCATGCTGTAGCGTCGTGGACTCGACCTTCAGATCCATGTTGATCTGACTTAGCTCTTCGGCCAGTTCGGGCAGTTGTCTCGTTTGGGCCATTCGCAACTGCAGATCGCGGAAGCGATCCGAGGTGATGAACATCCTGGAAACATGCTCCAGGAAGTCGTTGAGATGTTCTTCCTTGACGCGGACGAAGCTGGACTTTGCTGCCGCTGCCGGCTCGGCGAGTTCGGCAACGGCCGCTTGCTGGTCCGTCGCCGCAAGATTGTTTTGCGGTCCCTCGGGGTAACCGCCAAGTTCGGCTGGCTTCATGGTTTCCAGGGCCAACACCTCGGGCTCTTGAAGATTGGATTGCGACGTATAGCCGTGCAGCAACCCGCGCAGCTCCTGGCCAGCTTGTCGAACCTCCAGGCCACCGGCATCCATAAGGTTCGCGATCCGCTGAATAGCCGCGAGGAAAGCTGCTTCGGCAGTTTGACCAGGCGGAGAACTACTTGCCGCCGCTCGCACCGCCTCCAGGATACGCATGTCTTCCGACCGCAATTCCGTCGCGATCTTCCCACCCGCAGCCTCTTGGAGCAAGGCATCCAACCGGTCGAAGCCTTCGATGAGGCTGTGCTCCAAGACGTCATGCAGCGGAGTGAATTCCGTGCGGATTACGTCCAGGGTATTTTCCAGGGCGTGGGAGAAAGCCCGGATGGCATCCAATCCAAGGAAGGCGGCACAGCCCTTGATAGAGTGAATGGCCCGAAAGACGGCGTTGATCGGCTCGGCAACGGTTGGCGTCGAACGATAGGCATCCAACTGCGCCGGAAGTCCTCGCAGCGACTCCACGCCTTCGTCGATGAAATCCGCGAGTGCCTCATGCTGGTCGATCACGCTGGTGTCCATTGGGCCTATCCTTCCTGGAGTCCTGTCGTGGCGACAAGTTGGCTTATTGGAACCTCAAGAGCCGCTTCCGGAAGCGGCAGGCCGCCACCGTTTTCTAGGTTGCGCCGTTGCTTGCCGAGCTCCTCCAATGCGCTCCACCAATGGTCGATTTTACGGAACACTGCCTCGACAGCCTCCAATAAAGGGGCGACGTTTGTCATCGGCTTGAAGATACAGAATTCCGCTCCCCAGCGATACGACTGCAAGAGAGTCTGCGTCGAGACCAGTCCTGTCAGCATGATGACTTGGCTGCCCCCGTGGGTATGTTTGATTTGTTGGAGCAGATCGAGACCATTAGCCTCGGGCATGTCGATGTCCAGAAGGACCAGTCGATGTTGCAATTCGCTCAGCACCCGGAGGGTTTGCGTCGGGTCATTGAGAGAGGTCACTTCGTAACCGAGTGGCTGGAGATAATGGGCGACCAGCCGAGTCAACTGCGGATCGTCGTCAACGTGCAGAATGGTTTTCCGGTAGTTCATGGGGATTCGCTCCTTTGGTTAGGGCAATGCTCGTCTTTTGCTTGGGGTACTCCAGATCGCACCTGGCGACAAAGACTCAGAAGCTCGTCAAGCGTCGAAAGAATCTCTTCCTCCTGGCCGCCGTTTCTCGCGGCAGATTCCAGTCGGGCAGCGCAGGGAGTTATTGCCAGGAATCCGTAGCTCCCGGCCGCACCTTTGATTTGATGGGCAGTTCGAGTCAGTTGTTGCCAGTCGCGACTTTGCGCCTGTATTTCCAGGGCGTTGATTCGATCGGGCATCTCTTGCACGAATAAATCGACCAGTTCACTCAGGTCAGGATCGGTGGCAAGCTGCGAATAGATGAAGGTGATGGGCATGGGCATGGGTGTGCTTGCGGTGCTCTCGCTGGCTGCGTGTGTGCGGGGGTGGGGGG
>JBAWVO010000216.1:0-11263 GCA_037147235.1 Planctomycetota bacterium | reverse complement strand
GGGGAGAATGGGGATTAGGGATTGGGGATTGGGGATTGGGGATTGACAACTGACAACTGACAACTCCCGGCTCATACACCGCCTCGCGTACGACGGGCGGGCGGCCGTTGTGAAGAAAATCCATCGAGAGGTTGGCCACCTCCTGATCGTGATACTTCAGCACCAGCCGGCCGGTGGGCACGAACTGGCCAATGACCGTGGCCTCGACGCCTTCGGACGCACAGAGTGCAATCAGCTCCTCGACCTTCTCCGGCGACACGCTGACCACCATCCGCTCCTGGGCCTCGGAAATCCAGATCTCGGTATAGGAAATACCTTGGTACTTCAGCGGCGCACGATCGAGCCAGACCTCGGCCCCGATCTTCTCGCCCATCTCGCCCACGGCACTGGAGAAACCGCCTGCGCCGCAGTCGGTCACTGCGGTGTAAAGCCCTCGATCACGAGCGGCCAGGAGCACGTCGAGTACCATCTTTTCGGTGATCGCGTTGCCGATCTGCACCGCGCCGCCGGATAATGTTTCGCTCTCGTGATGCAGTTCGGCCGAGCTGAACGTGGCACCGTGGATACCGTCGCGGCCGGTCCGTCCACCGATAGCCACGATCCTATCGCCGGGCAGCGTTTCCTTGAACGACATATCGCAAGGAATCAGCCCCACGGTGCCGCAAAAAACCAGCGGATTGCCCAAGTAACGCGGATCGAAGTAGACGGCCCCGTTCACCGTCGGAATGCCCATGCGGTTGCCGTAGTCGCGGACTCCGGAGATGACGCCTTTGGCCACGCGGCGAGGATGGAGTACGCCGGTGGGAATCTGTTCCGGCGGCGTGTCGGGCGGAGCGAAGCAGAATACGTTGGTATTGCAAACCGGCTTGGCACCCATGCCGGTGCCCATCGGGTCGCGGATCACGCCGCCGATGCCCGTATTGGCCCCGCCGTAAGGCTCCAGGGCGGAAGGGTGATTGTGGGTTTCGACCTTGAAGACCACGTTGTACTCATCGTCGAATCGGATGATGCCGGCGTTGTCTCGGAAGACGCTCACGCACCAGTCGTCAGCACCAAGATCCCGGCGAATCTTCTCGGTGGCGGCGAAGATCGTCTCGCGGAGCATGTTCTGGAAGTTGCGCTCGCCCGACGGTTGGGCAGATTGGCAATCCGCCTTACCGGATTCCTCGCGATAGTGAATCCGGCCGGCGAGCGTCTTGTGGCTGCAATGCTCGCTCCAGGTCTGGGCGACGGTTTCCAGTTCGGCATCGGTCGGGTTGCGGCCGAGCTTCTGGAAATAAGCCCGGATCGTCTGCATTTCAACCAGCGAAAGATAAAGCTGTCCCTGGCGGCTCAAAACGCGCAGAGCTTCGTCGTCCATCGCGAGGATTGGCACAGTGGTTAGGTGGAAGTTATAGGCAGCCCCCAGTTCCAGGTGGCGGAAACCCAAGGGGCCGACGATCACCTGCTCAATGGCGTCATTGGCCAGGACTTTTGCGCACAGAGTGCTGATGGAGTCGGGATCGAGGCCCTCGATCCAGTACTTCTTCAGCGTGCGGACCACTTCGGCCTTCATTCCAAAATCTTCGATCGCCGACATCACGCTTTGGGCCACGGGGTCCATGACGCCAGGCTTGGAAAAAACGTGGACGAGGAAGAAGGGATTGGGGATTGGGGATTGGGGATTGGAGGAGTAGGATGGGATAAGCTCGCCGATCATATGATTTGGCGGGGCCACATTCAGCTCTTCATCTCCCACCTGCGCTATAATCGCTCTTTCGACAACGCGATCCGTGAGCAGTTCCAAGGCGACTTGCTGGGTCTGGCAGCGGTCCCAATCGGCCTGGATCAGGTAGCCGCGAGCGGCGGCAACCTTCAGATTGACGGCCAGTCCAAGTTCAGTAGCCGCCGTGGAAATAGGCCGGCCCAGCAGGTCGGGTTGGCCCGGGGCAGGGTAAATGTCAACTTCCCAAAGCATCTCGGTTCTTCTTCGCCGTTGTGAGGAATCTTTCCAGGGCGGCTTCATCGCTGTTGCGAATTGCCGTATGCAATGCCTGAAGCTGAGCGTGATATTGCTCCAACGACTTCAGCACGTTCTCCCGATTCTGCATGAGAATCTGCTTCCAGAGGTTCGTATCGCCCGAGGCCAGCCGCGACGTATCCAAGAGACCCGTTCCGGCCAGCCGAAAGTAGTTCTCCGTAATCGTATTCGCTAGGGCCGCGGCTGCCATGTGGGGCAGATGGCTGGTGATGGCCAACGCCCGATCATGCTCCTCGGGCGACATCCGTACGACAATCGATCCGAGGCCCTGCCAGAACTCCTCCAGCAGGTCGTAATCTTCCGCCCGGGTGTTCTTCGTCGGGGTAATCACGGCGACGCGGCCGTCAAAAAGATCGGCCGTGGCGTAATTGGCCCCAGTCTTTTCGCTGCCGGCGATGGGATGGCTGCCAAGGAAGCGGCACCCTCGGGGCAGTTGGTTGTCCAGCGCGGCGACGATCTGCTGCTTGGTGCTGCCGGCGTCGGTAATGAGTACTCCCTCGGGGCAGTGCCGCGCCGCCTCCTGCACAAGATCAGCGATCTGGCCCACGGGGGTGCAGACAATCACCAGCTCGGCCTGAGCCACCCCTTTGGCTAGATCGATTGTGGTATGAGTGATGGCTCCGGCTCGTCGGGCAATCCGCAGGCTGACCTGACGGCGACCGATACCGATGACGTTTTCCGCCAAATTTCGTTGGCGCAGGGCCAAGCCGATCGATCCTCCGATCAACCCCACGCCAACGATAGCCACATTTCCAAGTCGTTTCATCAATCGAACCCGGCAGATACGCAGAAAGTGAGACTCCATTGTAACAAAACATGGGCGGTGTCGGGCAGGGGGGAGCAAGGGTTGGGGGAACGACTGGCCCGTTGGGCCGAAATTCCGGCCGAAGGCCCAGGCCAATCCCTGCGTCAACGGCGTTCAGCCCTCTAGCCGCGCAGCGGCTACCTTCCTTCGCGGGGCCAGAACTATTGGGCGTGATCCTCGGTATCCTCGCAATGGGCGTCAATCCGCCGCGGCTGGCCAGGAGGGGGAAGCGGCACGGGAGGCGTGAGGGAACCCAAGTCCATGTTTTCGCCGAAGTAATGCTCCCTCGCCTCGGGATGATTTAACACTTCATCCGGAGGGCCGTGGCATAGCACCTCACCCGCACGAATCACGTAGCAGCGGTCCGTGATTTGCAAGGTCTCGCGAACCTGGTGGTCGGTGATCAGGATGGCAATGCCATTATTCTTCAAAGCGCTAATGATCTTTTGAATGCTGGCGATTGTCACGGGATCGATGCCCGTGAATGGCTCGTCGAGCAAAATGATCTTGGGATTGGAAACCAGCGCGCGGGCGATTTCCAGCCGCCGCCGTTCGCCGCCGGAAAGCGACAAAGCGACCGATTTGCGGAGCCGCTTGATGTCAAACTGGTCGAGCAGCTCGTCGCAGCGGGCGTAACGAGTCTTGCGATCCATGCCCAAGAGTTCCATCACGCCCAGCAGGTTCTTTTCCACCGTGAGCTTGCGAAAGACGCTCGATTCCTGGGCCAGATAGCCCATGCCGCCTTCGCGGGCGCGGCGATACATGGGCCAGCGCGTGATGTCGATGTTATTGAGAACGACTTTGCCCTGGTTAGGCTCAATCATGCCGCAGGTCATGCGGAAGCTGGTGGTTTTGCCGGCGCCGTTCGGGCCAAGCAGAGTGACAATCTCCCCCTGATCGACGCGGAAATCGACGCCGTTGACGACGCAACGCGCACCGTAATACTTCACCAATCCTTGGACTTCAAGCATGGAAACCGCTCCACCCTACAAATTCATCGTACAACTACAGACTACAATCTGCCATTATCGAACGAAATGCATTCTTTGGAAGTAGGGAACGACATTGAACGGCAACGGCACGTAAGGAATTTTCCACCCATGCGGCCAGTAGATGAACAGGGCCTTGCCGATAAGCAGTTCCCGCTCGACCGACCATTCGCCGACCCAAAGCCGGCCATCGCTGCTTTGCGCGCTGTTGTCGCCAAGTACAAAGAAACGGTCCCTTTCCGGGTGGGCCGGATCGGAAGCCTTGAGCTCGATTTTGCAGCTTCTCATGTTGGCTTTGCTGAAGTCATACTCCCAATTCCTGGGGTTGCTCAGATCAGGCGGTGAGATAAAATCTTGAAGAAGTCGACCGGTAGTCTGGGGTTTGCCCTCATTGAACGCAGCGATGTAGTAAACGTCGCGAAGAACCTTGATATGGCTGACTTTGACCGTTGCCTCTTCGGCGGCGATTCCAACCGGCGAAAGATCTTCCGCCGTGGGAACGTGGTTGTTCAATTTCGCCGAGTTATACCGGTTTGGATGCTTTTCCGACTCGGTTTGTCCATCGCTTGAGGGCAGTGCATCGGGTTGGGCCGGATCCTTGAACGCCACGACCTTTCCATCAACCCAGAGGGTCAATTCGTCATCAATGTTCGCGAACCTAATCGAGTGTTGGCCGGCACCGAAAATTGCGGTTGTGGCCTCACGATGGTATCCATCGGCTTCCGGTCCACCACCGCCAATCGCCAATTCGGCCTTTCCGGACGAAAGGTCAAAACGGCACTGGAAATGACGGCCGCCCTTGATCAATTCGGCGACCACCTTGCCGGAAGCCAACTTGGACTCCAACTCAAATTGTACGGCCAAGTCGCCAACCCAGTGCTGGCCGTAGCCCCGTTCAATCAACGATTTAAAGCTCGCTTCCGACTGGTCACTATAACTCGTATTGTAAGCGGTAAAATCCGAGATCAATTGCGGCATGACGCTCTCTTGGAAGGAATCATTCAATCCCGATCCTTTCTCAAAATCGTCTCGTGTCAGTTTCTCGCTCTGCTTGCCAGCGACGACGGCAATCGACCGCCACTGTTCATGTGTCGGCACCCGATGCCGGTAACGAATCCAAGCCTCGCCCTTGGCACTGCCCTCGACCTCGAATGAGGAAAGATCCTTGCTGCTCCAAAAATTGTCTCCTGAGCCTGAATCGACTGTCCAGCGCGCAGGCCAGTGCAACTTACCCGTAATCGCGGGCGCAAGATCGTTATCGTAAACAGGCTGGAGCATTGCCAGCACTTTTTCGGGCGGTTTTCGGGCGATCTCAAAATGTCCCTCCGGTTGGTCCGGTTTGTGAATCCACAAATCGCCGCCGTGAATGTTGATGGTTTCACCGGGCAGCCCTACCAACCGCTTGATGTAGTTCATCGTTGCGTCGCCTGGGTATTTGAAAACGATAACATCCCAGCGTTTTGGGTTGGCAAACTCGTAGAGAAACTTGGCCACCAGAATGCGATCGCCATCGTAACTCGGATAGGACTGATTCTGGGGATTTTTGTGGGTAAGGTCGGCCGTGAAGCGACACATCGGGCAGGTTGCATTGTAGACGTTGGTTGCCACGTCGCTGTTGGGGTGATCGCTCGCGCTCACCTGGTAGCGGTAACGGCACATCGGGCATTCCAAGTCTTTGTGCTTTCCCATCAGGGTTGGAGCCATCGATCCGGTAGGAATCACGAAGGCCTCGGCCACGAAAGTCCGGAAAAGAAACGCCAGCACAAAAGCAATAATTACGGACTCGACCGTCTCGCGTATCGCGGCAGGCGAGAACCAGGAATCGGCGTTCTTCGCCTCGAAAGCCGCCGCCCGGGCAGTTTCAAGAGGATCGCGACGACTTTTCAACTCGGAAGGCTTGCGTTTTGCCATGCTAAAAAAACCTATCGGGTATTAACGACGAATCAACGAATATAGCGAATTCGCGTGAGATCGGGAACGGGAATACTATTCCCCCCCAGAAAAATTTCGCAGGACGGATAAATCACGACGAAAGGCTTGCCCACGAATGACTTAAAGTTGACAAAGCGGTCTTTCGTCCAGGTCCGACTATCTTCGGAAATGGGGCTGTTATCGCCCAGAACGAAGTATTCCTCCGCCCCCAGGACGCCGGAAGACTCGCCGTCAGGCGACGCAGCAAACGGCGATTCCGCATAGTATACATCCCGATATACCCGCAGTCGATCCATGACGATCCCAAGTCCTTGAACGCCGATCGCTAGCGGTTGGTCTGCAAGAGGCGGTGGTCCGGGGGTATCGAGGTTGGAGGTGACCAAGGTCCGCCCGGCGATCGACAACAGAAACTGCCGGTCGAAAAGCGAGACCTCGATCGTCTGACCGCGCAACGAACCGGACAAGTCGCCCGAAGCACCCGCCAACGTCCGACGATTTTTCACCACCGTATACTTCCCCTCCCCGGGATCAATCTGGACCATGAATTCATCGCGGCCGTCGGTCGCCTGCAACCAAAGCAGACCGCGGCCGCGAATACTTTCAATGCGAAGTGACATTGCCACATCGGCCATGGGATGAATAGCCTCATTCCGCTGGAGACGCCCGTGATTATAGAATCCATAATCGGTTATCCGAGCGGGTCCATGGGGATTGTCGCCTCCGGGATTTGAATGGTTATAGACAATCCATCCAATGTCGTCGCCTCGGTTTTCCGCATGGACAAGGCATCCCTGCTGACGGCTCCAGTTGCTCCCAACGTCTTGCGGCCGCCAGCGTGGCGTGGTGCCGGCGTAATCATCGTCATGCACAAGGATTCGCAGCGCACGTTGCTGCCGCAGGGTTTTTCGCTGTATTCGGCCGTCGGCATAAACGTCGCCGTCGATGATTTCGATTTTTTCGTCCGGCAAACCGACAACTCTCTTGACCACGAGATCCTGCCCGCTCCGCCACCGATGAAAGGCGACGACTTCCCAACGTACTGGCCGCCGCACCTGAAAGGCCGTGCGGTCGATCAGAACCCGATCACCCGCGAGCACTCTTCCGAGGTTCGACGGGGGAGTGAATTTTACCTCACAATTCGGGCAGACTGTCTGCGTCGCCTCGCCACAACCTTGGGCTTCGCAGGAGAACGCAAACTTGCAGTTCGGGCATGTCGAATCGACATGGCCGCCGAGCAGGGTTGTTGCCATCGACCCTCCCTGCACAAAACAGAAAACAGGGAACCCCTCGACAAACCATGTGCGAAAAATAACCAATCCCGTTAGAAACAGGATAGTCCCTTCCATCAGGCGGCGAACACGACGGCAAACCAAGGATTGAGCCACGACAGTCTCGCAGACAGGCAACAAGCAGATTCCTCTGATTGTAGCAGCTTGCAGGAAAAAGTGCTGCCGGGGAGGATCGAGGAAAACAGAAGATTCGCTGATCCTTACCTCAAAGCGGCAATAAAGTACCGCATTCCGAATGGACCTGCCCAGGGAACAAGGAACCCGTGCCGATGGCGATCGGGGCATGTTCTTGAGCCTGCTTCTGAACACTCGCCAGAGTATCCATGCGTCGCAGGAAAGCCTCCACGACGACCGGATCAAAGTGGCTACCGGAATCGCGTTGGATAATATCTCGCGCGGTGGCCGCGGATTGCGGGGCTTTGTAGGGCCGGATCGAGGTGATCGCATCATAGGCATCGGCAAGCGCAACGATCCGCGCGGAGAGCGGAATCTCCGTGCCGCGCAGCCCGACCAGATAACCGTTTCCATCGAATCGCTCATGGTGGAATCGTGCGACGGTGGCTGCCATGCTCAGAAAACTGGCGTCCGGAGCGCCAAAGGCCACGTGATCGAGGATGTTCGCACCGATCGTCGTGTGTTGCTTCATGGTCTCGAACTCCTCGGGAGTCAGCCGCGCCGGCTTCAGCAAGATCGCATCATTGATCCCGACTTTACCGATATCGTGCAGTGGGCTGGCCCGATAGATATCTTCGAGAAACTGCTCGTCGATCTGCTCCGTGTAGGGGCCATGGCGGCTGAGTTCTTCCGCGATGATCTGTGTGTAGGAACGCATCCTGGCGAGATGTTCGCCCGTCTCCGTATCGCGCAACTCGGCCACCTTGGTCAAGGCCGCGACCGTCACATCATGGACGTGTGCCATGAAGTGGGCGCGGGCCTTGTCCGCTTCGCAACTGCCGTCATGATGTTGGCCGTAACCGCTGGTCAGCGCAATGGTCTCCAAGGCACCGCGAAGGCGGAAGTGGAGCCGCACCCTGGAACACAGTGTGTACGGTTCAAAAGGCTTCACCACGTAATCGTCGGCACCTGCCGCATAGGCCCGAGCCTGCTCGTTGTGAGACGATCTTGCCGAGACCATAATCACCTGAATCGCCCGTCCGAGCGGTCGCGAACGGATGCGGCGACAGGTCTCGTGGCCGTCAATGCCGGGCATGACGATGTCGAGCATGACCAGATCGGCAGGGAAACTGGACAGCATTGCCAGTGCCTCTTCACCGGAGCTTGCTTCGGCCAGGCAATAGTCCTGGCCAAGCAGACGCCTCAGTAATCGGAGCATTGCCGCGTCGTCGTCAACGATCAGAATTTTTTTGGAACTGCCCTGCATGATCCGTCTCTCCGTCTCAGAAAACTCTAGCACGAGTTCCGTGACGCAAGCGGAAATCTTCAGTTGATTTTCAGGGTTGCGCCCATTGGCTTTAGGTGCGATTATAACCTAGAGTTTCGACGGTGATGGCTCTTTCTTCGTAGAACGGAATAAATTCCGTTTAATAAACAACGGAATAAATTCCGTTCTACGAAGTGGAAAACAACGGAATGCATTCCGTTCCACGACGGGAGATTTACGATGGCTGCGGGAGAAATCCGTGTTCTGGTGGTCGATGATTCGGCAGTAATCCGATCACTGATTGCCGATAGCATCACGGCCACCCCCGGAATGATGGTGGCCGGTACCGCAGAGGATGGGCAAAAGGCCCTGGAAATCCTCGATGCCGTACGGCCCGATGTAATCACCTTAGACGTCCAGATGCCCCGAATGGATGGTTTGGCAACCCTCGATGCCATCCTTCTGAGGCATTCTATCCCCGTCATCATGGTCAGTTCACTGACGAAATTGGGGGCTGAAATTGCCCTGGATGCTCTTGACCGTGGGGCAGTGGACTACCTGGCAAAACCTGATTACGGGGAGCAAACCAGGACCGCGCTTCGCGACGAGCTGCCGCGGAAGATTCGCATGGCGGCCGGTTGCGACGTGCAACGGATTCTGGAAATCCGTCGCGGCCAGAAACTACGCATTGCCCAGCGTGTCGCCCAGCGAGGGGCCAACCCTGCAGGCACAAAGCCGTCCGGCGGCGGGCTGGCGGACGGCAAAGTGGTCTCGAGCTACCTTCCCCCGGAGTTGGCCGGAAAATGCGTTGCGATCGGCATTTCCACAGGCGGGCCGCCTGCGCTAGCCCAATTGTTCGCGGCGATTCGGCCACCCATGCCGCCGATCATCGTGGTGCAGCACATGCCGCCAAGTTTCACAAAACCGCTAGCCTGGCGCCTCGATTCTCTTGGCGAGTTATCGGTCAAAGAGGCCGCCTCGGGAGATGTTTTGCAGCCTAATTGCGTCCTGATTGCCCCCGGCGGCAAGCATCTGCAAGTTCGCCGAGTGGGCAACGCAGTGCGAGCGGTGGTCACGGACGGGCAAGTCGTCAGCGGCCACAAACCGTCGGTCGACGTAATGATGAAGAGCGTCGCAGAAGCCTTTGGCAGCAGTTGTCTCGGGGTGATCATGACCGGCATGGGGCGAGACGGTGCCGATGGCTGCCGCGCAATCCGCGCCGCCGGTGGTTACGTTCTCGGCCAAGACGATGCCACCTCGGACGTTTACGGCATGAACAAGGTAGCCTTCGTCGAAGGGAATGTCGATCGCCAATTTGCCCTGAACGATGCCGCCGCATTCATTGCCCACCACGTCCGAAAGCTCCGCGCCACCGCGCTTGTTTGAAAGCTCGGTTCGGCGCGGGTCTCCTGACCCCGTCGAAAAGTCCGGGCTGCGCTGCGACCCCTTCGGGGTCGAAATGCCCATCGAGCCGCGATACCAGTGGTGGGCTAATTGCTGGCATCCTTTCAGGATGGACCCGGGACTTTACGCAGTGGAGTCTTGACACACTACCCGGTTTGATGCAATGCCAGAAGGATACACGGCCACTAACTATCGCCACCAGAATCGCCACCGCCGCCGCCGCCGAAATCACCTCCGCCGAAATCGCCTCCGCCGAAGTCTCCACCGCCGCCGTCAAAGCCACCACCGCTCGTGGAATCGTCACTGCCGAAATCGCCGCCCCCCAGGTTGTTGGTATCGCCGCCAAAATCGCCGGCACCGGCCTGATCTGCAGGCAGCGAATCCTGGTCGGACGACCCGAAGTCGCCGTGTGACGAAGAGAAGTCGCCCGATGACGAACCGTGACTGCCGCCGCGGAAGAAGGAATCATACATCCAACTTCCTGCTACCCCGCCGAACATGCCGCCGAGGAGAGAGCTGAAAAATCCGCCACCACCACCACTGCCGCCGCCATAACCGGGACCATAGCCGCCTCCCGGCATGCCCCCCTGCATACCGCCATAGCCGCCGCCGCCGCTGCCGCCGCCACTAAACGCACGAACGAGAGCTAGGATCATCCAAAAGACAAGGAGGGCCACCACGCCCAGACAGATCCAGACCCACAGCTTGTTCGAGAAATCTTCTCCGCCGGGTACACCTTGCGCCGGTGGCGTGGCCTGGCCGTTGCGCTGACCTTGACCGGGAATGGGAGTTCTCCGTGGGGACGGCGCGGCCTGGCCAGTACGTTGGCCGAGATTGCGCTCCAGTGTCGACTGAATGGTATCGACGATATCCGTGAGGGCCGGATCGAATTCACTTTTCCCCATGAGCTTCGACACGCGCCTGATCAACCGAGAGCTGTCTTCGAGCGTAAAAGCCCGCATGCGGGTCGATTTGTCGGGTTCGATCTGTAGGTGCCCCGGACTCTTGCAAATCAGGATGTAGATGCCTTTGATGCCTTCGTCTTCGGCACGCGTCACGGCCCAGCGGCGGAAAAAGTCGGCCTTTTCGGTAGGATTGTCGGGTTTGTATTGCGATTTCATGTTCTCCGGGATCGACGGAAAGGTCTCGATCATGACATCGACCTTGAAACGGCTAAAAATTTTTAGAAGCTTCCCCGTTGCTTGCTGGACGGCCGAATCGGAAAAGAGTAACCCCCAATCGTTAATTTTCGCCGCAGCCCCCTCGCTCGGGGATGCACCAATGAACCCGCTTGCCAACACCGCAAAAAGCAACAACCGACCGGAATGCAACATGAATATACTCCTTGAGAAAGTGTTTGATTATTCGGCTCTCCGCCAAGTTTGTGGCGCGGGCGTCTCGCCTGCCTGGTTCAACCACAACATCTTGGGCAGGCGGGACGCC